>NZ_JAVDTG010000004.1:0-528930 GCF_031455715.1 Flavobacterium sp. 2755
TGGTCAGTTTAAATTGAAAAGGGGTGGTCAGTTTGACCCGAAATCGGTGGTCACTTTATATTGAAAAAGCGTGGTCAAGTTGACCGTTTTTTCCACATTACCTCCCACCTCTTATAAACTTAAAAGAAGAGTTGCTCACTCTATTGACCTTAATGCCTACGTAGGGGCTCAATTATCTGGACTATTTACCAATGGTGATACTTCAATGACGGATCAATTTACAGCAGGTATAACTGCTCCCATCGGTTTCGCTTTTTCATGGACCACCAGTGACCCCAAACACAATAACTGGGGGTTTACAATTGATGTCATTGATTTAGGGAATATTGTTAACCATTATTTAATTTCTTCTACTCCAGATTACGAGCCAGATGTGCACTTTTCAGAAATCTTTAGTCCAGCTATAAGTGGCATGTATAGCATAAAAAATACTCCTTTTGTCATTTTTGGTAGCGTTAAATTTTTGCCTCTAAAAACTACCTTAGTTGAGGAAAAATTAATTAATAATAAAACATTTGACGCTACAATATTTAGTGCAGGAATTAAAATTGATATACCGCTTGTGAACTTATTTACCAGAATAGATTATAAATGATTATGTAAAAAATTAAATCAAATAAAAAAAGGAAATAAATCAATTTTTAGATTCAGTGGACGAACAGTAAATAGTAGATTTTCATTCTAATTAACAAACATACTCATCAAATTTTGACCTGAATAACCTCAAAACTAATAGTTAATTTTGTCAAATACTTGAATTAAATCTTAATTTAAACAATGAATTAAGATTCTGATTTAATACTCGAAATTGATCCAATATAAAATTACTGAAATCACATTCTTTAACATTAAACCCCTACGATACATACAAACCGCTTCAAAACAAAAAATAAAACTAATTATCCTGCAAGTCAATAGAAAAATAATCTAATTTCTTTAAATCATTCATAAAATGATTTGTAAATTGTAAACTAGATCACTTAAGGAGACAACTAGCAAATAGTTGTCTCTTTTTTTATGCCTAAACATATTGATTTTACAGGCCTTCACAGCCTAATATTTGTGGTTCGATTTTTTCACAGGAAATTCTTAGTCTGTTTGAAATAAACAGTCTTAAAGTGGCGCTATCAGAGATTTAATCGAAGCTGAACGATGATTCGAAATCCCGTTAAGGATATAGGATTTTTTTCTCTTTTGGTTTATCGTAATTTTTTGATACTAAATACAGTAATTCCAAAATAATTTTAGCTTCCTTCTCATCTACCTGAATGCCGTTTTTGGAAAGAATAATAACGGCTTTCTTTCTCTACTGAAACATTCTTCTCAATGAAATTCATTTTTTCTATTGTTTTTTCGGTTTCTTTTTTTTGACAATATTTTTAAAAATGCTTGATTTAAGCCTAAAGATAGATCTCCTGTTTTAAAATTAATTTCCGTCGGTGGAATAAGATTTACAAGATGTCTTTTATCTGAAGCCTCAAATTCAGAAAATCTTTGAAAGATTTCAACTAATGCTTTTTCTTCTATTTGATTTTTTCTATCAATCCCTTTTAATTTAACGGCAATATCATGCACTTCCTTTTTAAGATTTTTAGTGCTGACTTGATTCTCTTTTCTTAATTGGTTGTAGTCATCAATTTTTAATATTCCAGCTATAAATAATTTTCTGCCACGAGAAAGAGTCAGCTCCTCCTCATTTATTTTCCTCTCCAATACCTTTTGAGTGCATAAATAACTTGCTTTCTGTGTTTTTATATTCTGGTCTTCCAAAACTTTTTTAAATAATTCAACTGCATTCTTTGAGAGCATTAATTGTCGAAGCTTGTTATAATAACAGTCATTAAGGAATAATGCATTTATTCTTGTTCTGCAACCATTATGACAATGATAATATGGATAGTTTTTTGATCTGCCTTTTGAAACACTTCCGCTAAGTTTTCGATTACAAACAGGGCATATTAAAAAACTTCTAAGAAAAAATAATGATTGTAAATCATCTTTCTTGGCAGTAATTCTTCTTCTTGTATTGATAACAGACTGAACCTGATTAAACAATGACTCAGATATCAATGGCTCGTATAATGCTTTTACACTCCCTCATTACCAGAATCAAGTGTTACCGGTATAAGCCCGCAATAAACAGGATTATGTAAAATCCTAAAAAAGTGTGATCTTGAGCATACTAATCCTTTTTCATTGACTATTTTAATGATTTTGGATATTTTATGATCGTTCCTCGCAACTTGATAAAAAGCCCATTTTATAATTTCGGCTTCAGGCTCTTTAGGAGCAATACCTTTCTTACCATCCATCATTGTCAAATTGATAAATCCTAACGGTGCCTTACTAGGATGTCTGCCCATCAGCTTCGCCCGACGAATGCCATTTGAAGTGTTTTGAGCCCTTCTCGCATTTTCTGCTTCCGGAACAGCCAAATATACAGCCAGCATTACTGTGCTTTCCGGCACAGAAAAATCAATTGGCTGATCAATAGCCTTTGCTGTTGTTTTGTATTTCCGGAGCTTTCCAATCATTTCGTAGGCATATTCAACATTGCGGCTGAATCGATCCCATTTGATAAATAATATATTTTTGTCTTCTCCTGAGGATTTCTTTTTGATTTCTGAAAACAATCGGTTCCATTCAGGCCTATTGAAATTCTTGGCTGAGTAATCTTCGCGGTAAATTCCTTTGACTTCGATATCGTAATATTTACAATACTTCAATAGCCTGTCTTCTTGCTCCAGCAAGGAGTAACCTTTTCTTTTTTGTTCGTCCGTACTTACACGAACGTATAAATAGGCTGATTTCATATAATTAATTTACTTGTTAGAATTTACTACTGAATATTTTTAATACATGAACTCGTTAATAAAAAATCATTTTATGTTTCATTAAATTAAACGCCATTTACAATAAAAAAATATATAACAAACTACAAATCAACACAATATTAATTTTAATAATATTGTATCAATAGTTTATAATTACTAAGTTCATAAGATATAACACTATTAACTCCGTTATAGGCCAAGTATAATTTGAGAAATCTAAGTCATGATTACGTACTAAATTAAAATTTATAAAAAAAATTAAAGAGAATGTAAATGGCACCGAAAAAACAAATTCCGAAAATCCAGCACTTCGTTCCACATTTTTTTCAGCGTTTTTTTTCTTTTGAAAACAATGGAAAAACTATTGGCATGTTCGAAACTACTAGGGATGTTTTTAACAGACATGTAAAAATATCCTCTCATCTAGGCAGAAAACATTTTTACGGATCTGATGTTTAGCTTGAAGAATGGCTTTCAAAACTGGAGTCAGATTCTACACCTTTTTTAGGGTTAAATCTATTATTTTTGAATATTATGTTAAATGATCCATGAAGCTCTTCAAAAGTTACCGTCAATAAAAACTAGAAGCACCTAGGAACATATTTTGCTCTTAGGTGCTTTAACCTTAACTTAATCGAGTTGGATTTACCGGGCTTAACTGAACTGGATGAACCTAGAATTTGGAACTTCAGTAACACAAATAGAAAAAACTCCACTCTGAGCCAATTCTCCAATTACAGTTGATGAGGGATGCCCGAAGCTGTTAGTTGTTCCAAAAGATAAAACAGCACATTCAATGTGTGCTGAATCTAAAATTTCTTTATTAAAATTGTTAATCGCACCGTGATGAGGAACCTGAATTGTGCCTGTGGTAGCCAGAAGTCCTTTTAATTTCATCTTAATATCCCTCACAATATTTGGTTCATTCAGGTTCAGATCACCAAAATAAATACAGCTTTTATAAAATTTTGGGTGAAACAAGAATGGTAAAAATTTATTCGTAGAGGTATATTCCAATATACGGCCATCCTCTTTTCCCGAAAATAAAATCATAGAATTTTCGTTTAGATCCCCCTCAATGTTATCATACGCTTTTCTTATTAAAGCTTTATTAGCTGTTATATTTTCAATTTTATCAAAAAGCTTCACTCCTAGTCCAGCTTTTTCCAGCTCCAAAATAAACTCTGCTTTTCTGGAACGCTGCTTATAATTAAAAGGAATAAAAGCCCAGTCGATATCCGCTGCAATATCTGCTCCCAGTACTGTACCGCTTTCGATAGAAGAATAATTTTCAAGTGACGAAACTTCTGTTACATTCTCTGGATTGATCCCATCCAAATTTTCGCCAGGATTTACAACTGCATTAACAAATATAATGTCTGTTCCTGATCCAAAATAACTGCGTGGGTTGTCAATTAATTCCCAAAAAGTATCCCATAATTTATGAAATTGCTGATTTTCATTAGAATTTTGGCTGTATCATCCAATAGAGGAAGCACTACTTTCTTTATCCGGTAATTTTTCTTTAAAAAGTCAAGACCGTTAACATGATCTGTGTGAAAATGTGATATAAATAAAATATCGATTATATGTTTTTTACGAAATGCAGAACTAACTAATAATTCGAGTTTTTTGTCCTTAAGAGTCAGGGATCCGAAATCAAATACTATTGTAAAACCAGAATTTGAACCTGTATTCTGATGAACTTCTGAGTAAAATGCTCCCTGACCTGCGGAATGAAATATTCTTAATGTTTTCATTATACTGTATACTTTATTAAACTATTACTATTAATGAACTATTTCTTTAGAATTTCGAAAACTTCGACTGAAGTACTTGCCACTTATATTTCAACTTCCGAACAAAACTGGGCAGTAAAGCTTAACTTGAATTTCTGTCAGACATGCGGCCTGTTTTATTAACGCATAGATTTGTTCATCACTTAGCGCCTTAAGATTTGTCGAAACTGAACGGGCTGTCCGCAGTTCATCTTCCGAAGGCTGTTTCACACTAATTTCAGAATAATTCAGACGCTTTTCAAGCTTCTGCTGTATGGAGATCCAATTTTGCTCTGCAAGATCCTCACTGCTGATTCCATGGGCATCAATAACTTCCTGAAGAACGGCGCCTTTTTTCAGGTTTTGAATAAAACCTTTAAGACAAGTGTCAAAATCCCAGCCAAGTGACTGGTATGCAACAGATTTTCTATTAAATTTATAATTATCATATACATGCTGTATCATCTGATAATTTTTAATTCTATTCATAAAGATATCACTAGTCCTGACAAGAAGCTGCAATACATTTGTAAACGAATTGATCTTGGGCATTATGTTTCCCGCATCGCTTACTATAACTATATCGCAGACATATGAGCTGTTTCCGTGGGTGAGCTTATGAATCCCTTGATTATCATACACTCCTCCGTCCACCAGACAGGGTTTCACTTTATGGAAATCCTCTTCTTTTTCAAAAAACTTAGACTCAATATAAATCGGGGTAAATGCAAATGGGACACAGGTTGATGCAGTAACTGCCAGGGAAATTGGAAAATCATCAGGAATAAATCTAATGGCTTCTGCTCCTGTCTCCGGATATTCGTAACTCGAATCACTCATTTTAAACTTAGAAAACGTAAAAGGCCTTCCAGTTTCTACATTTGTTGCATTAATGGCTATTACAGGAGTTGAATTAAAATCTTTCAGCGTTTTCGCGCCAAAAAACCAGCGGGAATACAGGCCGTCAATTATGGAACTGACTGGAAAGATTTTAAACTGAAATCTTAAAGCCGTAAAAAAAACAGCTATCAGCAGTATTGTAGAAACCCAGGCATACGCTGTGAAAAGCAACATAACCACAAGACTAAAAAAAGAAAGAAAAAAGAGAAAAATACAGATAAATCTGAAAGAGAAAAAAATCCCACGTATGATACTTCTCTTAGCAATGCTAAGCACCCCTTTCTCAAATTCTTCAAAATTATTTCCGGTCAATCCATAATAGGCTCCGGTTATGGATCCTCCCGATATCGTTGAAATAATGTCAACTTTATCCAAAAGACCAAGTTCTTTTAATTTCTTCAAAGTTCCTAAATGATATACCGACGCCCTGTAGCCACCTCCGGATAAACTCAATCCCAATTTATACTTAACATTCTTTTTTTCAATCATATACAAATGGTATTATTCTATGCGGCGTAACAATTACCGCACAGGTAGGAATAGGTGTCCTTCTATTAATTTCTTTTAATTTTTCAATTGTTTCCAAATCCTGCCCGCTAAGCCGTTCAAGATTCATCGGATGGGAATGCCATTCTCCTATATAGCCGATTATCTCACCAGTATTATACTTAATTTGGTCTATAAATTCAGGCAGACCAATTATTCCTCTAGTAAAAGCCACAACTGTTCCGTAGCTCCCTTCCGGCTCACCGCTTGCTTCAAAAACATGTATTACTTTAGTTTTATAATTTGCAACCCCTATTAAAACTCCACCTGTCTCTAATTTGCCTGCTTTCTCGCTCATTTTCCTGAGATCCTGGCATACTCCGGGAAAAAACCTAATACTCCAGCCGCTTCCTGCTTCACATTCAAAAACATCAAATGGCTTGATAGGAAACTGCCTGCTGGAGATCTGAGGAATTCCATTAGCTTTTCGTGAGACACTTAAATACAAAAGCCCTGAATCTTCTTGCTTCAAATACCCGGCAGAACCAAGAACTTGTGAAAACGCCGCGGCATGAAAACTAATTAAATCGTCAGACATAACTGTTGTCACCGAATTGCATCCAAGACCTATATTCAACACAGTTGGTTCCCGTGTTGCATCATTTCTGCGCCAAATATGCAGATCGGAATCTCTACTGGCTAAATAACAGGCCGTAAAGGACAGATCATCAATTCTTGGGTTACGTTTAACCCCTTCAATATAAAGCAGTCCCGTCTGTCCGTCATCTACCAGTTCACAACGATTATACTGAACTGATTCAGGAAGATCGCGTAATACAAAATGCTGCAGTACCTGCTGGCTGGCCGTTGTATCGACTATTATATCATATTTCCTAAATACTTCATCATTAAAAAAAGTGATGCTATGCTCATAAGCATGAAAGCCCGAAGTAACATCTAATTCGTAAAACTCTTTTACTTCTTCTATTACTGCCGAAGCTTTATTTTGGCCGATAGATCCCGAGAACAGGCTGTGGCGCGCCAAATTATGCTGCTCAAACTTGTCATGATCGACAGCGCCAATATTCACATTCCCAGCTCTCGCCTCATGCAGAAGCATCTTAGAACCAAGTGAACCTGCTCCAATAAACAATGTTTTTTGATTTCTATTTTCATTACTCAGAACCTGCGCCAGCTTTGAACTATAAGGTTCGGTGTGCGATTTCATTAAAACAGGAGAAATATCAGTTAACGCTTCCAGTCCTTGATCAGGGATCAAAAGAGTATAAGTAAAAAACTCATAAGTTCCTGGGTAGCCAATAAGTTTTTTTGGACGGCGTACAGCATGAACTATAGGTATCAATTTTGAAATTTCAACCTTTGCTGTTTTCACTGCTGCAAGCATTGCAGCAATGTTGATACCTCTCAAACTTAAATAACTTTTGAGTTCACCGTAATTTTGAGGCAGATTTGTGCTATAATACTTTTCTTCTGTTTGTTCTGGATCCCAGACAAGTAGTGAAAATAGTGAATTTACTTTTATTTTATTTTCCGAACTTCTTATCAATTTTAAAGCTGTGCTTACCGTTTTTGTAATGTCAGTTAATCCCAAGAGCGGTATTCCAGCAATTGATTTATAAACAAATTGCTTCTTGGAATCGGATTTATAAAGACAGCTTAAAATCAAAGCCATTGGAAAATCTGGGATAAGTCTTTGATCGTTCTTTACAATCTCCTCAAAAGTCTCATATTTGTAGATATGTTTCCCAGAAATATTTTTTTCAAGCCTTACAGGATCAAATTCATCATTATCATCAAGGAGTCTCCCAATTGCGGCCTTGTAAAACCACTGAGATCCGACCAAAAGGAAATCCTGCATAGTAATGCTTGCAAACCATTGATTTAAACTGTCTCTAACCAGACATAAAACAGCAGGTTTATCCTTTGGAGTATAATAAAGATGAGGCAGGTTGGTTTTCGGAAAATCTTTTCTGTCCGAAAGGATTGCCGGAGCCTGCTCCGGATAATTTTCAAGTGAAAGACGCACTAGAATAGGCTCCTCCACTCTGATCAGATTATCTGCTGATCCGCGTGAGGGAAGTGAAACATCATACGAAGCTCCAACAGCTATATAATCTGAATCTAAAGAAAATATTTTGAGGCTGTCCGCCCCAACATATTTTCTAATTTCAGAAATTCCTTCTTCTACTTCTGACCGCAGTACGCCGTCATACAAAGCCATATCATTACTAAAAAGCATTATCCCTGCGATATTATAGTTCCTGCAGCTCCAGTACCTCCGGCAGAAGTAGATGATCCGCTAATCGTTTTATTGGATGCTCTTGCCGGACCATTGGACGTGATATCAAAAATTATAGGCTTTGGTTCTGATTCACTTGGCTCTATATCCGTATTTAGAAACTTTTCTTTTGATTCCAAATATTTAAGATACTCTTTTTTTGCATCGTAATGAGGAGGGTTATCTTCATCTTTGACAATTTTTTTGCAAGATGCAATTATAAAAGATCCTTTCCTTGCATAAGTAAGTGCCTGGGCTGAAGTTTCAACGACTTCATCTTTATCAGTATCATTAAAAAATGTCCAAGAACAATGATGCGGAGCTAAAAATAAATCCCAATCAAGGGCTTTTTCATCCTCATCATTTCCAAAACGGACCGTTCGCTCGATAATCTCGCCCCACGTCTGATGATCAGAATCTCCGGCAAAAATTGCCAGACAAGAAAAATCAGAACTCCAGGAATACTGTTTGAATCTGACTTGAAAGACGATACTGGCGCAATTCCTGTTTTTTTCTTCAGAATCAAGATGCACTTTAAAGGGCGCATGAATAAAAATAGAGAAATTATCCTGGTCCTTATCGTTAAAACGAGCAACTACATCACCTGGTTTTGAACGCAGATCATCAAGGTCTTCATATTCGCCATTGATATCATAGCCAATTATTCGGATTCTGTTTCCGGGATTATCTTTCTCGAGGCTTTTTTCACGGTGAAGTTTGAGCCTGCGTTCAGCTTCCTGCTGATGGGCGTCCTCATTCGGATTTGAAAACTGCTCAGCGATCATTGGTGAAAACCACATTGCATCCATAATTATCAAACCTTCATCACGGTCCTTCTGCGAATACAGCTTTGGATCACCCTGGTAAAAATTTTCCTTAAAACCCTGGCAGTGATCCTTATCTCCATGCGTAAGTATGAAAACATCAACATAAGGATTTCTGTCTCTATACTGTATTGATTCGAGAAGGTCCTTTTTTGCATCAAAACGGGTTTTGTCCGCCTCATCCTGCGATACCACAGTTATATTGCAGTCTACAAGCAGTGTGGTTTTATCTTCCAGTGTAATTAGCGACATGTCGCCATTTTTTACCGGATAGTACTTAATCTGAGGTCCTGAAGCTACTGGCATTTCTCACAGCTCCTCTCTAAGTTTAAAAAAAATGCCTTTTCTGCGATTGTTTTTTTTGTTTTACTCATAATTCAAAAAAATGGCTTGTTAGTTAATAATTATTTAGTTTATCGGGAATAAACATTAGATAATTTAAATTAAATGGGCAGAATGGGCAATTTTTCTAAAAGCACAGATTATGCCATTTGCAAGCAACTGCCAATTCATCTTAACTTTTATTCCACAAATCCTTTTTATTGGATTCTTGCCATGACAAAATATCCTAAAATTCCGTCCTTTTGATTTACATGCAAAACTAAACTGATGCGCAAGATAAATTTTACGGATTTCCGTATCGATACGTTCTCCACACACCTAAGCCGCCAACAAAATACAGAAGAGAGTAGCTGAAAGGGACTACTTTTGTACTACAAAACCTAAATTGCATAAAGTAGCATTGCAAAGAAAAACTGCCGCATCCGATGAGCACAGTGCTCCGTCTATCTGGCAAAATGCCAAAAATAGACACTCATCCTATCAAAAGGACAGGTCCTTCAAATCAGCTTTGGGAATTCGGCTAAAATGTACCCACAGGTATCAAACTACATAACAATTTGAAAATCAGGTATTTTTACGGTAAACCGCTATAGTTTTATTTTCGATATTTGAAAAATAGAATACATCATGCCTGACCATTACACGCCTTTATTTTTTTATTTACGGATGCAGGGATTTTAAGCCATACTGAAACGGCCGCCAGGAACCACAGGAACGATTTGCCGGCAAAAGAGCATTGGATTGAAACCAAAATCAGCACAGCGGATAAACCCGCTGCTGCATCATACGATGTTTTTTTTACTGAAAACCTAAAATAAATAAGTTATGAAGATTTTTAAATGCTGCATGGCGCTGGCTGCTTTTTTTATGGCCGTGGCCAGCTCCTCTGCCCAAGACAGGCTCAATCCTAAAGTCGGCGACACCATTGTCCTGAAAAGCTACTGCCAGGTTAAGAATACAGGCAGTTTCTTAAATAATGGAACTAAGACCCTGGCCAATCAAAATACTTTTCTGCAGTATTTAGAACCCAATGTAAAATACATGATCAATGCCATCAATGACCAGACTGTAGATCTGGTTGCTCTGGACTATCAGCCCCTGTCTGCCAAAAAACTGCAGGAAATGCAGAAGACAAAACCCGAAGCTTTTGATAAAAGCCTCTATTACAACGGCAAGATATATACAATTTTACGCAGTGAATTTAACGACAGTGCAATACGCAAACCCAAAGAAGATACCATACTGAGCATAGGCCTTCTCACGCTCCCCTTTAAAGCCCGTCCCCAGAATGATTTCAGTTTTGACACCGAATTTAATATCAATACCACTCTGAATGTACGAGTCTATGAATTAAAAAAAATTAAGACCAGCCTGAATTGGCAGTTTGGGACAGGAATCGGAACCGTCAGCTTAAATGCAAGCAATGCAAAGGGCATTACCGCAGAAGACTCACAGGATGTAGCCCTGCTGAGCCTCTCAAGCGGACTGATGCTCCAATACCGGAAAATCCAGACCGGAATCTATCTCGGCGTCGACCACATCAACAATCAGCAGCACTACAAGTGGCAGAGCAATGGCAAGATCTGGTTTGGGTTTGGAATCGGATTCAATGTATTTAAGATTTCACTGGGGGAAGACAATAAAAATTCAAACTAAAACAGTAGCCAGCTATGGACATTTATACCAAAGAAAAAGATGCAATCGCATTTTTGGGACTGCTCTCGATAGCCAGTAAAACTTTCGATGCACCCTACCGGCACCCCGATAATACTGTTACCCATACCAAAGGGCTGAATATTTACGCGGTTATTTTGGACAATTCCGACGGAGACATCCTGGGACAGGGGTGCAATACCATACACACCCACTGCAATCCGCTGCTCCATGCCGAACAGGCCGCACTCCACCAGGCCATTGCGGCAGTAAACCTAAAAAGACCCCGAGACCCGCAGGCCGTCTCAGTGGAAAGCTATTATAGAAGCCATCTCTTCAATGACTCGGGACAGATTGGGAATCCCAATTTTGGAGGCACCATTTACACCACCCTTGAACCCTGTCCCTACTGCACTTCCGCACTTCTGGTAAGCCGCATGAAACGGATAGTCTATATACTGCCGGACCTGAAATTTGGAAGTGCCTACCCCTATTTAAAAAATAAATACTATCCCTCCTATAACATGAGCTGCGGGCCCGCAGATTTTGAAGGCTATGCAGAGAGGAGTTCCCTGCTTGGATATGCCGACAGCGCGCTTCGTACACTGCGGGATTATGTCAGCAGCAATCCGAACCAGTTTGGGACATTGGTGCTGGATCATTTTAAAACCTTATTGGACCAGACCTGTGAATTCTTTTTATCGCTGGACGGGGATTCCCTGATCACCCAGGGAGAGGAGAAAAACAGGAACCTGAAAACCCTCAACGATTTCAAAAAAATACTTACCGTGTAACGCTATAACCCAAAAATATGATCAGCTCCCTTTACAATATCCAGCCCAAAGACCCCCCATTTCGCAAACTAAAAGGATATACCTTCGATCCCTCACTGTCCACTAAAATCGAAACCGTTTTTATAAACAGCACCGTTTATAAAGTCATATGGGAAAAAAATCTTCAGCCGGGGCCTGTCGGGGAATACCTTGAAATTATTGATTATGACCCGACCTTGAAGAAATTTTACTTGCCCGTTGATTTAAATGACACTTATATACTGGCGCAGGACGGTCTGGACCCCAGCGAAAGCAACCCCATGTTCCATCAGCAGATGGTATATGCCGTAGCCATGACCACCATACGCAATTTTGAGAATGCAATGGGAAGAAAAGTGTTCTGGAGCCAGAGGGAAAAGGCTTCGGGCGGTTCCAAGGATAATAAGGAAGAATTTATACAGCGCCTGCGCATCTATCCCCATGCGATTAGGGAAAGCAATGCCTATTACAGCCCTGACAAGAAAGCGCTCCTTTTCGGCTACTATTCCTCAAATCCTGAGGATGAAACCCTTCAGATGCCCGGCACGCTGGTCTTTACCTGCCTGAGCCACGATATCATTGCCCATGAAACCACCCATGCCATTCTGGACGGGATATTCAGGAGATACTCCGAGAATACCAATCTTGATGTACTGGCCTTTCATGAAGCATTCTCAGATATTGTAGCTCTGTTCCAGCATTTTACCTTTCCCGAAGTGCTCAAAGACCAGATTGCAAAAACCAAAGGAGACCTTTCAAAACAGAATATACTGGGACAGCTCGCCCAGCAGGTCGGAAGCGAGAAAGGGAATTATGCCGCCCTGCGTGATGCAATCGGCCATATAAACCCTGATACTGGTAAATGGGAGGCTTTTGAGCCCGATGGAAACGAATACAAAACACAGCTGGATCCCCATCCTAGGGGCTCTATATTGGTTGCAGCAGTTTTTGAGGCATTCCTTGCCATATACAAAAGGCGTATTGCCGATCTGCTCAGGATAGCCACAAATGGCAGCGGGATTCTTCCCGGAGGGGATATTTCCCAGGATCTGGTAAACAGGCTTTCCTCAGAAGCCTCAAAAGCAGCATCCCATGTGCTTCGGATGTGCATCCGCGCCCTCGACTACTGTCCTCCGGCCGATATCACATTCGGCGATTACTTAAGAGCGGTGATCACGGCGGATTATTTGGTGGCACCTGAAGACGAGCAGCACTACAGACTGGCATTTATTGAGGCTTTCAGACGACGCGGCATCTATCCGGCAGGGGTACGGAATCTTTCTGTGGAAAGTCTGTGCTATCCTGTAGTAGTGCCCAATACCACACGCCAACTCTTTGGCACACTCACTGAGTTTCTAAGGGATTTCACCAAAGCGCTGGGATATGAAAAAGATCGTCAGAATATTTTCAATATTACCCGCAAATATATTGTCGGAGGCAAAAAAGAAGAATGGGAATGCAAAGAAATACTCGGGCTCCACAAACGCATTTTTTCTAAATTCAGCGACAGCACTGAATTTGAAGCCCTAACAGGGCTGATTATCAAGGATGACTGGGAAGCACTGGGAATTGCCACATCACGCCAGTACGGTCCCAGAATGGCCACCATACAGGTGCATTCGCTCCGTGTTGCGGTGCTTCCAAAAATCGACGGGGGACAGAGCAATCAGGTCATCCTGACTCTCATGCAGAAAATTAGGATTTCCGAAGATGCCGAGAAAGGTTTTACAGTAATAAACGGAAAAGAAAAAATACTGCCGGAAGGAAAAAAAGTGCATTTTCTAAGGGGCGGCTGCACTATGATCTTTGACCTGGATGACCTGCAGCTCAAATACGTCATTTCCAAACCACTGCTCGACCGCGAAAAAATCAAAAAGGAGAACAAAAGGGAAATCGATGCCGCAAGGGCTCGCGCACTGCTCGCTTACAAAAATAAAAAGCACGATACAGACCAGTACAATGCCTATTTTGCCGGCAGGCAGAACGATAATGAACCTTTCTGTTTTTTACATAACCATTAATACAAAAAGCCATGCCAGAAAATACGAAAGCCACAAGCGTAAACATTAGGATGTACCGCATGGGTACAGGCGATTTCTTTATCCTTAAATTCAGCACCGGATTTACCATGATGATCGACTGCGGCTGCATCAATGCCAGAAGCCCCAAGCGATTCGATCCCTTTGTTGAGGATCTGGCTGACTACACAGATAATAATATCGATCTGCTTGTAGTCACCCACGAACATGCTGACCATATCAACGGGTTCCAATATCCTTCACGTTTTTTTAAAGATATCAAGATCAAAAAACTATGGCTGGCCTGGACTGAAGACAAGAAGGACACTTACGCCAATTATCTTCGGGAAAACCATACCAAAATCAAAATGGCACTAAAAATGGCGGGTTTTAAGCTCAGTGAGCTTAAGGACCGGAATTATTACAACGTCTTTTTTGCAGGCGATCCGGGAAAAACAGAAAAAATAAAAAACCAGCAGCATTTTATCGATGTGGTCACCGAATTATCCAATCTGAACCTGCTCGGGGCTGACGGACAGGATATCCCCACCATTGAGGATCTGCTGAGAGACAAAAAAATCATTGACAAGGATACCCAAGTGGAATACCTCTCTCCCGGAAAGCTCTATGCAGACCTTGTAAACCTTACCGGCGTGCGCTTTTTCGTTCTCGGGCCGCCACGTGACAATGGCGCTCTGAGCCTGGAACATAAAAAAGGCCATGGCTATGAAAAAAGAAAACAAAGGAGTCAGGTAAACTTCTCTTTCGTAGATGCGCTCCTGAGCAGTGATAACGAGTTTTCTGATCCTTTTGATGCGCTTTATACGGCTCAGGGCAAAACTGCCGCAATGGATAATTACAGCGATGCGGGGAATGCCTGGAGACAGATCGAACAGGACTGGCTTTACAGCGCTGGGGCATTGGCGATGCGCCACGAAACAAGCATTAACAACACCAGTCTGGCTCTGGCAATCCAATTCACCGATAGTGAAAAAGTTTTATTGTTCCCCGGTGATGCCGAATATGGCAACTGGGAAAGCTGGAAAGAAATCACATGGCCTACAGAGAAAGGTAAAGTCGGGCTTGAATATCTGCTCAACAATACCGTTTTTTACAAAGTCGGGCACCATATGTCACAAAATGGTTCCGGAAAGGAATACGGCATTGAGATGATGCTGCAGCCCGAAATGGCAGCCATGGCGACACTGCACCTGGGCCAGGGCAAAATCAATACCGGATGGCTCAACACTATGCCCAATGACCTTATCGGTGAAGCCCTTATGGCCAAAACCAAGGGCAGGTTATTCTTTGTGGGCGACCCTGAGGATATTCTTCGAAACATTAAAACAGACCGCGTTTCAATCCGAAAGGCCGATATTGATGAGTTCCTCAGGCTGAACCACCAGGCTGATCCCCTTTTCATAGACTGCGAAGTTAAAGCCTAGACTGCCGTTTTTTTAAAAAAGGCATGCAATATCGCAAAAAAAACCATAACCGACCGCGACCGCATCATTTTTTGAGAGGTTACTGAATTTTAGAAATGAATAAGGAGCTGTCTGCTCCGGTAAGAACATCGCTTTTTCAAGCGGTGTTTTTTTTGCATATGCACGAAACAACAGCGCTTGTTATACTACTCACCACACCTTTGTAAAATGCCACAGGTGCTTGCAGGCAATGTAAGCGAAAGGCTCATTTTCATTCAAAATGGGTTAAAAGGGCTGCCAAAGTAGCATCCGCCCTCGCCTGCATGCGCATAACCGACAAAGTCCGACCTTCGGGACTTATAGCACTTTGGCTCGATATCCGGATACTGGCTTTTTGCTTTCTTTTTTCCCGTTTTTCTTGGAACATATCGATCTACATAACGGTACAATTTCAAAAAAAGAGACAACTAGTTAATAGTTGTCTCTTTTTTTTATGCACAAATATGCATTTTCAAGCTTTCACAGCCTGACATCATATGGTTCTATTTTTTCGAAATCCCGTTAAGAATATAGAGTTTTTTCTCTTTTGATTGATCGCAGTTTTTCGATGTTAAATATAAAATAATTCCAAAATGGACTTAATATATTTTCTGTCACAAAAGCTAAGGCGAATTTCAAATAAATAAGCCATCGCGGAACTATCCATACATATTTTTTATCTCCGCCATGACAAATGTACTTTGGGTGCTGCCTATGCTTTCAACTGAACCTAATTTATTAAAGACAAAATCCTGATAGTGCTTCATATCTTTGGCAGATACTTTCATTAAAAAATCGTAATCACCTGAGATATTGTAACATTCCACAATTTCTTCTATTTTCATTATATCACTAACAAATTGATTCCCAATATTGCGATCGTGCTGTTTAAGTTTGATATTACAAAAAACAATGAATCCCCTGTTTAATTTTTCTGCATCAAGGAGTGCTATATATTTTTTAATGTAGCCGCTGTTTTCCAATCTTTTAATTCGCTCAAAAACAGGCGATGCGGAAAGATTTACCATTTTAGCAAGCTCTTTTACAGTGTATTTAGAATTATCGTGAAGTATATTTAATAACTGAAGATCAATTTCATCTATCTGCTCCATAGAATATTTTGGGTTAATTTATTTTTAAATCAGAATAAAATTCTTCAAATATAACTAAAAACAATACAAAAATCTTACTTCAGACAAGTTTAAAACATAAAACACTGCAGCTTTCATCTTCGCAGTATAAAAATCTAAAAGGTATTATTTTATCGCAGGGAGCGTGCCCTTTATCGAAAAAAGATAAAGGAGCACGTCCCTCATAAATAAAATTATACTTCTTTTCGTCGAGCCATACCCTGAGCAATGATGCTGGCAGCGATCAATTGCAAGGCATGGTAAAGCATGAGCGGCAGCAATACGATGCCAGTGATGGTACTGTGCTGAAAAAGTACTTTTGACATAACGGTGCCGTGTACCAATGACTTTTTAGACCCGCAGAATAAGACAGTAATACGGTCTTCATCTGAAAAGCCAAGCAGACGGCTGAGTAGTCCGACACAAAAGAATACGGCAAAAAACAACGCCATCATCCCTGCTGCGAGTCCAGCAAGTTCAATGGCGGTGAAGCCTTCAAAAAGATGTTCGGAAAATGACTTGCAAAACGACGTGTAAATAATCGTTAGAATAACTGCCTGATCGAAATATTTGAGCTGTTTCTTGTATTTTTCGGCAATGGCACCGAAACGGGAGTTTAGACTTATGCCAATGATGACAGGCAGCAAGACTTGAAAAATCAACTTTATGACGATATGAGCGATATCAAAATCGCCTGTAGCAGAAGCTATAAACAGCCCAACCCAGAGCGGCGTAACCACTACTCCGATTAAACTGGAAATGCTTGCATTGAAAATGGCTGCAGGAATATTTCCCTTAGCGATCGAAACCATAACCACCGAAGAGGAAACTGTAGACGGTAAAGCTGCCAGAAAAAATACACCCAGCCAAAGCAGCTCGAAACCGTTATTAACAAACAACGGACGAAATGCCAAAACAATGAGCGGAAAAAATAAAAAAGTTGTCAACTGAACGACAATGTGCATTTTCCAGTTGGCAAGTCCGGCTTTTAGCTTCTCAACACTCAGTCGCATGCCATAAAACAAGAAAATCAAGGAAACGCCAGCATTGGCAATCTCCTCCAGTGAAACTGGTTCTTTGACCATGCCTGGCTTTGGCAAAAAATAAGCCATCAAAATCATGGTGGCTATCATTAACAGGAAACCGTCGAAACCTGATTTTTTTAATACTTCTAATGATTTCTTCAATGTGTTTTAAATATTATTCCTCCGTGGAGGCACGGACTCCATTATTAATATATTGAGACTAAATCCCAAGTTCTTTGCGTATAATTTCTGCTCCTGCGCTTAAAGCACTTAATTTGCCTCTAGCTACTTCTCGAGATAGCGGGGCCATACCGCAGTTTGTAGAAGGGTAAAGATTTTCGGCATCTACAAACTCAAGAGCTTTACGAAGAGTATCAGCTACTTCTTCTGGTGTTTCGATAGTGTTTTTTGCCACATCAATGGCACCTACCATTACTTTTTTACCGCGAACAAGTTCCATTAAATCTAAAGGCACATTGGAGTTGTGACATTCTAAAGAGACCACATCAATTTTAGATTTTTGAATTTTCGGAAAAATTTCTTCGTATTGTCGCCACTCTGAACCTAGTGTCTTTTTCCAATCAGTATTTGCCTGTATTCCATAACCATAACAAATATGAACCGCAGTTTGACAGTGTAAACCTTCAATGGCTCTTTCTAATGCCGCCATTCCCCAATCGTTTACTTCATCAAAGAACACATTAAATGCAGGTTCATCAAACTGGATAATATCTACCCCTGCGTCTTGAAGTTCTCTTGCTTCTTCATTGAGTGCTTTCGCAAATTCCCAAGCCAATTTTTCACGGCTTTTATAATGGTCGTCATACAAGGTATCTACCATAGTCAGCGGGCCTGGCAATGCCCATTTTATAGGCTTATTAGTCTGTTTACGTAAAAATTTAGCATCTTCAACAAAAACTGCTTTTTGACGTGCAACCTCACCTACAACCACTGGAACACTCGCATCATAACGGTTACGGATTTTTACTGTTTTACGATTTTCAAAATCTACACCGCTTAAATGCTCGATAAAAGTCGTTACAAAATGCTGGCGTGTCTGCTCGCCGTCACAAATGATATCTAGATCTGCCAATTGCTGTTCCTGCAGAGAAATGCGTAAAGCATCTTGTTTCCCTTCAAGCAGCTGATCGCCTTCTAATTTCCATGGTGACCAAAGTTTTTCGGGTGGCGCAAGCCAGGCAGGTTTGGGTAAACTTCCAACAATAGAGGTTGGCAATAATAATTTCTTCATAATAGTATAATTTTAATGCGTTGTAATCAATTAAAGGGTAAAATTAGCAGACCATTGTTCTAGGAGACTCTTGTAAGGCTTAATGAAATGCTCTTCTGCATATTTACCCTGTTCAACAGCCAATTGGCTGCGCTCTTCGCGGTCATAATCCACGCGAGTCAGTGAATAATCTTCGTGTTTAAGACTAGGTTGATAGACTTTCCCAGCCACTGAATTTGCATTGTAAATTTCAGGGCGATAAATCTTCTGGAAAGTCTCCATAGTGCTGATTGAGCTGATTAGTCCTAGATCAGTATAATCAGCAAGCAGATCTCCGGAATGATAAAAAGCCATCGGTGCCACACTATTCGGAGGCATGAAAAAACGAACTTTTAAGCCCATTTTAGAGAAATATTCATCAGTGATAGAATACTGATCCTGCAGATACTCAAAACCCAGAACCGGATGCTGGTACTCAGTGCGAGTATAAGTTTTGTTGCTCGATACACTTAAACAAATGATCGGTGACATCTTAAAGTGCTCTTTATAAGTGGCTGAATTGACAAAGCACTTATAAAGTTTTCCGTGCAAATCACCAAAATTTTCAGGAATACAAAAATTAGCTTTATTTTTATTGTGCTCGATCAATAAAATACTGAAATCATAATCACGTACATAAGACGAAAAATTATTTCCGGCAATACCTTCTATACGCTGGCTGGTCTTGTGGTCAAAAATATTCGTTTTTAAAACTTCAATCAACGGCAGATTGTTAATACCATTCTTATCATCAATATTCATCGTTACTGTGATGATTTCAAGTTCTACAAGATAACGATCTGCTTTTGGATTATCCACATGAGCCAATGCATTGAATCGATTGTTAATCATATTTAAGGCATTACGTAAGTTTTGTTGGCGATTACCTCCTCTGGCCAGGTTTGCAAAATTGGTTGTCAAACGCGTTTCACTTGAGGGGTGATAGTTTTCATCTAAACAAGTGCTCTTTAGTGTGAATGCAAAATCATTCTGGATTGTATTCTGGGTGTTTTCAATATCCTGCTTTTCGCTTATTCTTAAATCTTCTTGTATGTTCGCTTTCATTTGATGAAAAGGTTTAGTTTTTTTACCCTGCAAATTTGAAAATAAAAGATTTAATATTTTTCAAAAACAAAAAAATCAGATAATTATTCTTTTTTAATACTATTTTAAAGATTATTAATCTTTTTACAAATATAATAACAAAGGAAAACAGATAATTATTCTTTAGAGAACTAGGATATGACTGATTTGAAGTTTCCAATAGCAATTCAAGCCTCGTAAAACAAAACAAATAAATTTATATTTGCCAAAATTTAAGACAGACATAGCAATGAATTTGATAGAAAATTTGAAATGGCGCTACGCCACAAAAGCTTACAATAACGTTAAAGTAACAGAAGAGAAGGTCGATCAGATCTTAGAGGCTATAAATCTTTCAGCATCTTCTTGTGGTCTACAATCTTACCGTGTTTTTGTTGTAAGCAACCCAGAAATCCAAAAGAAATTAGGTGCTGATTCGTATAATGGACAGATCAGCTCTTGCTCTCATTTGTTGGTTTTTGCTGCATTCACTGACATGACTCCGAGTTACATTAACGATTACATGGCAATGACAGAAAAGCAAAGAGGTCTTGATGCTGGTGCTTTATCAGGATTTAGAAATGGACTGCATTCCTATTTCAGCGCTATTAATGCAGAACAAAAAGCCCTTTGGGCGGCCAAACAGGCTTATATTGCACTAGGAACTGCACTTATTGCTGCGGCAGAATTGAAAGTGGATGCCACTCCTATCGAAGGTTTTAATGCCTCCATTATTGATGCCGTTTTGGGTTTGAAAGAAAAAGGGCTGCATTCTACAGTTATCCTCGCTTTAGGATATCGGGATTCGGAAAAAGACTATATGGCAGCTACGAAAAAAGTTCGTTTGCCTATAAGTGAAATGATAACGAAAGTTTATTAATGTTATTAGATATGAAATCACAGAATAAAAAAATAGTCATTATTATCATTCATTTTTTGTGTTTATTAAATTCATATGCTCAAAATGACATTAATCAATTATTCTTCAATCTCCCATTACAATCAAGCAGAGATACTATCTATTCTTCAATAAAAAAATATGGATTTATAGAAAACCATAGAAATAGAAATGTTTTTCAAAATGACCAAATTATCAAAACATTTTATGGTTATTTAGATCTAAAATCGTCTGAAAAAGCCCTAGTAGCTGTGGATACCATAAAAATTCAATTAACGATCGCAAGTACTTCTTCAGAAATTGACAAATATTATCAAAATTTACTCATCGTGTCGAGCTATTATCACTTTTTAGACCCCAGAGCAGCAAAACTTTTTTACAGGGACAAAAAAATAGAAATAGATAAAATAACAGCCGAAAAGCAGCTACATCAAAAAAATTTCAGTGATCATGCAGAAACAAGAGTCAGTGATAAATTTGTGGATGCCCAGAACGAAAAAGTTTCAATTTCGTTTAAAAGGGAGCAACCAGGACACATTGTGATTGGCTTGGAATATGAAAGAAATGAAGGAGAAAAAAAACTCAAACACGAGTTTATTCCAAAAAAAGAATTAGTATTTCGGGAAATAGATATCAAAAATTTATTTCGTTCAAATAATGTGGAACAGATCCCCTTGACGAAAAAATGTGCAGTTAAAAATGATAGATCAAAAGAATGTTTCAAAGAAAGCATTATAAATCACATTTGGAATGAGGTGGAATTTGATTCTTTTAATCTGACTCCTGAAAGACAACGTATTGCAATAAATTTTATTATTAATAAAAATAAAGAAATCATTAATATTAAAGTAGAACATCCCAACAGAAAACTTTGTGAAGAAGTAATGAATAGCATAAACGAAATAAATATAATAGAACCTGCAATTAACAAAGGAATAAAAGTCGACTATTTGGCTGAGATTCAAATGATCATTTCAAATATTAATTACTGATTAAAAATGTCTTTACAACTAATCAGATAGTAACATATCTCGAATGATGTGTTTTTGTCTAGTATTTATTTTGGAAGATGAATAAATAGTAATTTATCATTGCAGTATTTTATTTACATTTGAACTATATTAGCATTTAACTATTAGAGTAACGATTACTAATCAAAATCGTTAAAATTAACACCACTAACAATCAAAACCTCACAAAAAAATTATGAATTTTACAAAACCTAGTCGCTTGACTTCTTCAAACCTCTATAAAAAAGTGCTATTTCAATTTCTATTATAGAATCTACAATCAATCATCTTACTTCAAAAACAAATCACACAACAAATGCATTTTATCTCTATTTCTCAAAAAATAGAATAGAACTATTATGCCTCTTTTTCAAAAAACCACAACCAATTAATGAAACAATCAATTCTATTATTATGTTGCTTTCTTTTTTTATCAAATACTTTACAGGCACAAATATCAGGCACAGTTAAAGGATATGTAGCAGACACCATAAACAAGTCTACTTTAACGAATGCATCAGTCTCCTTGTTAAGAGCACAAGATTCCATTTTACTAAAATTTACCCGAGCCAAAGAAAATGGTTATTTTGAGTTGAATAATATTAAACCCGGTAAATTTATTTTACTGGTTTCTTATCCCAAATATGCTGATTTTGTAGATCAATTTTCTGTCGATTCTACAAAGTTAATCAAAGATTATGGTAAAATTAATTTGGCTGATAAAGGAAGATTATTATCCGAAATAATTATAAAAGGCAATAGAGCCGCCATGAAAATCAAAGGAGATACGTTAGAATTTGATCCAAAAGCATTTAAAATAGAACCTAATGCAAAAGTAGAAGATCTGATAAAACAATTCCCGGGAATACAAATTGATAAGGATGGAAAAATTACCGCTCAAGGTGAAACTGTAACCAAAGTTTTGGTTGATGGTGAAGAGTTTTTTGGTGATGATCCCACTTTAGTTACAAAAAATCTACGTGCGGACATGGTTGATAAAGTACAATTGTACGACAAAAAAAGTGATCAGGCCGCTTTTACAGGAATTGATGATGGTCAGAAAACCAAAACGCTGAATGTTAAACTTAAAGAAGACAAAAAAAATGGTCATTTCGGGAAAGTAGAACTTGGAGGAGGAACAGATAATTTTTACAAAGGTCAAGCCATGTTTAATAAGTTTTGGGATAAGAAAAAAATAGCTGCTTATGGCATTTTTGGCAACACCGGACAAGTAGGATTAGGATGGGGAGATAAAGATAAATATGGCCAAAGCGGTTATCAAGTAACTGATGACGGCGGTATTTATTTTTCAAACAATGGAAATGATGAACTTGATAGTTGGGATGGTCAATTTAATGGTGAAGGAATTCCTGTAGCTCAAACTGGCGGAATACACTTTGACAATAAATGGAACAACGATAAAGAATCTATCAATGTAAATTATAAAATTGGCGATATCAAACTTTCAGGAAATCGCAATGATATTAACCAGCAAAATTTAAGTTCTAGCAGTATTTATAATACTTCAGACAAGAGTTTTGAGAAAAACATGACTAAAAACAAACTTGATCTGGCTTATGAAATTAAAATTGATACTACTTTAACTTTAAAATTAAATGTAGATGGGTTATTTAAAAATAGTAATTCAAGTGAAGCAGAAATGCGAAAAGGTACTGACGAACAAGGTAACCAATTGAATAATTTGAAACAGACAACTACAAACGATGTTGATGATAAAATATTTAATATAAATACTTTATTAACCAAAAGACTTAAAAAAACGGGTCGAACATTATCTCTTAATTTAAGCCAATCCAGTACAGATAGCAAAAGTGATGGTTATTTAAATTCCAGAGCTGAATTTTTTACACCATCCGTAATTAGTCCGGACAGCACCAAAGTAGTCAATCAAAATAAAGTCAATAATGTTAGCAATACAGCTTTTAAATCAAATCTAATTTATACCGAACCGTTATCCAAAAGCCTGACTGTAATTCTTAATTATGGATTCAACATTAGCAACGGAAAAGCTGATCGCAAATCTTATAATCAATCTCCCAATGGCGATTATAATGTTTTAGATTCCATCTTTAGTAATAATTATGAATTAGACCAAACTATAAACCAACTTGGGGCGATTTTTAATTACAAAAAAAATAAAACTGTTTTTTCTTTTGGTTCTAAATTTAGTGGTGTAAACTTTAAACAATATAATGTTTATACAGATAGTTATTTTAAGCAAAAATTTATCAACTACATGCCTCAAATAAACTATCAATATAATTTTAAACAAAGAGAATCACTGCGTTTTTCGTACAACGGAAACACCGATCAGCCAACATTAGAACAAATACAACCGATACGAGATAATCAAAATCAATTAAATACAATTTTGGGTAATCCAAATTTAGATCCTTCTTTTAGAAATAATTTTAGAGGAAATTATTATACATATAAAGTACTTAGCAATCAATATTTTTCGGTTAATGCGTCGTATAATTTTACGCTAAATCCAATAATAAGTAATGTGGTTACAAATGATAGAGGACAAAGTATTTCTCAATTTGTAAACCTAAAAAACAAATTAGCAACAAGTTATTATTTGGGCAGTAATTTTGGCAAAACAATCAAAGCCATAGACATGAACGCAGGAATTGGTTTAAGCGCTAACCAAAATGTAAACTATAATTACATCAATACAAAACTAAATCAAACTAAAAATTCAAGTTATTCCTTTAATTTAAACTTATCAAAGTATAAAGAAAAAAAATATAATTTTAATACTAGCTTCGGTCCTACTTACAACGTTGCTAATGCAAGCATCAACGAAAATAGTGATAGTAATGGCTGGGGTTTTAATGGAAATTTCTGGACCAGTATAGAATTACCTTTCAAACTAGAAATCAGCACAGATGGTAATTATCAATATAATGGAAAAACGCAGGTGATTCAAGAATCTTTTGAACGTTTTATTTGGAATGCCTCTATCACCAAAAAATTCTTTAAATCAGATAATTTAAAAGTTTCTATAACAGGAAGAGATCTTTTGAACCAAAATGTAGGATTTAATCGTTCTGCATTCAATGGAAATATCAACCAAAGTACTTATACCACTATCCAAAGATACTTTATGTTCTCTGTAAGCTGGGACTTTAGCAAAATGGGCGGAGGAGAAATTAAACAAAACTAAAACCATGAAAACAATACTAAATCACCTCTTAATTTTAATAATTGTATTGACAAGCTGCAATACTTTTGCACAAAATGAACACTTTGTACAAAATGGCGTAATCGAATTTGAAAAAAAATCAAATATGTACGCTTTGATTACAAAAAAAATAAAAGGAGAAACTGACAGTTATTATAAATTAGCTTTTGAAGGTTATAAAAAAAACAATCCACAATTTAAAACTGCAAAAAGTACACTCACCTTTTCAAAAAACAAAAGTTTGTATAAATGGGATGAAACCAATGAGCCAACAAGCAACAACAGTTGGATTGCAGATGATGCAATGGCTAATTTAAAAAATGTTATCGCCACAGATCTGGATACCCAAACCAGCATTACCCAAAAAAACGTTTACGATGATTTATATTTAGTTAAAGATAGTTTACGAAAAATTGACTGGAAAATTACCGATGAAACCAGAGAAATTGCGGGCTATGAATGCCGAAGAGCAAATGCCATAATTATCGATTCTGTTTATGTTGTTGCCTATTACACCATTCAAATTCCGTTCTCGGGCGGCCCTGAATCTTTTACAGGCTTACCCGGAACAATTTTAGGCTTGGCTATGCCACATGAAAATATGACATGGTTTGCTACAAAAGTTACTGAAATTACAGTACCCGAAAAAGATTTAATTCCTCCGGCAAAAGGTAAGCCTACTGACAATAAAGAACTAAACAAAACACTTTTAGAAGCTTTAAAAAATTGGGGGAAATGGGCAAGAAAAACATTACAAGCCTACTCCTTGTAACAAGCTATTAAAACTTATTTCTTATATGAAAACTAATCTAATGGTTCCTGAGATTTCCAGAATATATCAATAGAGCCTGTAATAGAAGTCACAGAATTGCATAAAATGATTTGTAATTTGTATCATAGAGGTCACAAACTGAAAATCCCATTTCTAACGAAATGGGATTTTTTTTGCCTATTTCGTCTTATTTAATCATTCCTAAAAAGTACATCCAAAAAAATAGGCTGTTTCATAAAATTATGAAACAGCCTATAATATTTTGTAAAGAGAACTCTAATTCAACTTTTAATTTCTAATATAAATAATTCAGAGCTGTAACGTCATTAGAATTGAAAGCTCCAGTTTCACTTGAAGAGAAACATGCTCTCATATAAGAAGTTGGGTCATACCCTGTAGGTGTTCCTGGGATATGAATTGCTCCAACACCAGCTGATCCTTCATTTGAATTCTGACCACAACTCTGACGGCTGAAATAGTCTGTATGACGCAAACCAATACAGTGCCCAATTTCATGTGCAGCTACGTGCGCATTTACATTTGTTGAATAAGATTCTAATCCTGAATATAATGTAACTGAATTATATGGGTTTCCTCCAGAAGGGAAACCTGCTACTCCACCCGCAGATCCAGTTTGTCTCCGGACAACAATATTTGCACCTGAAGTACTTGAACTAAAAGTAAGTGTAAAGTTAATAGACAATCCTAAATTATTATATCTATTAATTGCCGCTTGCAATCCAGCACGCATATTGGTAGTCAGCGCTGTTGTACCTGTTCCTGTTAATCCAACAACTTTTATAGTTCTTGGGGCAGATACTAAATTACTAGTACGGTATTGTTCTGTAGTAATACCACCATGAAGATCCATTTTATTTAATTGATCTTGTGTAACGATGATATCTCCTTCTACCAGGAACGCATCCTCAGTGGTACCATCTAACTTAATGTTTTTAATCACTTGAACATCTTTGTTATTTAGTGCAAGTGCATCTATTTTATTTAACACATCTTGTGTTACTTTAAGAGATTCTTGGTTAGATTGACCTGTTTCATCTTCTTTATTACAGGACAATACTGTTAGCGCTATAAATGACAACGCTAAAATTGATTTAATTTTCTTCATAATAATAGCTTTTTGGTTTAAATAAATTGATAAATTAGGGGGCTCTTTACAAAATATTGTAATATTTATTATCAAATTTATATAAATTTTAATCTTAAAATACTTATAAAAAAACTATTTAACAAAATTAATACTTTTTGTTACAAAAATTTAACATATGTTTTTAACAAAAATTATCTCATATTAATCTGAGCCCAGTAAAATCGGTAATAAAATACAAATCAACCTTTTAAGTATAAAAAAATATTTCAAAATTTTGTTTTGTTTCGCATGTGTTAAAAAATGATTTTATAGTTTTTATATCCATATAAAATATAAAGACGGCTGCAAAAGAGAATATCATTCCCATAGATTTTGAAGATTATGCAGGAAATAAAAAATCATAAAATTTTTACAAATATTTTAATAACTTTGATTTACCCACGACAGATAGTTATTTCAAATAGAAATCATTATGTATAAATTTCATCTTTGCTTTATCTAAATGAAGACAAAAATTACTTTTTTCATTCTTATGATAACGACAATCAGTCTCTCACAAAGCTCTGACAAATGGAAACAATACATAAAAAAGGAAAACGAAATAAAATTTGAAAAATATTATTTTACGTCTTTAGAAAATGCACATCACAACAACTACAAGATTGTAAAAAAGCTAGACAATACTTTTTGCATTGTTGAAAATAAAAGTGAAAGTGCAGGACTTAAAAAATCTTCGCAAAAAATTTTCCCGGTTAATAATTTATGGAAATTACCCTCCAATTTTTCAAATCATAAAGAAGACAAACAGTATATAATAGCAGCTGATTCCCTAAAAGCGTTAATTACTGATTTGAAGTCAATGAAGATTTCTGATATCGAAATACTGGATAACCACCTTGTAATGATAAAAAGTGATTCTAAAAAAATCAGCAATGAGGTTATAGTTCTGAACAGTGTATCTTCTGTTTCGCAAGAATCGCTGCAGCCAAAAGCTGAATCTAAAATAATAGATCAAAATTTTAGTATCAATTATATCAATAAAGCCCATGCTGATTTTCCTCTTTTAAAAGGCGAAAATCAAACTGCAGTAATCAAAGATGATTTTTTTGATGTGAATGATATTGATCTTTTAAATAAGCATATCCCTTCCACAACACAATCTGCTATTGTATCGGGACATGCAACGGCTATGGCGACTATTGTCTGCGGATTAGGAAATAGTTCTGCATTAGGAAAAGGCGTCGCTCAAAAGGCTAAAATACTATCATCTGATTTTTTGAATATTTATCCTGATGAAGTAGCAGCTTTACAAGGAGCGACAACTCAAAATCATTCCTACGGTACAGAAATTGAGAATTTTTATGGTTCGCTTGCTAATGCTTATGATTCTCAATTATTTTTAAATCCAGATTTGACCCATTGCTTCTCATCTGGAAATATCGGTCTTCAGGGTTATAAGTCTATTACCGGTAATTTCAAGCAATCCAAAAATAGTATCGTATTGGGCTGTATTGATCAAAACGAAGTAATTATGCCTTTTTCTTCAAAAGGCCCGGCTTATGACGGCCGAATAAAACCAGAATTAGTCGCGTTTAGTACGCAGGGAACTTCAAATTCTACGGCATTGGCTACAGGAATTATTACGCTGATGAAAGAGCATTATAAAAACATAAACAATATGCCACTGAATAATGCCACAACAAAAGCAATTTTAATTAACAGCGCCAAAGATTTAGGCAGCCCAGGACCTGATTTTACCTATGGTTATGGCAATATTAATACTTATAAATGTCTAAAAACCATCAGCGAAAATAGAATTATATCCGGCACTTTGACATCTGGTCAAACAAATATGCACAACATCAATGTTCCGGAAAATGCAAAAAACTTAAAAATTACCTTAGTATGGAATGATCTGCCTGCCGAAATCAATAGTAATATAAGTTTGGTTAACGATCTAGACCTTGAAGTTATTACGGCTAACAATACTGCTTTTTTACCCTGGATTCTTAATTCTGATGTTCCTGAGCAGCAAGCGCTCAGAGGAAAAGACAAACTTAATACGATAGAACAGGTTACTATTGAAAACCCCATATCGGGATCTTATACGATCAATATTAGCGGTGCATACATTTCGAATAATTCTCAGCAATACAGCATAGCATATGAATATGAATTGAAAAATCAATTTGAATGGAATTACCCCGTTGCAAATGATAATTTCCCTTATGATGGTAAAACTATTTCGCCTTTTAAATGGGATTCTTCTTTTTCTGGTACTTCGGGACAATTGTCTATTAGTTATAATAATGGGCAGACTTGGGAGATTATCACAAATGGTATCAATCTCGATTCTGAACAATTTCTCTATACTCCTTCTGAACAAAAATTTTCAAAAGCAAAATTAAAAATGACCATTGGTACTACTGATTATATTTCTGATAGCTTTATTATTTCTTATGATTTAAATATCAGTACCAGTTTAGTTTGTGACGGCACAACAGAAATTAATTGGGAAAAACCTGCGGATGTTACTTCTTTTAATATTTATCAGCTCACGGGTGATAATTTAGAATTTAAAGAGCAAACAACAAACACTAATTATACCTATACAGATTGGAAAATTTACACTGTAACTCCAGTATTTGACAATAGCGAAGGAATAAAATGTGAGTCAACTTTACAATATGCTCCAAACTCAAATTGTTATTTTGAGCTGGCCTTGGCAGAGATTTATCAGGAGGACAAAGTAAAAATTGATGCCAGCCTTTTTAGCTTGTACAATATCAAAAGAATTGAGCTGATAAAAATAACCAACAATGCCGAAGATGTCATTAATACCATAAATAACATCGATTCAAAAACATTTTCTTTTGTCGACAGCACGCCCACAAAAGGCAGTAATCGATATAAAATAAATATAATTTTAGAAAGCGATACTATAATAAGTTCTTCAATTCTTGATGCTAATTATTTAGGTGATGATTTGTTTTTTATCCATCCTACGTTATTAAACAAAAATGAAGAATTATTTATTGAAGCCAAAAAAGAGGAAAACGCTGTTTTCTATTTGTACACTATCAGCGGGCAAAATACCATTACTTCGCCCCTAGTTTCTAAAATTAATAACATTAATATAAAAAATACGGCTTCAGGAATTTATATCTACAAAATAATTACAAGTTCTGGCGGAATTCAAACAGGGAAAATTGCGGTTTTTTAAGCTGTTTTTTAATTCAGAAAAATAAATTAAAAGAGATTGTCCCAAAAGTCAGAGCCGACCCTTTTAAATACAAACAAATACTGTCTCTTTTTTAGTTTTAAAGTAATTTTTATTTTTATAAGAAATAGCTTATATTTTTAACATTATTTTGTAATATATTATTTATATTTGTTTTTAATATTTATATTAAATGAATAATTTTAAAAAATATAAAGTTCAGCGTGGAGATACGATAGAAAGTATTGCTGCAAAAATTGGAATTCCTGTTATCGAAATCAGAACATATCATAATCGATATTGCGATGTGCGTGATTTGGTAGAATTTGGGCTTCCTATTCGACATGCTGAATATATTTTACTTCCGGATTTAGAGGAATATGTAGAATCTAAAAGGGCTAAAAATAGCGCAACTAAAAAAGTTTTTACTAATCCAGAAAATCATCTGAGGATGCTGGTTACAGAAAATCTGAAACTTGATTACGGAACTATAATACAGTACAAAGAAAATAATCTAGTAAAAGATAAAATTCATTTTACGTCTCAAATAGAATTCCTAAAAAGAGATGGAAATTTTTCTATTGTAAAATTTCTAATAAATCAAGTTTACATCAATAACAAAGATTCGGAGTTAGTAATAGAAAAATTAGCCGACAGAATTTCGAAGGCTTTATATCCTGTTTTATTGCGTTTAAATGATAAAGGCGAAATAGACAACATAGTTAATATTGATGAGATTCAAAAAAGATGGGAGATAATAAAACCTTCTATTCTTGAATATTTTAGAGGTAATGAAATAGCTAAATTAATCGCTTCTTTCGAAAAAAACATAATGTCGGCATCTTTATTAAAAAGGAACTTTAACCAGCATCCTTTTTATCAAATTTACTTTGCACCTATATACCAAAAATACACTTCAGAACTATCATTTGCCAAAACTGACTCTCAATTAAAAACACTTCAAATTATTGATGAATTCCAGACTTCAACATCTAAAATTTGTCTGAGGCGAAAAGGTATTGAACAATTGCTTGCAAATGACTCAGAGGATTTGGAAAAAGATTTAAATAAATCTGAATTTGAAATTGGAAAATTAGAAAAAGAAAACAGCAGTAATATGGATTTTCTATACAAACTGCATCACGATAACAAAACCATATTTTCTGTTACAGGTTTTATAAATTCAAAAAAGAATAGCAATGTTATATCTACTGTAGAGTTTGAAACTTATGAGCTAATAAAGAAAAAACCAAAACAAGAAATGTTAAATCCAATATCAGAAAAAATAGATTGGAGTGCAGAGGTTATTAATGAAAAAGAAATAAATGAAAAAGGGTTTTGGGATACGTTTTGGGGGACCTAACATTAATTAAGATTAAAAGTTTAATCGATAATTTCTAATTGTAAAAAAGATAATGAAATATATAGGAGTAGACGGAGCCAAAATAAATTGTGAATATGGTAGTGCAGATTCAACTTTTTTAGAAGTACCATACTATGGATGTACAATTGATGATAAAAATCCGGTGCTTGAAAGTAATTTAAATATTGGCAATTTTATTTTTTGCACACTTAGTAAACAAACTTGTGTCTTTACAGCATTAGATAAGACTTGGAGAAAGTCTGCAAATTGTGGTATTACAGAGGGCAAGTATATTACAACAAAGTCAGTATTGTTTTGTAAAGAAAGAGGAATGTTGTCAATTACAGATGCAGGACAAAATTGCGTAGCAGAAATTGATGGTGTGTTGGTCGCTATTGATTTAAAAAAATAAAGCTTTTAAATAAAATAATTTCTAGTAACCAAAAAAAAACAAAAAATGAGCGAAGTGCATTTAGTATGTCAGGGAGCAACTTGCAAGTGCCAGTTTGGTACAACACCAGATACGTTGAAAGTAAAAACACAAACCAAACGTTTTATAAATGATGCCAAAGGAAAATCAAAATTAACGGCAACTCACAAAGATATTGGGCAAACTTTTGAAAAAAACACTTTTGGCAGTTGTGCAAAAATGAACAATAATCCTTGTAAGCCCGCAATTACAAAATGGGAAAACTTTTATGATAAAGTTACATTAAATGACAATAAGGGTAAACCTTTATTAGAAAATAGTAAAGCTACTTGTACAGTAGCAGGAAGTCCTTGTATAGAAATTATTAATCATGGGCAGATTACAGAAGTTACCAAACAGAATATTAAAAATGCTAACCCAGAAGTGATTAAAGTAATTAACCCAGCATTAAACTTAAACATTGATGAAATAGGATTATTACAAATACCTAATATTTAAATAGTATGGATGATAATAAACTGCATATTATTCCTAAAATAACATTTAGAGAAACCTATGATAAAGCGATGGGAAGCCTTGTTTTAGAACAGGCGGAAACTTTTTTTGTAACTATAGCGGAATATGAAAAAGATGAAAAAGAAATAAAAAAATTAGAAAAAAGAAAAAATACTGCCAGAGACTTTGCTGTAAAAAAATGGGAACAGCATGCAGAAGAAGGCTGGGACAAAAAAAAATTAGAAGAGAACTATAATGCTAATATGCAGGATTGGGAAAAAGCAAATAAAGCTATTCAAGCGCTCGAAGAAAAATACAATGATGTAAATTGGTGCTGGCAGTTAGTGGGATCAAAGTTAGATTATAATAATCTTTCTCATAATAAGTCTTTTACCAAAGGAATTTATCAAATAAAAAATACGGGTAAGCAAAGTATTCAATTCCCAAAACTTTTAGAAGGCGGTGGTATGGCTTGGCTGGAAGCATTTCACGAAAAAGAAGGTGCCGTTGGCAATACTCCTTATGGAATATATGTACAGGCATACGGAACACCTAAAATTATACGAACCGAATGGACAGATTTTAACTATGAGCCTATAAAAGGAAGTGTTGGTTTTATGTCTAAAGTGATTTTGCATATTTATACTCGGGCTATGTACGGACAAGAGGTAGATATACAGTTAATAGACAGAGACTTGTTTGACCCTAACGATGTCCTTAATGCTTTTGAATCAGAAACTTTTCGTGGTGAAGTAAATATATTTAAAATAAAAAAAAATGAGATAGGTAAAGAAGGAGTATCTGATTTGTTAACTAAAAGTAATGAAATCAATACTGATACTATAGTAGAAAAAGAGCAATATGTGCAAAAAATTGAACTAGAGGTTCTAATAGATGTAAATTGGGAGAAATTGGCTGGCAGTAACTTACAAATATTCTGCACAGTAAAATCAAAGCAAACAGGTACTTTTTTTGAAGGTTTTGAACGAAACTATTTAAATATTGATGCAAATAGCTTAATACTAACCGCTGAAAAAGAAGTAAGTAATAAACCGGTGCTGGTTGGACAGGTAGAAACAAATGTAGGGGCTTTTCATCATTGTCAGTATACCGGAATTAATTTAGAATACGAAAAGGGTGATAAAACCGAAAAACTAGAACTCTATAAAGAAGATCCAGGCGTAAGCGAAAATCCTAATATTGAAGTAGGATTAATTTTAGGATCTGACCCTAAAAAATTCTCGATTAAAGTTGACGAAGAAAGTGATACGGAGGAATGTATATATAACGGCCAACCTAAAGATCATGGAAAAAATATTTTCACTTTTGATAAGTTGAAGCTTTCTAAAAATATCTCTATTACTAAACATGAACCTAAAAGTATTGAAGGCAATGCTTATTTTGATTATGAAAGATCAGACATGATGCAATATTTTTATTTACCGAATAACTTTTCTAAAACAGTTAGGTATTCTCATATAAAATTAAATGCATTATCCTGTCGTCATCAAAATTATTTTAACTTAACGGTATTACCTGATATAGAATGGGAACTGGCTTTCATTATTACAACAATGGCTGGTTTTAGGGTAAAAGCAGAAAATACCACGCTTACAAGATTAAATCAAGGTTTAGGTGAATATCAGTTTAAAGGAATCAAAGCGGAGCAAACGGGAAAACTAATAGAAAAAGGGGGTGTAGGGTATTCGTTAAATATAAAATATTCTATAAATGGAGGGGATTTTTATGAACAAATCTCTTTAGACTTTGTAAGAAATATAGAAAAAATTATTGGCACTTATAATGCTATTGCTGGATTTGCTGAAATTTTTAAAGGTGACGAAAATAATGTTACTTCTGCAGCTATTTCTACTTCAGCCATAAAAAAAATAACGTTTGATATAGATTCACCTGCGATTGTATTTCTATTAAAATGGAAATATGATTATGCTAAAAGGAATAAACAACCTGTCGTAAATTTTACAGGAGCGGCAGGTTTTAAGCCTTTGATTGGTTTAAAAATAGGCGTGGATTTAGTTTCAAATGCAGATAAATTTGGTGGACTTGTAGGTGCTATAATAAAGTGGGGAGCCCAATTTGTAAAGAAACTTACAAAACTTGATTTATATATTCTTGTAGAAACTGGTGTGGCGTTAAATTATGATATAGGATTATCTTATAATCAAATTGATGGGTTTGCGCCCAACACAAAACAAAAAGCAGTCGTGGATTTAACATTTACTATAAAAGCGGGAATAAAGAAAAAAGAAGTTATTTTCATTGCAAATGTTTCTCAAATGGAGGGCAATATAATTCCCACTAATGAAGCAGAGCAAGAGACTTTTAAAGTAGAAGGTGCGGCTACTACAGGAATTCGTTATACAGAGGAACATGGAATAGAAAAAGGAAAGGGAAATTATAAAAAAGTTGATGTAAAATGGTTAGGAGCAGAAATTACAATTACTGTAGTTATTATGGCACATAAGAGAAAAATGAATTCCCCTCCTAATGAGCAATACAAGGAGAAGTTTATAGTACTCAGCCCTAAAACAATTTATGGCCCCGAAACAACTTATACCCAAAACAATTAATGGAAGGAGAAGATATCAAAGTTTACACCAAGAATTATTCATTAATTATTGATTCTAAAATTATAAGAATAAGGGAGCTAATACCTTATGAAAATATTGAAGCTATTGTTATAATGCACGTTAATGAAACGTATGATAATGAAATTGTTTTGTATCTATCTAAACCTATTGAATATAAAAACCTTGGAAAACACTTTTTTCATAAAATAATATATTCTATCTATCTGCTTTTTCATAGAAATAGAAATCTAATAAGTATGAGTTATTCGAATGATGATCTATGTCTAATTTTAAATGAAATTAAAGATAATTTAACAAATGTAAATGTACCTATATCATTAAATAAGAGTTTATTCTGGAATGAAAACTCGGACAATCGTAATTTCTCTCAAATAAAATTAGTTTATAGTAGATTGAATCTAAGTCTTTTTGAGGTCTTAAAACAAAAAAATAAAATAATTAACGAAAATGAATTATAAAAAAATAATTAGAACGACAATAAAAACGATGATACTTAATCTTCTTTTATTTTTAACGTCCTGCGCTAAATCTCAAGACATTAAAAATCCTGATCATATATGTAAGGATTGTGGGAGTTTTGATTTGGCAAAAATGTCCTTTAATGAAAAAATTTCTGATTTAATTTCGAAAACAGAGGTTTGGAAAACAGCAATTGTTAATAATAATGAAGAAAAAGAAATTGAAAATCTTTCAAAATCGGATACCATAAAACTGTATAAATATCATTTTTCTAATCAACGGAATAAAATTTTAGGTAAAAGGCCATTTAATTACAACAATCAATTTTTCTTTGATGGATTGGTTATATTAACTGATGAAAAAAATAAAATTTATGCTTATGAAGCAATTAATTTTTATGATGGAAAAATGTCTGAAATTTTGGATTTTGCTAATTATTTGAAAAAAGAAAATCAAGCATCTGAATTTAAACAAAATAAAATATTTGGAGATTTATCAGTGTATCAATGGCAATCAGAGAACAAAATAGTACAACTAGTAAGAGACAATACAGAAGGCAAAGAAAAACATACCATGAATGACAAAACTTCTATAATAAAAAGTACTTACGTAAAATTAAATGTTTATAACCAATCCTTCGTAAAAAATTCGATAGAAAAATTAGTAAAAAAGGATATTGATTTTTTAATTTTTAATGAAAAGCAGTATCAAAAATTTTAAAAAGATGAAAAGTACAAATGAACCATTTTATGAACTAGAAATAAAAACAGCTCATTGCTTTATAGAAATATTAATTAATGAGACCCCTATTTTCAGTCATTATAAAAGTGACGGTGTTGCTGTAGATTACCCAATAAATGATGCTATCCTTAGTAGCGGAAAGCAATCAATCAAAGTAAGGATATTGTCTGCAACAGAAGATGAAAATATCTTCAAATATGCAACTTGTGAATTGAAAATTTTTGCAAAAGAAGCAAACATAGAGGCATTAGGCAGAAGTTTGGTTTATGAAATACCTATGATTGATTTTAAAGAAAAGAAATTACCACTATACGAAAATATTTATTCATTTATAGCGAACGTACCTTATAAAAATGCAGGTTGGGAAAATTCTATAGATTTAAAAAAAAATGATGAAGATTTGTTGTTAAAGGAATTAGAAAATCATTTACAGAAAATAATATCTATTTATAATTCAAGAAATGAAAAAGAATATGAGAAATTTTATAAAGATCGAACTATAGAGCATAACAGAAGTTTTTATTTGACTTCTGATGAGATTAAAGAAAATAAGGATTCTATTTTTTATGGACTGCCTGAAAAAATAGAATCAATCGATAAAAGGCTTTACAAACTCGTCTTTTATGGAAGTAATAAGCTCGTTTCGTTACAAGCGAAACATCAACCAGCAGGGTTTGTTTTTGAATCTATAAATAAAGGCGAATATGGTTTTACTGAAATGGTTTTGTTCCATAAAAAAGGTATTAATTCTCCTCTAGAAGTAATACGTTAGTTTCCCTCGCTAGCGCGAGAATAAGTTCCTAAATGCAAAAAATATATTTATTATTATAAAAATACAACACAAAACATCATGACTAAAAATATTATTTTATTCCTACTTTTATTGTTTGCATCGATATTTACAAATTGCAAAGGACAGGAAATCTAAGTGCCAAATCACTTGCTGAAGAATCTTTAAGATTAGAGGATTTTGATTTCAATACCAAATTATCAACTTTATTACCTGAAAGTAGTAAAAGTAAAAAGTATCATGGATATTACGAGATAAAAAATGAGCTTATAGAAGTTGATACAGTTTCAGAAATAACATATGACGGTAATAAAAAAGTGCGAATTGATTACAGACAACGAAGCTATTCCAGCAGAGATACTATGGCTAAATTTTGTGAATTCGAATTTAATGCTATTAATCTTGCAACGGATTTAAGTGGAAAGATAATACTTATTCATGCAGTGATAGATAAAACAGACTTGAAGCAATCTAAAGATTTAATTGATATTTTAGATAAAAAATATGGAAAAGCAAAAAAAAGCAAAAATGCCTTCTTTGAAAATAATTTTGACATCTACACTTGGCATTTAAAAGACAGAATCATTAGATACAGTCTTGTTTTTGATAAGGAAGAAAATATGGTATATCTTAAAGTAGATAAAAACAATAAAAAGATTGAAAAAATAGACGCAAAGAACGAGCATTTCAAAGGATACTTCTATATTATCAAAGACGAAGATAAGGATAAAGTTTTTGGAAAAGATAAATCTGGAGATTTAGTATATGTCGAATAAAAAACTTCCTCTAATAGCAAGGACTTAATTATTTACATAGTGCTTAGAATAAGATTCCGATAGTGCAGATTTGTAATCCGCACTATCAAAATCTTATTCTAACGATTGGGCTAACAAAAATAATCGCTTAAGATTTAAGCGCTCCAGATCGAGAATTCGAAATACTAGAAAGCAATTCCAAAGGTTCTACATAATGTGGATTTTTGCGTATTTTTCCACCCTTGATCACGTAAGGATGTGTAAGTAATGCATCTGTAATTGCACTTGGGCTAAAACTATTAATATCGTACATACAAATTAGTGAAACTGAATGTTGTGGAGTTAGCAAATTCAGTTTGGCTTCATACTCTAAAAGTTCATCAGTACCGGGAAGGTTTTTGAGAGCCCAAACCATATCGCCGCACGCTCTAACGCTATCATAATCAGCTCTTGAAGCAGATAATAGAGTTTGTTCGAGCATTTTGTACATTTTTTCAGCAGCAAACTCACCGCCATTGATATAAGTGTTTTCAGAAGCCAATACTTCTAATTGACCACTTAACAGTTTTTCAGTAATAGATATTCCATTATCAGCCAGACAACGGCAATGCTCACTATGTCGGTTTCCCTCAAGGATATTAATTACTTTATCATTGGCTCCTAAACCTTCCATAATATAAGGAATAATTACCTCATATTGTTGTTCCCTGGAATCGAAAAAACCGCAAATGTGCATTGGAGCCAACAATGATTCTCCACATACCGAAAAAGATGTCTGTTTGTTCATACCTCAAATGTACGCAATTAATTGTCTTCAATAGACTTGCTCAATGCTGAAATTTTTAATATCAATTAGTACGTTCTTACTGTTGCATTGTTTTAAATTTCTATCACAAATTAATCCAGCGGTTATAATACATAAACTGGATTTTTGTGTACATAAAAAAGAACTTTATTATCCCCTATTCTAATTGTTATTAATCTACTTTGCAACATCAATTAAAAGAAGAATAATTGATCATTAAGTTTTAAAAAAACATTCATGAACAAGAAAAATATTTTCGCAATTGTGCTTTGCTTTTGTTTTGTTATGCAAATGCTTTCTCAGGAAAAACAAGTAATTAGTACTACTGAAAAGTATAAACAATTTGGTTTAGTATGGGGATTAATGAAATACCATCATTTTGAAGTAAGTAATGGAAAATACAATTGGGACGAAATATTTGTCGAAAATTTTGATAAGCTTGAAAGTGTTATTACGCAAACAAATCTCGATGCATTTTTATTAAATTTTATTTTATCGATTCCAGAAAGTAAAATAAAAACCGATACTAATACGGATAATTTATTTATAAAAAATGTTGACTATAATTGGATTGAACAGTATTCAGCCAACAAAGAACTTTACACCAAATTAAAAAAATTAGAAAACAACACAAGTATAGGCAATTACTATACTTCAAAAGGCGGAATCCCGACTTTTGAAAATGAAAAAGGCTTTAAAGCATTTGACTATAAAATTAAAAGCCACAGATTATTAGAACTATTTAGTTTTTGGAATGTTATCCAATATCATTATGTAAATAAATATTTAATGGATAAAAACTGGTACAGCCAGTTAGAAAATTTTGTTGGCAATTTCGCAAACGCTAATTCTCAATTAGATTTTGAGCTGGCAAAAACCCATTTAATTGTATCGCTTAACGATTCACATTCGTATTATTTTTCAAAAACAGTATTAGATTCTCTATTTAAATTCAAGCCGCCAATCGCAACAATGAATATTAATGACACTCTGGTAGTTACAGGAACTTTCAATAAATTGGTAGAAAAAGACGATTTGAAATTAGGGGATTTGATTGTTGAAATTAATGATATAGACATTAAATCATTTCGAAAGCAAAAGACAGGGTCAATGATTTCTTCTTCAAATGAAAATCATTTAAGATATTGGACCAGACTTTTAATGTTCAATAAAGAAGATAGCCTTAAAGTTAAGATAAAAAGAAAAGATTTTGTTACTACAAAATATATTCATCTCTATAAGACTTTTTCTAAAGATGAGGATTATTCTGATCTACCATTTTTTTCCTATAAAAAAGAATGGCAAATCATTGATGATAATATTGGGTATATAAATCTAAGTAAAATTACAAAAGAGGATACAAAAAAAGCATTTGAAGCATTTTCTAATACAAATGGGATTATAATAGACTTAAGAAATTATCCGAAAAATATTTCGGGCTCAGATATTGCAGAATATACCTATCCGGACAGGAAAGAATTTATTAAAGTTCTTTCTCCATTAAGAAACAGACCTTCGCTGTCAAATTTTGGTAAGCCTTCGATTAGTATTATAATGGATCCTTTTAAAGCTGGCAGCAAAAACTCAAAATACTATAATAAAAAAATTATTCTGTTAGTAAATACTGCCACTCAAAGTAAGGCTGAGTATATTGGTATGGCTATTCAGGCATCTCCTGCTTGTATAACTGTAGGTGAAACGACATCTGGTGCTCCAATGAATATTGCCGTTTTCAAACTTCCTGATGAGACAGAATTTCAATTTACCGCTATGGGAGGCTTTTATCCTGATGGAACGAGTGTGCAAGGAAAAGGTTTAAAAATTGATCACTATGTTAAGGAAACTACATCAAATTTTACTGCCGATCAATATATTATGAAAGGAATTGAATTAATAAAAGCTGCAGAAAACCAAGCAAATTAATTCTTGTATATTTTTTAAGGATATATCTAACAAATCAACAACAACCTATATTCCCCTTCATTTTCTATTGGTGCTCTATGAATACAAGGCAGCACTTGTTGTTTTGGATGATCTACAGCCAAACGCCAAAGATGCCCTAAACCTAAATTAATAGGTTCTGCATCCTGATGTAGCTGATAATGCAAATCAAAATAATTTTCCTTTAAAAAGTCTTCGAATTCTTCCGTTGATCCATCATGCAGTTCTTTTAGCTTTGCCCGGATTTCGGGAATTAGGATTTTTTGTTCTGCCTGTGAATTAGAAACAATATCACTTGCCGCGCCGTGATAGGTACATAAAAAAGTATCTGTTGCAATGGGCGAACGATCAACATGAAACGAATACACATCTGTAGATATGAAATCAAATTCATCATCACGTTCATAACACTTCAGTAAATTAAGAGAAGGCGAAGCTCCAAAATCAGTTAATAATTGTAAATCATTTAAGATTATTTCTCTTGCTGTATTTCCCTTTTTTGAGAGTTGGAGTGCGATTAGATCTTCGGGAGAAACTTCGGTTATATTTTCTTCTAAAGATAACTTGGTTACAATTTCGTTAAAATCACCATCTAAATTTCTGTGCCAGCATAGCGCATTCATTTCTCCTTTGAAATTGGTATTTACAAGATCAGAGAATGTAGATACTGTTCTTATTTGGTTACTGTCAGAAAATGTATTGTTCATAGTGTAATAGTAAGAAGCTAGCTGCTTCCTGCATTACAAAATTATGTTTATCGCTGTAAACTTTTGTAATTATGCAGGTAATATTTTTTGTATGCTAACTTTTAAACATTAATAACTTGTCCTGCAGGTCACAAAACATATTCTATTTCTTCAGAAATGCTTTTTTTTTAATCATTTTAAACTTATAAAATGACGATGATTGATTAATTTTACTATATTAGAATCTCTATTTTAATTAATGAAAAGTTTAAAAACCACTATAAGTCTTGAAGAATAATTTCCTTTTTTTATTTGTCTTACTATTATTTTTCCAGTCTATTACAGCACAGGAAGAAGTTGAAAAGACTATTACAGGCCAAATATTTTCTGAGACCTCTCCGCTAGAAGGTGTTACTATTACAAATACAAAAAGTAAACAGAGTACGATTTCTGACCAAAACGGAGACTTTTCTATTGCTGCCAAAGAAGGCGACATTTTAAAATTTTCTACTGCCGAATATGAAACTTTAGTAAAACAAATCAAGCCAGAGGATTTAAAAACCAGCTTTTTTACTTTACATATGACTGCTGCCGGTATTGAACTAAAAGAAGTAATTATAAATGAATATGCAGACATTACTGCCGAGAAACTTGGCATAGTGCGTCCGGGGCAGGTGAAGTTTACGCCGGCCGAACGAAAATTATACTCAGGATCTGGTGGTGTTGTTGGGTTTATTAATTTACTAACAGGTGAATTAAAAAGTTTAAAAGCAAATGTGGAGGTAGAAAAGAAAGAAATCTTACTCCGCAAGTTAGAATATATGTTTGAAGACAAATATTATATGGAAAATTTAAAAATTCCTGGTGAATTAATTAAAGGTTTTAAATACTATTGTGTTGAAGATGTTGAATTTGGAAAAGCAGTAAATTCAAAAAACAAAACAATGTGCATGTTTTTAATTATTGAACTGGCCTCCAGTTATAATAAAAAAAGAATTTCTACAGAAATTACCGAGTAATTTTCATGAAATCTTTTTTGCAGACTACTTTTATACGGTTTCAAAAAGTTCCCTAAATTGATACAGAATACGTTCTAAAAACCTTAAATCTTCTGTAATAATACCTGCGGTTCCTTTCATTTCCTGCTGAAAAGGAATTTGTTTTTTATAGGAAGATTGGAGTCCGTTGGGCATTGAAACATCAATAAGCAGGTTTCCATCCTTATCCGGAACCAAAGAAATATTATTTACTTTTCCTTGTAAAACTCCAAATTCCTTATCAGGAAAGTTAAATAGTTTAATTTGCACTTTCTGTCCTACTTTGATTTTTCCAGAATTTAACGCTGAGGCTTTTATCCTGCCTAAATATTCTTTTTTTAATTGAGGTATAATCGAAAACACATAATCTCCCGCTACAATTGATTGATTATTAGTCCAAACCTGTAAAAAAGTTACCACTCCGGAAACTGATGTTTTTAAAGTATAAGCAAGTTCCCAGTCTTTTATAGCTTTTTTAAGCTGATAAAAGGCCTGAATAACATTTCGATCCAGATTTACTGCTTCTGTAGTTCCATTTATCTGGGAGTTCTGGTTTAATTTTGTGTTATCAATTAAGGATGATTTTAATTGGGAAATGGAAGAAAGCAGGTTTTTATAATTTTTTTCGGCCTGAAAATATCCTAGCTTTTTACTTTCAAAATCCTGTGTAGAAATGATTCCTTTATTGTATAAAACCTCAAAGCGATTGATCTCATTTTTTTGAAGTTGCATTTCTTTTTGGTTAATTAATTTTTGCTGTTCAAGCAGGTTCAACCGTTCTTTTATTTGAATACTTTCTGAAAGCTGGGCTTTACTTTCTATTTCAAATGGTTTAAACTGCGTATTTAATTCCTGAGCTGTGCATGCTTTTTGAAAAACTGCGTACGCATTTTCAAGGTCTCCCAACTGTGCATTTTTTAGCAGATGAAATGGAAATTTTTGGGTATCATTCAAATTAAAAGAATCCACACATTTTTTTAGAACAAAAACATCTTTATAATCTGCACTATTTTCAATGACAGCGAGTGTTGTATTTTTTACAACCGCTGTTTTATTTTTTATCAAAACCGCTTCAATTCTTCCAGAAGTTCTTGCAACTATTTTCTCTGGTGGGATTCTGGTCGTTATAACAATCTCCGAAGTTACTACATCAGGGTATTTTAAAAACCATGAAATAAAAAAAAGCATTATGATAATTCCAAAAATTAAAAATGTTCCCCAGCGAATCATCCAATGCGGCATACGGGTAAGGATATCCTGAACTTCTTCAGTTCTTAATTCAATTGTAATTTTGTTCTCTGCCATATATTTAATTTCCTAATTGCAGCTGGTTTTTAACCAGTTCAAAGTAATTCCCTTTTTGTTCTACCAGTGCAGAATGGTTTCCTATTTCTATGATTTTTCCTTTTTCAAGTACCACAATCTGATCAGCATTCATTACTGTACTTAGTCGGTGGGCAATAACAACTACCGTTTTATCCTGAAAAAAAGTATCTAGTTTACCCATAATAACTTTTTCATTATTAGCATCCAGAGATGAGGTGGCTTCATCAAAAAACAGCATTTCGGGATTTTTGTATACTGCTCTGGCAATAAGCAAACGCTGTTTTTGTCCCGTACTCATTCCAACTCCTTCATTTCCAATTTTAGTATTATAGCCCAGCGGCAGTCCTAAAATGTATTCTGTAATATTAGCCACATCTGCCGCATAAACGAGCTGCTGCTTATCGATTAAATCGACACCTACGGCAATATTATTAGCGATGGTATCATTAAAAATAAAACCTTCCTGCATTACCGCGCCAATAGCAGCTCTCCATGACTGCTGGGCAATGTTTTTGAGCGCTGTGCTCCCCAAAGTAATCTGCCCATTTTGAGGATCGTAAAACTTTAGCAATAATTTCATTAAGGTTGTTTTTCCGCTTCCGCTTGCCCCTACAATTGCCGTTACTTTACGGGCTGGAATAATTAAATTTAAATGGTCTAAAACAGGAATATCTGCCCCTGGATAACGATAGGACAAATCTTTTATCACAATATCGCTATCCTTAGGGACATCATGTGTTTGATGTATTTTCTGCTGGAGTTCATCTTCTTTATCATGAATTTCAGAAAGTCGGGCCAGTGAAATTTTAGCATCCTGTAACTCCCGCACAAAAGAAATAAGCTGGGCTATTGGTCCGTTTAAACTTCCCACAATAGAACTTATTGCCATCATCATTCCCAGAGTTATGACTCCATCGATTACGAGTTTTGCCGAAAGAAAGACAATAAAAATGTTCTTCAATTCATTAATTACTGATGAACCAATGGTCTGGGTTTGTTCCAGCACTAAACCTTTTATAGAAACCCGGAACAAGCGCGCCTGAATAAATTCCCATCCCCATCGTTTTTGCTTTTCGGCATTATGGAGTTTTATTTCCTGCATACCATTAATCAGTTCCATTACTTTGCCCTGCTCCTGACTCACCTCTGCAAAACGTTTATAATCGAGTTCTTTTCTTCGTTTTAGAAAAAGTGTAATCCATCCGAAATAAAGAATACTTCCTGCGAAAAAAACACAAAATACCTGGAGATTATAGTATGCCAGAACAGCTCCCATTACAAACATATTTATTACTGAAAACAATACATTTAAGGAAGAGGTTGTCAATATTTTTTCTATGCGGTGATGATCGTTTATACGCTGCATAATATCTCCGGTCATTCTTACATCAAAAAAAGAAATAGGCAGGTTCATTAATTTGATAAAAAAATCAGAGATCAGGGAAATATTTATTCTGGTAGAAAGATGTAATAATATCCAGCTTCTAATAAATTCCAAACCTGTTCTTCCTGCAAAAAGAAACAGCTGCCCAAAAAGGACAAGATAAATAAAGTTGATATTTTGGTTTTGAATACCAACATCAACAATACTCTGTGTAAGGAAAGGAAAAATAAGCTGCAGTAAACTACTCGCCAATAAACCTATGCTGAGCTGAATTAAAAAAGATTTGTAGCGCAGTACATATTGTGTTATTAAACCAAATCCAAATCCTTTGTTTTCTTCTTTATCTACATCTGACTGAAAGAATTTGGGAGTCGTTTCTATCAATAATGCAATTCCTTCTTCTGTAGATTCATCTGCATTATTTCCTATCCAAAATTTAATAAAATCCTGCTGGTTGTATTGAATGAGGCCAAAAGCCGGATCAGAAACATAATAAACCCCCTTTTTTATTTTATAAAGCACCACATAATGATTCTTGTTCCAATGCAGGATACAGGGTAATACTGTATCTTCCAGCATATCGGTATTGAGCCTTACTCCCAGTGTTCTAAAACCTATTTTTTCTGCGGCATCACTTAACAAAAGCAGGTTACTTCCCTCACGGGTTGTTTCGCTTATCTCTCTAAGTTTCTGAATATTGAAATTCCTGCCGTAATATTTAGCAATTATTTTTAAACATGTGGGACCGCAATCCTTATAATCTGTTTGCTTGTAATGTATAAATTTTCTCAAGCGCTGCTTAATTTTCCAGTTTATTATAAGTGTTGCCGTAACCCTCATCAGATATTAAACTAAATCTTTTGTAGGTATCGTTACTGGCATTTTCTAACCTGAAAATGAATGACAGTTTTTCTGCAAAAAAATAGTTTTTATTAAACGTCATTCTGTACAGTAAAACTTCGTCTAAATCACCCAGTTTTAAATAATTTTCTCCTTCGTCCCCTTTTTTAATTATGATTTTTACTTTACTTAAATAATAAAGATATTCTCCTTCATCAATACAAGTAAGCTTGTTTTTAAATACGTTTATAGTAAAAAAAGCATCAATGCGTTTGGCCAATCTCCAAAATGATGGTTTAATACGATCGTAATACAAAAGATTGAGAAGCGAAAAAAGTGCATTGTTTTTTCTGTAGTCGTGTTTGTCAATGTAAAAAACATCTGGAATTAAGTCCCACTTCATCACATTATTAGAAAAAATATTTCCTTTATAATTTAGCAGATGATATAATAATATTTCCAGTTTGTCGTGATAACAAAACATTCCGTTTTCCCATTTTAGTCTTCCTGCGGTTCCTTCACAAATTAAAAAATCAAAATGGGCTTTTAATTTACCTTGATTTTCTTCCTGAAGTATAATGTGCTGCATGGTTTCAATTTCGCACTGTATATTAAAAATATCTTCTTTTTCTTTAATAGCAGACTGTTCAAAATTAGTTTCGTCAAAAGCATAATTTTTAGGAGTTGTGAAAATCATTTCATAATCCCTGCTTTTTTTAAATAATGTATTAATATAGTCTGTGTTTCTAAAAAGCATACAGCAGGCTGTTATAAAATCATGTCTTACACACACAATATCAAATTCTTCCAAAACTTCTTCCGTCATAAACTCCCTGATTCTGCCGTAAACAACGTCTATATCTGTTATTCCCCAAAAATCATAATCTTCTAAATATTCTGAAAACAGAAATCCATAAGCCGGTTTAAAATCACAAAGTTTATAAGGCTTGTTTAAATTCACTTCAAAGCCAAGTTTTGCTGTTGCCAGCGTATTAAAATCATCTAATGTAAAAGGAATAATTTTTACATTATGAGGTACTTCGTAATCAAGGACATTATCTGTTAAAATAAAAAAATCTACAGTTGGATTAAACTCACAGGATTTCAAGAAAAAATTAAAAAACCATGGAAATTTCCCGATGTAACAATTAACTAAAGCAATTTTTTTCATAAATCAAAGATTATAATGTTATGTTCTGACTCTCAAATTAAGCTGTAAATACTGCAAAGCAGCACTAGACAAGAAAGCTGATGAGCCCTTGTTTTTTTTTAAAATAATAAATTTATATTCCTGCAAATTATTTGACGATGAAGGCAATAACGGCAAACAAAATTCCTCGTTACTCTTCAATGCTCATTAGCAAAAGATCATCCCAGGGGTATTGAGTTCCATTATAAGAAAGCAGACAAAGTAATATGCCCGAGAGTCCCTGCAGTAATCCATAGGTTACTCTTTTTTCTGGTTTGTACTCTGCGTTGTAATCGGTTTGGTAAAAGCCTAAAGAATTAAGATTAAAATCTCTTTCTGCAATTCCTGTATCAAACCAGTATTCTTTTGCTTCTTTGTACACACTTTTTCCTGTATTTTCAAACAGTTTATTGTAAATATGCATTGTTCCAAAATAACCGTGGCAGATACCATGTTCCTCTAAAAGGGATTCATTTATTTTTCTTTCGGCAGATTTCCTGCAAATTTCCTCTCCAAAGGTATACCAGGATTCATTTTTACAATATTTTGCAGCCTTCAAAATACAAAGCCCTAAAGCAGAATCACCATAACACCACCCTAAACGACTTTCTTCCTGAGAGGTGCTGTTGAGATTAAATATGGGTGGAAATTGGCTCAGATGTTCATTACTTTGAATTTTTCTCAGGTAATTAATAGCACCTTCAATCATTTTATAACATTCATTTTGTGCAATACCTTTTTTGTACAACTCAGACAAGACACTTATAATTCCTGATATCCCATGAGCTAATCCAAGATTGACCAGTTCTTCCCGATAGGTAAATGTTTTGTTTACCGGATCAAAGGAATAAAATATCCAGTAACAGCCGTCTCCATCCCATACAGCTTTCTCATATAATGTGGTAACAAATTTTGACAAAAGTTCTTTTTCCGGATAGAATTTAAGTATATAAGTGATTAATCCTGAAGCTCCTCTAAAAAAATCAAAATCGAAAATTTCTAGAAAACGCGCCGTGCTTTCTGCCAGAAGTGTATTTAGATCGTCAAACCAGTCCGGATCAATTTTATCTTTTTGATTAAGCTGATAAGCCGTCTGGAGTGCATAAGTAATTCCTCCGAGGCCAAAAGCCAGAGAACTGTCCAGATGTTTCGTTTCAATATCATTTAAAATGCCGTTTATACATTTTTGTATGGCATTGTCGACCTTTTTTTTATAGGCTGGATTTAAATGAAAACAACTGTAATACGACAATGCTATTAAAATCCCGGGTTTACCGTGCGTTATAGTATGATCAGCATCTGAAATACTGTTTATTAATTCCAGAATTATCTCATCTGCCAGATTCTGGATATCAGCACTTTCTAAAGTTATATTTTTTTCCTGCATCATAGCATTAATTACACATTGCGTTTAAATAAAAACTTAAATTAGAGCTTCCTTTTTTCCAGCTGTCAAATCCTTTCTCCCTATAATAAGAAATAGCGCCGGGTGATGCTGCAGTAGAAATAGAAAAGAATTTACTGCTGTCATTCATTTTTTCACTGGCAATCCACTGAATCGTTACTGCAATCTCTTCATTTTCTTTTCCAATAAATATATCCTCATTTTTAAGGTTTACATTGTACCATCCCAAAAAGCCATTTTTTATTTCAAAAATGATATCTTTTTTAAGCAGTAAATCATGAGGCAGATTATTTTTTACTGAATAAATGTTCAATCTAAATTTCAGTGATTTAAATTCATTCGAGGTGATATTGAAATTAAGACCTTCAATACTGCAGTCTTTTTTAATTTTCATTTTCATTCCCATTTCTTTACTCAGTCTGTCTTCAACATTTTTTTCATAAAAAGAGTAAAAATTGGCATGCATCAGCCCTAATCCTTTTGTTGTTCTGCCTATTTTCTTTTCTTTTGGCATTTTTAGGTTTACAACCACTTCTTTAAGTTCATTAACATCTCTTTCGAGTTCAATAACGGCTTCACCTGAGCTTTCTAACGAAGCAAGGGAAACAGCTTTTGTTTTGTAACCGATGTAAGAGAAAAATACTTCCTTTTTAAAACTGATTGTATCATTTAACTTCAGATTAAATCTGCCCTTTTCATCAGAAACAGTTCCGATATTTTCATTGGGGATTCCAATATTTACAAAGGCTAAAATTTCTTTAGTCTTTAAGTCGATTACTTTACCATGAATGTTTTTTTGAGAAAACATTATCTGGCTGAGCAGTAAAATCGAAATCAAAAAAAACTGCCCTCTATTCATAAGTTCTTAGATTTAAAAAATACTGTTTTATAATAGCGAATCAATAAATCATAAATTATTAATTCCTGTTGGTTTGGATTATTTTCAAAAAAACGGTTCAGAAACATATGTATATAATTTTCAACACTGTAACTTATTTTATTTTGAATTAAATCATCGATACACGCTTTATTCCTTGAAGATCTTGTTTTAAAAAAAGTAAAAAAAAGTTTTTCGAACTTTTCCGGGTCCATATACAAATCCATACTTTCCTTATTTTCCTGAAAGAAGAAAAAAACCTGTTTGTTTACTTCTGATCTATTCGCAACCTCTTCATAATAATAGTCTCTGAGCTGTTCCAGCTTTTTAATACGGTCACTGTGCGCTATCAAAAAATCCTGAAACAAATGATGTACTCCCTGCATGGCGATTAACCACTTATCTTGTTCTTTATCATTCTTTTCTATCCACAATAATGTTTCTAACACACATACAGAATCGTAATAAAACATTTTTTCAGATACTTGTATGCCCATTGCACCACCATATCGTTCTGTTTCCCGCTCATAGGTATCTATCTGGATTTTATCTACAATAAAAGAATCAATTTCTTCCTTAAATGCTTCTTTTATACAATTCACGATATAATCGATATCAAGCTTTTCCGAAAATAACCTGATTCTAAAATGATAATCCGGGTCTTTATATCTAATATAAAAATAATAATCACATTTTTTCTGCTGTACTAATCCTGATAAAAGGTAAAATATTTTTTCAATAAATATTTTATCGACGTGTTCATTTTTAATATAAATTTTAAAATAAAGCGAACTTTTATCTGGAAATAATTTATAAGAACTGTCCTTATTTTGGATAGATGTTTTTATTTTTTCCAACTCATATTTTTTTAAACCGCCTGCTGTTTCGGGCAATATTGGTATGTGAATTTCATTTGTTGTATTCCCAAAATTATTTTCAACTGCCGACTTACTGTTTACTAAATTGACAGATTCTTCGAGAGTAATTATATTATCCTTAAGCAGTTCTTCGTGAATTAAATTGATCGAAATTTCGCTTTTTAAATCCAGAGGCAAAAAATTATCGCCTGCCGAATTTAAAGTTACATACCTTTTGATCGAGTTTGAAGAAATAAAATCTTTTAAAACAGCAATAGTTTTAGCTCCAGAATAAATTAACCTTGGATTTAGTATCCAGCGCTCTTTTGATAAAATAAAATCTTTAAACTGCACTCTTGGTAAATGAAACTTATTTTTTAAAAAACCCCAGTCCCAATACGTCATGAAACTATCATTCATTATTTCTCCCAGAAAATTATATATAGAACAAGTTAAAAGTGCCGTGTTTTGGGCGCAGCTTAATTTTGGAATAACCTGTTTATTTAATTTAAAAGAATATAAAATCACAGTATCGTCCTCAATGTAAAGATATAGGTCTGATAATGCGATTTCAAAATCTGATGCCTCGCAGCTGCTGTCATAAATGGGAATAAAATAATCATAATGATTAGGTCTTTGGCTGATATTGCCCAGTCTTGGCTGAGAATAATGTTTTACTTCTGCATAAACCTGGTTATCAGATAACTGCTTTTTCTCATAATCTGCCACTTCATTCATATAATTATTCATCTCCGTATTTCGGTAAGCAAATCTTCCTGCACTAAACTGCGCAGTACCTTTTCTGATAGCACTTACAAAATACTCATATTCATCTGTTGCCTTTTCATAAAGCTGTGCAGAAAAAAGCATAGACTGGATTTGTCCTGTATTAACCGGATCGATAAAATTTAAGTCAGCTGCATTTATAGAAATAATGCTCGTTTTATTACTTAAATACTGCTCATATTTTTCCAGAAGAAATTTATCCCATTCATTTATCTTATCATCCTGCGGGATATGCTTTTCTACTACCTGAACGTTCTGAAGCAAACTTGATTTAGCATTTACTTTTACATTTAACGGATAACCAATTCCTATTTCTAAGTCTAAAACTTCCAATAATGAAACCGCTCTCTTACCATATCTGTTCAAAAATTCCCTCTTGAATTCGGTCAGCTTTTTTCTTTTATTGATCTGGGAATTTAATTTGTGAAATACGCTGATATTCTTTTCGATATTCTTTTTTACCTTAATGGGTAACGAAAAATTGCTTTCCTGTATCAGGTCAACTTGTACAGCAGTGCTTTCGCTGTCATTGTAATCATCTAATAAAAAATCAAGTTCTTTAATCAGCTCAAAGCTTTGATCAGATTCTAATTCTAAGTTTTCTAATTCTAAGCATAATTCTTTGGTACGGCTTAAAAGCGTTATAACAGTTTGTAGATTTTCGTTACTGTTTTTTTTATTGAACTCTTTGAGTCTGGCCAGCAAATCTTCCTCAAAATTTACATTAAGAACATCATACTGCAGGTTGCTCACAATTAATTGTGAGTTAATGAGCTCTTCAATAAATTCTTCAATTTCATCCAGTTCCAATTCCTCATCGCTTTGAAGCAAAGTTCTAATATCCTTAATTGTTGCGCCAGAACTGCAAATTTGTAAAATCTCATCTAAAAAATCATTAGTTTCAACTTTTGTCAGTGAAAAGTCAAAACTACTTTTTAAATCATTTTTTTCAAAAAAACGATAACTGCTGTCCTTTAAAAAAAGAGTATTGTTGGAGTAAAAAGTAAAGGCTTCCCTAATATTTATGTCACTGTTTAATTTTTTTAAAATAGCAGAAATTACCGCGCTGTCAATTTTAACGCTGCGGTGTTTATAGGTTATTTTTTTTAAAGTGCTGCTTTCTTTATAAGCAGCCAGCGAAATACCGGCCGATAATCCAAAAGGTGTTGCCCTGTAAGACATCCTTAAAAAATAACGTATTAAAGCATTAGCTGCTTTCTTTCTTTTTTTACTATCGAGAGGATTATTCTCATGAGCATATTTTAATGCCTGACGGTATAAAACTCTTGAATTGAGATATATTGCTTCCTGAAAAATAATGTTTTCCAGAAAAAAGCCATAAATATATTCTGTTGGGTTATCCTCTTCAAATAAAATATTTAAATATTCCGTAGAATACAGTGGTGTTCGAATTAAAAATTTATTCATAATTATGCTATGAGTGGCGAAGTCTTTCTAAAAGAAACTGTGGTTCCTTAAAATTTAGTTTACCTTCTATAAATGCTAATATTTTATTCTTTGCGATTAAATCCTCTGTATAAGAAAGAAGGTTCTTTAAAATCAGTAGTTTATAAGTATCAAAATGGTAGAAATTATACGTATTAAAAAAATTCAGAATGAGCTGTGTATCGACTTTTTTAGAAAAAAATAATTTTTGCAAAATATTAAATTCTATAAAAGCATTTAGGTATCTGTCTCTTTGCTCTCGGTTATCAAGAATTTTTTTTACCCTTTTATCCTTCAAAAAATAGCTTTCTACTTCAGGATATTCCCAGATACAAATAAAATAGCTCCTGCTAAAATCGTCTGCAATTTGAGAAACCGTAATATTAGGCAACATCTTTTGAAAATAAATCTCTCCAGAACTTCCGTATTTAGAATCTAATTTAAATTCGTAGAGATAGATAAAAAGGTCTGCAAATAACTGGGCACATTTTTTATATTCTTTTCGGTCAAGAAGCAGCTGGTGAAGGTTTAATGTATGATGAAACTTATGCAGATGCAGCACCGGGAACTTATGTGATAAATAATCGTCGTACTTTAAGGTAAGGCTTACATAACGCTTGGACAAAGCAGGATTATTTATTTTTTTAAAGTAATATGCAAAAGACGGATATACAAAAATTTTCCCTAAAATCAAGGCCTCACCCTCTAAGCATCCTAATATACTTTTAGAAAGTGTTATTATTTCCTGAGCCTGAGAAAAATCAAGATTTTTAGTATAAATAAGTATGAGTTTCTGACATCTTACAAGGTCGTTTAAAAAGCTGCTCTCTGATTCATCATATAAATTTTCCAATTGTTCAATGATGGTCAGCATGGGTTCTTTTGAAACACTGTTTTTAAATTTTGCCCTTTTGATCTTACTTAATTTAACTAATAAATCATCCAACATAGTTACCGTATTAAAATTAGTCTGAAATACTATTTAAAGGCTGTATCGATATGATACAGCCATAAAAATTTACTTTGGTGAACAGCATTGGTAGCTGTTAACTGTAAACCCAATCTGATCAGGTCTGCAGCCGTGAGAAACACATAAACTTTGTGAACATCCAAAGATCGAAAAGAAATATCCTCCAATTATAGAGCTCATTTCTTTCTTGTCTAAAACTGATTTTACAGTTTCTTTACTAATTTTTAATTTCTGGTTTTTTTTCATTTTAATGTTTTTAAAATGTTAATAAAATAGGATTACTTTCCAATTTTTCACGTGCACTTGAATTTCATTGAAAAATAACTTTGTCAAAAATGAATATTTAACACCTTTTTTCCTATGTGATAATGAGCATATTTTATGCATATCACAGCATAATACATTTCATAGAATTCAAAAGAGTCATTACTCACTATCATCAAGCCATTGAAAAAAAATCTTTTACTAACATTCCTTTCTTGTAAGACGTGGTTTTGTAGTGTTTTTGTAGTGTTTTTTATACATAAACCCTAAAAAGAATAGTTCTAAATTATATATTTTTACAAAAATGTATGAAAAATAATACCTCCTAATTAAGATTAGTAAACTAATTTAAATAACCACTTACAAAACAAAAACCACAAAAAAAATGATCAAAAAGAAGTTAACTTTAAAACGTATCGAGAAGAATTTTACTCAGGAAGAAATTGGATACCAATTGGGAATATCTCAATCACAGTACAGCAGACGTGAACGGGGCACCACTAAAATTACTGCTTCTGAATGGAATAAACTTGCAAAAATTCTTGATTCTGATGTAGCTCTAATTTACGAACCTGATGAAAATATTGATTTAATTTATCAAAACGAGAAAAACAATGGTGGAAACCTTCATACTGAAAAAGATAGTTCTGACTTTACATTTATTATAATGAAAAAATACATTGAAAAACTGGAGCATGAGAACAAAAAACTCAAATCAAAGCTTTAGAATTCCTTACAAGGCTTTACTTAGAAATAAATCTATTATTAAGCAAAAGTCATTATAGTTATATTGTTACCTTATTACCAACTTTCACAAAGTAAAATTGTAAAGTTTAGATTTGAATTTAGAGACTCCTCTTAATCCAAAAAAAACGGGACAAAAGATGATATTCATCTTTTGTCCCGTTTTTTTATCTTCAAACATTTTAATGAAAGATTGTTTGTAGTTGAAAAAGCTGCCAATAACAATTAAACTTTATTTACGTAATTTCTTCTCATCTTGATCTTCTTTCGTATCAAATGATGCTCTTCTTATTCGGCTTAAGGAAGATTGTGTAATCCCTAAATAGGAAGCTAAATAAGAAAGCGGTATTCTTTCTGCCTGAGCTGGAAAGTTGTTTAAAAATTTATGATATCGCTCCTTGGCTCCCTCAGTCATCATAGGGCTGATTCTATTGACTTTGTCAGCTAGTCCTTTAGCCGTAATTTTTGCTATAATTTTATCCCACTCAATTATTGTGGATGACAATTCTTTCATTGCATTTTTGGAAAGCACAAAATATTTACAGTCCGTAACTGCCTGAACATATTCTGTAGATGGAATTTCAAGATTATAACTATTTATGTCAGCCAGAAAATTATTTTCGTCAATAAAATATTTGGTAATTTCATCTCCCTTGTGATTGTAATAACAGACTCGCATAATTCCTTCTGTTAAAAAAATAATTTCAGTGGGTATCTTGCCGGCTTGATGGTAATACTCCTCTTTTTTAATTTCTCTGAAAACAAGCTTGCTTTTAATCAATTCAATTTGATGATTGTTCAAATTTCCAAATTGCAATAAATAGTTAATTAAGGTTTCCATAGTTATTTCATTTGACTCATCACTAATTTATCAAATAATTTATCCGATACCATTTTTTTAATAAATAAAAATGGTTTTGCATTACTTGCAATGTAACGCGTTTTTGGTGATTTTGATTCTATACCTTTTGCAATTAATTTTGCAATTTCTACAGCTTCAATTGCTTTTTCTTTTTGAGCGGCATACGATTTTGCGACTGCATTTGCTAAATTTTTGTATACTGTTTTCCCGGAAATACGCATTAAATCGGCAGTTCCATTCTGGATCATTTCTGATTTTGTTCCGCCCGGTTCAATAACGATTACATCTATGCCAAATTGTTTTACTTCGTTGCGCAGGCAGTCACTTAGTCCCTCAATAGCAAACTTACTGGCATGATACCAACTTCCCAGCGGGAGCCCGACTTTACCGCCAATGGAAGAAATATTTACGATTTTTCCAAATTTATTTTTTCGCATTTCAGGTAGTACCAATTGTATTAAACGTGCAGCACCAAAAAGGTTAATTTCCATTTGATTTTTTGCTTCTGCCATCGACACATCTTCTAATGCTCCATAAGATCCCAAACCGGCATTGTTTATTAAGACATCAATCCGAGAATCCTGATTCAAAATAGTACTTATGCATGACAAGATACTGTTGTCGTCTGTTACATCCAAAGCAATTGCTTTCACGCCGTATTCTTCTAAATCATGCAGAAGTTCTACTCTTCGTGCTGCACCATATACTTTGTATCCTCTTTGTGCTAAGTAAATAGCTGTAGCTCTGCCTATTCCTGCTGAAGCTCCTGTTACCAAAACTGTTTTTACCATTTTTTAATTATTTCAAATTAATCATAATGTAAAAGTATGGGAACAAAAAACGACTGCATTTGTCATTTGGCAAATGCAGTCGTTTTTATTTTCAGTAAAGTTTATTATATTATCTTGAATGTCTTTCTTCTAATATAATATTCTGAGGCGTAATTACAAATTCGGCATCTTCTATATCGCAATCAAAATACTTATTATTGTAATTATAATATATTCTATCTGTAAATTTAAATGGCAAAACTATATTGTTATTAAAATCTATAATACCATACTTGTCATCTTTAATGGCGTGAATATATCTTAAATCACTAATTTCTTTGATTGCATCATATTCATTCGGGATTATTGTATTTCCTTTTTGATCGATCATCCCCACTTTATTATTCTGATTTTTGGTAAGAATACAATAAAATTTAGAATTATAATTTTCCTTGCTGTCGTACTCTAATGTTTTGATTTCTGTAAAACCATCAGATATAATTTTTCCATTATCATCAATGAGATATTGCTTATTGTCTTTTTGAATTATAAACAAATTATCAATTTCTATTTTTTGAACATTAGGATATTTATAATCGAAAATTAAATTCCCTTTATTATCTAAAATCCCTTGTTTACCATCTTTAAAAATTTCGAAGTAATCCAGTTTATAATTTTCACGAAGAGAATCACATTTCACCTTAAACTTATAAAGGCCTGTACGGTCAAAAACAATTGAATTGTCCTTTTTTCTGGCAATTATCACACTCGTAATTATTTTACTGCCTATTTGAATATGATCAAAATCTGTTTCTAAAATTGGATTTAACTGGTTGTCTAAAAGTCCATATTTACCTTTTTCTTTAACGATTATATTAAATGTTCTGGCCGAAAGAAGTCTTTCATCATCGCGGTTACCTTTACTTTCAAACAAATTCACCCATTCAAATTGATCGTATTTAATGTCAAACAAAACTTGTCCTTTGGTGTCTAATATTCCTTTTTTACCGTTTTTTTCTGCTTCCAGAAAAAAATAATTATAATTCCAGACTCTGTTTTCTATATGACTGATGGTATCGCAAACAAATGGATATAATACTTTATTTTCAAAAGTTACTAAACCGTATTTATTATCTCTTTTAGTAATCAATGGATTTTCCCACGTTTTGATGCTGCTATAGTCATACTTTCTGTGATCGATTCGCTCATCATCAGAGTTATAACTTTCATCTGCTATAATAGTTCCGCTGCTGTTTATGAGTTGTACCCTTCTTTCTTTTTGTCCCGATTTTTCATCAGTATAATATAAATTAGTAAAAATATTTCGAGTATAATCCCCATCCATTGAAACGCTTTTTGTTTTCAATATTGTTTTACCTGCTTTTAAATCAAACATTTGAACAGAATCATTTGATTTAAAAAGCAGCAGCCCTTTTGGGTTTCGAATGTAGTACCATTTATACCCTTTTTCTATTTTTTGAGTGGCAATTTTTCTCCCGCTTAAAGAAATATAATCGATGATATCATATTCTGAATCTGATTTTTCAGTACACGCAAAGATGTAACTAATTTCTTCGGCTGTAAATTCATTATTTGGATAATACAAACCAATTTCTGACTTGCTTATTGGCCTAATATCATCATACTTTTCTGCTTCTACAACGACATTTCCTTCAAAATCAATCAAACCGTTTCGCTCAGATTTTGTGCTTAAATAATATTTAAACAACGTTTTGGGTTGTGGAACATAATTTAAAAACAAAACTTTTGGAAAAGCTGCTTTTGATTTTTCTCCCATTTTATTGATAATTCCCATTTTATTATTCTCCTCATACAACGAGTATCCGTTCCATTGAGCAACGACAGGAGTTGTTCTTTTGATTAAATCTTTTGAACTACAAATTTGATATTCAAAAAGTTCGTCTTTTTTTAATAAATAGCAATCTGATTCTTTTACATAAATACTTTCCTTGAATTGCTGATCTAAAAATTCACCTTTTGATAAATCATAAAAACGAATTGTATTATTTTCTTTCAATAATATTCTTTTGGAGTAACCTAAAAAGCAATTAGAAAGTATTTCTTTATCAAATACATCTGTAGCTTTTCCGTTGGTTACTCTAATTAACGAAGCAACTGAAAACTCTAAATCTTTAAATCTTGACACAACCAAAAAATCATTAGAAGATAATCTCCAATTACTCAGGCTATAAGGCTGTATTACGAATGGGTAAATTATTTTGTTTTCCTTGTTAAGAATACCATATAATTCCTGATCATTCATGACTAAAAACAGCTCATCATTAATGGCTTGTACATCCTTATATAAGGGAGGGATTATTTCTTTTTTGGCAACAATATCATATATGCCGGTTTTGAGCCCATCATAAACTTTGTACAAATTATTTCTCAAACGATTTGTTCCTCTATAGACAAACGGAATAAGTTCTTTTCCATCAAGATCCAGCAAACCTCCACATTCATCATTAGTTTGTATAAGGAATTTATCTCCATCCAGATAAATAACTTTATAAATTGGCGGAATAATTACTTTATTCTTTAAATCGGCAATACCATACAGATTGCCTTTTTTGATCATTTTTCTTTTAATTTCTCTATCATCATCACCGTCATAATCTAAATCTGAGTATTCAATAAAATTAGGATCCTTTCTTTTTCGATCTAATTCACGTTCTGCTTTGCGTTCAGGATCATCCTCTTCTTCTTTTTTAGGTTTGGTGATATAATATTTTTTCTTAGTATAATTATATTGATAGATATACTGTTTTCCGTCAAGAAAAACTTTGGCGTTATTACCATCTCCTTCAACATAATCAAATTTCGGCTTGATTAATTCATTGTCTCGGCCTAAGAAACCCCATTTTTTTCCTTTTCTAAAAATTAAAATTCTTGAAGAAAGATCAACTTCATCATATTCAGATTCTAATCGTTTATCACCATAAATGTTTTTTACGCCATACTTGCCATTTTTAGAAAATACAAAAAAGGCCAGATTATTTCTTAGCCCTTCAATATTATATGCTAAAGCTTTTGTTACAGGTTCGTTATAAATAAGATTTTTCCATTCATTTTCATTGAGACAATTCAATAAAGGTGAAATCGAATCGTAAACAGCCGTAAACAAAAATTTTCTTTGTTTCAGATTATAAATTCCTGTTTTATTATTCTTCTTTACAAAAAAATATTTTTCGTATTCTGATTCTTCTTTAATCCCATTTTTTAGATTAAGAATATAAGTGGCTAGTCGCAAATCTTCCGATTCAATATCTATTACAGTTTCAAAATCAGGATTTGGTTCAAGCACATTGGTTTTTACATTGAAAAAGAAACTCTGATTGTCCTTTCGAACCAAAACAAAATCAAAATCTTTGCTGTAATCAAACGGAACGCCCTTAATTTCAGAACAATTGTCTAAAACGATTTTATTTTTCTCTATATCATACAACTCAAACTGGTTTTTATTGTTTTTTATGATAATAAAAGGATTAATATAATCATAAATGATCTCAGCATTTTCAAGTAATAATTTCCCATTCAAATCATAAATAGCATATTGCGGTTCGTTAGACAACTCGCTGTTGTCAAATTGCTTAATATTAATGAGTCTGCTGTATGCTCGAAATAGTATAGTATGATTCCCCAACGGAATAATTAATTTTCCCTCAGCATTACATAATCCTGTTTTATTTGCTTTATGAACCAGAAAACCATTTTCATAACTATAGCCGTTCATAAAATAAATTTTATCATAAACTGGCGGGATTACAAATTGCTTTTCAGTGGCATTATAAACTCCATAATGTTCTAATAAACCTGTTTTTACGCTAACAATTCCAGAATTTTTATAGTTTTGGTTTGGTACAAACTTCAGGTTTTGAATGTCTAAAATATGCTCTTTCCATATATTTACATTAGTGTTTTCAAGTGTTTCTTTGTCTTGTATTTTTTCAAAACTTGCTAGTGATTCCTTAAGTTTTCCTTCATTGAAAAATTGTATAGCTTGTTCTCTCAATGCTTCGCTATTTTGAGAAAAACCAATTAAAGGCATTAAGACAAATATGGCTAGTAGTATTTTTTTCATGCTGTTTTAATAAAATAGTATTGTTTTTTTTGAAATTTTTACTTGGTATTTTGTTGTTCAATTTCATCCATGATTTGATCTATTTTTGTTTTAATCCATTCAATAGAAACATAATATCCATCTCCATTAATTACTTTTACACCTACTTTATTATTTTCCCAGTCCAAAATATAAAGTCCTGTTTTATCCATTCTTTTATTTTCAATTCCAATAAAAGCATTTTGAAAATCAATATATAACGGTACCGAATTTTGATAATAAACCGTTAAAGTAAAAACACCTATATGTTCAGTGTCTTTAGGATAATTTTCATATATAACTTTATAAATTTCATTTCCCTTTTTTGATACAGTTATGGTTTCTTTATCAGAGAGAGTTCTTCCTAACTTATTTTTCGGCTTGAAACTTTTAATTTGTAAAGATTTGTCAGTATCAATTTTCTCAATAAACTGATCTGTTTGCTGAATTTCAGCATCATTGTATAAACTAACCATTGGGTCGCCCCAAGTATCATATATTACATAACGAAATTTACCATCTACTTTTACCAATGCAATAGCCATTGTAGAATATCTGTCTCCTTTATCATAATACAGCAGTTCGTAATTTTTGATTTTGTTCTCGGCCATACAAAATGCAACGATTGGTGTTTCATCTGTATAATTTGTTCGTTTCCAATCAAACATAAAATGATTTAAACTGCCATGATTTTTATAAAACTTTTCAATTTCGGCTCTTTTGGCAATAATCAGGTCACGATAGATTACATTATTTTTATCTTGTGTTAAGTTACCGCTGCTTTTTAACAGGCAGAACATTTTATCTTTTTTATAATAATAGTATAACCCTAGATCTCTATTAGGTGTAGAACTTCCTGAACAATCGCCGCTTTTGGTAATTTTTTCGAGATAAAAACAAATGTAATTTTTGTCTATAATTTTGTATTTACCTTTACTATTAGTAAAACAATCATTTCCACATTCTGCACTATAAAAACTTGTAAAAGTTTGATCCGGATTTAATGTAATATGGTTTCCAATATTATACCCATCCGGGGCTTGAGGGAACAAAAAATATTCTTTTGTTTCATCACTTAATATTAATTCATTTGCATTCCAATTCCCTCTTAAATCTGTTATTGACGAATCATGTTTAACCTCATTAAAACCCTTATAAAAGGATTTATAACCTAAGCTTTCAGGAATATTTTGCTTTTGTGTACAGCTAATAATCAAACCTGTAAGAAGTAGTAACAGAATATTTTTCATGAAATTTATTTAATAATCATTTATAGTAAAAATGAGGTACTGAAGATTTGCCTTAGACAATTTAAAGTGTGAAAACCTTTTTATGTTATAAGAAGTAAAAAAACAATAATTATTCCATTCCATTAACAACGAAATAAAAATCTTTAAAGAAAATTTCTTCTTATAAATATATAGATGCACGAAATTGAAAAAAGGTTGGGAAGGATATAAAAATAATGTCTTTATCTGATTGTTCAAACTTTGCTCATGAATTAAATTAGTCTATTAATTACGATTAGCACTACTCGCCTGCCTGATTGCTTTTGGATCTGTTAAATTAAAACGATACACAAAACTAAGTCGGTAACGGGCTGCATTTGGAATACTGTTTTCGGTAATATAATAATCTGTACCAGTTGTTGTACTTTTATTTTGGCGTAAGTCAAAAGCATTTGTTACATCAAATACGATAGTGGCTTTATCCTTTAATAAAATTTTGCTTAAGCCAAAATCAAGCGATTGTAGTGCATCATTTCTTGTTTGCGCATTTTGCTGTGCGCCACGAAAATTATATCGCCCCTGAAAACTGAACTTTGACGGAAGTTTAACCTGAGTACTTAAACGTCCCGTAAAAGTTTTTCCGCTATAATCAAGGTTTTCTTCCTGATAACTTCCTTTTTGAGTGAAATGATAAAAATTCATTTCTAAATTTACCTGAAGCCATTTTAACGGATTATATAATGTCGAAAGTTCTATACCACTTCGTATTTCATGCTGAATATTAATAGGCGTTGTAAAAAATATATCATTTTCACGATAAGTAAAATCCTGAATGTAACCACTCTCCCATTGATAATAAACAGAAGGATTGAGCGTAAACTTTTTCCAAGCTTTAAGGAAACCCAATTCAAACACATCAGAATAAGAAGGATTTAAATCTGGATTACCAATATATTGCGCATTCAAATCGGTCAACTCATTAAATGGATACAAAGCATATAAGGACGGACGATTAATTCGCTTGCTGTAATTTAACTGCAAAGTAGAACCTTCAAACTTATAACTCAAATTAACGGTGGGAAATAATTTGTTGTATTTTTTATCATCATTATAGGTGTTTTTAATATCTGTAATAGAAATTTTAGTGAATTCTGTACGAAGCCCGAACATATAATTAAATCTCCTAAATTTGTTGCTGTATTGCGCATAAGCACTTGAAATCGTCTCGGTATAATTTAAGTCATTGTCAATATTTTGATAAATCGTCCAAATATTTCCCTCTTGCTGTTCTGCCAAAAACTGACTGGAAACTTTACGGATTTCTGTTTTAACACCCATTTCAAGTACAGAAACAGAATCAATTGGCTGAACAAAATCACCCTGCATAAGTAAATCTTTACTGCTTCCTATTGAATTGGTTCTAATGCCGGGATAAGCCAGCGTTTCTGGATAAATACGCTGTGTTGAAAGATCCCATTTTTTATCACTGTTCCACCAATCGTACTGAACATCGATAGTCCATTTTTTTGATGGTTTTTTAAAAGTCTGCGTATAATTAAACTCGAATTGATTGTAATCTCTTTTTTCTAATGATTTTCCTTCTCTTGTTAAAGTACTGTCTTGTGTATGATTTGCATTGCTGTAATCATATAACAAACGGGTTTTGTCATCATCTTTTGTAGCATTTTTTAAGAAAGCTGCGGTAATGGTGCGATGTTCATCAATATAATAATCAGCACCCAGATAAATCAATTTTCCATCGTCGTGGCGGTCTTCGTTCTGCACGTGATTAAGATAATTTGGATTACCGTTATTCATAGTCGACTGATTTGTAGTATATAATCCAACATAATCTGAAGAACGTATACCAAAATTGGAAAAAATATTGATTTTATCTGATTTAAAATTAATGCTTGGATTAAGGCGGCTGTCATTTGGTGATCCGGCAACCAATCGAACCTGACCGCTGAAACCGCTTTTTTTGTTTTTCTTTAATATAATATTGATAATTCCTGCCGAACCCGAAGCATCATATCGGGATGAAGGATTCGTTATTACCTCTACACGTTCAATTTGGTCGGCTGCAATTTGATCGAGTGAATTGCTTTGCGTTAAACCAGACTGACGTCCGTTAATTAATACCAATACACTGCTGTTGCCACGAAGGCTTATTCCTCCTGTTGGACTAACTGCTACCGAAGGAACTCCGTTTAAAACATCATGTGCAGATCCATTCTGCGAAAGCACATCTTTGCCCACTTCAAAAACTTTTTTATCCAGCTTTAAACTAATATTGGATTTTTGTCCTGTAACTTCTACTGCATTTAATTGTACAGCATCGGCATTTAAAAGAATCGTTCCTAATTCTGTTTTTGGTTTTCCCGAAATGATTTCGAATGTTTGGATATAATTTTGATATCCGATATAACTAAAAGAAATGGTCATTTTACCGTTTGGCAGTTCTTCGAGATTAAACATACCTTGGTCGTCTGTTACGCCAACTGCTACTGTTTTTGAGTTATTATCTTGTATGGATACGGTCACATACGGAATTGCTTCTTTAGTTGTATTATCCTGAACTTTACCGGAAACAGCTGCTTTCTGTGCAAAGCTAAACATCGGAATAAATAAAATTAAAATACTGGTTATAAAGGTTTTCATGTTTATTGTTTTGATGATACAAGATTACTTTATAAAATAAAATCTTACCTTTTAAAACATGCAAACGGCTCTAAGAGCTTTTGAAATGCATTTCGGTATTCGATATTTATTTTATCTTTATCTCATGTATCGATCGCCTTTTTTTATAGTTTTAGTACTGCTATTGTTTTCATCCTGTAAACAATATACCGAATACGTGAAATCTGATGTAACGTATTATGTTGATGATGAAAATCGTCCTCATGATTATTTAGGCAAATCCGACAACTCTGTTTTTAAAGTTCCAATAGATATCGAAATTCTTAAACGAGAAAATAAATCTACCCCGTTAGGTTTACAGGTAACTGCTTTTGGTTCTTTTGATGTTTATTGGGATAGCGTTTTTGTGGGAAGCAACGGTAAAATGGCAAAATCAGGTCAGCCTGAAATTCCGGGAACTGAACTGACTTATTATCAAATACCCGAAAAATTGGCAAATACTGGCAAACACATTGTCACGGTAATTGGAACACAATCTAAAATTCGGGATGCAAATCGCAGCATCGGCTTAAAATTGGAGAGCTTTTTAAGACTTCATCGTGCTCCGCTTGTTGTCATGTCTTTTATGAACCTTATGGCAGGGGCTTTTCTTATTGCCTTTATTTATTATTTTTTTCTCTACATAAACAGTACCCGTAAAGAAGCAACCGTTTTACTTTTTGGGATAATCTGTCTGCTCTTTTTCTGTCTGCTAATTATAGAATACGTGAAATTTTATATCGATATTCCGTATACCCACTTTTATACCCGATTACAAATTGTTGGTTTGCTCACATTTGTAATTTCGATATTGGTTCCGTGGTATTTTATGTTGCAGTTTAGCTTTAAAAGAAAGCGGTTATTTTTATTTCTTTTGGTTTTAACTCTTCTCACAATTTATATTGTCTACTATGGTCATTACGATTATACGGCTATCTATTTTAGTTATGCAATGTGTGCTCTCTCCTTAATTATTGCCATCGATGCAGCATTCCGAAAAATTAAAGGCGGCTTAATAGTCGTGATTGGTTTACTGGCAAGTGTAATTGTAAATAAATATATATTTTATGATTTTGGATTGTTTATAGCATTTACGATTATTGTCCTTTCAATGCTTTATCTGCATACTATTCGGGCAAAAGCTCTCGAAGAGGCTCATAATGCATCCTTATTACTTTCATCGAGATTGCAGTTAGAACTGGTTAAGAAAAATATTCAGCCGCATTTTCTTCGTAATACACTGACTTCGTTGATAGACTGGATAGAAGAATCTCCTCAGCAGGGCGTTGTATTTATTCGGGCGCTGGCAGATGAATTTGATATTATGAACTCTATTTCCGAAGACACGTTGATTCCTATTCAGCAGGAAATCGAATTATGCCGAAAACATTTAGAAGTAATGTCTTTTCGAAAAGAAGTTTGTTATAACTGGGAAGAAAAAAATATTGATGTCAATGAAAAAATTCCGCCTGCGGTTATTCATACTATTATAGAAAACGGAATCACACACAGTTTGCCTCCAAAACAAGGCTGCATTACTTTCCTTTTAAGTTTTACCAGAGAAAAAAAATACAAACAATATACCTTGTTAACTGTGGCAAAAAACCGAAACAGAAAAAAAGAAAACAGCAACGGAACAGGTTTTAAATACATTAAAGCCAGATTAAATGAAAGTTATGGCAGCAATTGGGAATTTGATTCTTTTGCTGTAGAAGAAGGATGGTGTACAACGATTAAAATTTTTGATAAAAAATGAAAATTCTAATTATTGAAGACGAAGCCCGAATTGCCAAACGAATCGAAAGAATGACTCGTGATTTTTTTGATAAAGAGGTTCAGATTTTACTTAGTGATTCTGTTGAAAACGGGCTAAACACAATTGAAAAGCAATCAATCGATTTACTGCTACTCGATTTAAATTTGAATGGCGAAGACGGATTTGAAGTGCTGCAGACTGTTGTTGCTAAATCTTTTCAAACCATTATTATTTCTGCTTATACAGATAAAGCGATTATGGCATTTCATTATGGTGTTTTAGATTTTGTTCCTAAACCATTTGATGCAAACAGATTGGCTCAAGCCTTTACACGTTTTACAACACCAGAAAAAACAAATGGTCAGGATATTCAGTTTTTAGCTGTAAAAAAAGCAAAAACTATCAAACTTATCACAATTAAAGATATAAGATACATAAAAGGTGCAGGAATTTATACTGAATTACATTTAGTAAACAGCCGTGTAGAACTGCATGATAAGTCTATGGAATCATTAGAAAAACTATTGCCTGCAGATTTCGAGCGAATTCATAAATCTTATATTCTTTGCTGGCAGGAAGCAGATAAACTGATTGTAGAAGCCGGAGGAAAATACAATATGCTGCTTAAAAATGGGGAATTATTGCCTGTCGGGCGTTCAAAATATAAGGAAATCAGGCATAAGTTGATTTAGTCAAAGCGATGTTTGAAAACTATTCTCGTTTACATTCCATCTAACAAATCAACAACAACCGATATTCCCCTTCATTTTCTATTGGTGCTCTATGAATACAAGGCAAAACTTGTTGTTTTGGATGATCTACAGCCAGTCGCCAAAGATGTCCTAAGCCTAAATTAATTGGTTTTGCATCTGCATGTACCTGATAATGCAAATCAAAATAATTTTCCTTCAAAAAGTTTTCGAATTCTTCCTCTGGTCCATCATGAAGTTCTTTAAGCTTTTCCCGAATTTCCGGAATCAGATTTTTTTGCTCTGCATCTGAATTAGAAACAATATCACTTGCCGCTCCGTGATAGGTACATAAAAAAGTATCTGTTGCAATAGGCGAACGATCAACATGAAACGAATAAACATCTGTCGATATGAAATCAAATTCATTATCTCGTTCATAACACTTCAGCAAATTAAGCGAAGGCGAAGCTCCAAAATCTGCTAATAATTGTAAATCACTTAAAATTATTTTCCTTGCTATATTTCCTTTTTCTGATAGTTTAAGGGCGTTCAAATCTTCAGGAGAAACTTCTGTTATATTTTCTTTTAAAGATAACTTGGTTACAATCTCATTAAAATCACCATCCAAATCCCTATACCAGCATAACGCATTCATTTCTCCTTTAAAATCGGTATTTAAAAGCTCAGAAAAAGTAGAAACCAATCCAATTTGGCGGCTGTCAGAAAATGAATTACTCATAGTATATTATTAAGAAGCTGGTTACTTCATACTTTGCAAAATTATGTAATAGCAGTCAGTTAAGAGATATTTATAGTTATAAACTTTTAAAGCTAATGTTTTTTTTGGCACAAAAAGCCAGAAGTTTGACAAATAAAAAAACTCTAAATCAATGATTTAGAGTTTTTTTATTCCCTTATGTTTAAAATCTAGTGCTGGGATAATTCTGCCTCTGTATGCAATGCACAAACCCAATTATTATTTTCTTTAATCCAGGTAGAAGTGCAGGCACATTTCGTTGGAGGTTTTTGTTTATCATCCGTAATTCCCAGTTCTATTATGTATCCTATAATCGCCGTATTTTCGGCAATTAACTTTGTTTCTACATTAGAAATATTTAATACTTTGATTTTGTCTCCATCTCCAGATTCAAACATCTTTTTAAATTGAGATTCATCAACACTTTGTACACCATTTTTACTGGCAATTATACAAGGAAACAGAGTTAGGTTTTTAACCGTTTCATACTCATGGTTTTCCATTCCATTCCAATATTTTTTTTCTAGTTCAATAATTTGCGTTTCCATAATCATTCATCATTTATTAATTCACAAGTTTATAGGAAGTCTGATGAACAGCATTATTTATTATCAAATTCCCTGCGGTTGTAAAAGCCATCATCATCACTATAATATACAGAGTCGGGGTCATTTTCAGGATAATAAGACTTCATTACTTTTCTTTCATATTCCCTGTCAAAATTGTTGACACTGTTATATCTGTTTGTATTTCTAAATGTATTGTACCCTATGCTGTTAGCCATGACAATTTTGGTGTCTTTATTTATACTTACAGATCCAATTGGTATAATAATATGGCTGTCTCCATCTTTATAAATAAGCTCTCTGTTATGGTCGCCGGCTATAACATCATGCACTTCATTTCGGCTGTCTTCTATGAGTTCTTTATCCACTTTAACATCAAGGTAAACAACGCGTTCCATGTCCTTATTTACCCAAAGATTATCAATTTTACCAATAGTGCGGTTGTCAGCATCTACTATTTTCCATCCTCTTACATCAGAATAATTAGATGCAATTTTATAATCGGATAATTCGTCGAGTCTATATAAATTTCTATGTTTATTTTCCATAATTTCTTTTTTAATTAAATGTATATTTTTCAGATTTCTGCCAAATTTAACCGCGTGACAATAAAGCTGGTAAATACCTGCTTATTCTGTGGAGTTAAATTTTCGAAAATTAATTAATTGTCTTACTGTGCACTTGTAGTATTTTCGATTTCTACGTTGTTTTCACTTTTAACCTGATGATCTACAAAATAGATGTAGTATATAATTGCACCGATTACTAATACTACTGCAATCCAAGGCCATACTCGTTTCTTTCTTTCTATTTTTATCTCTGCCATAACTTTTCTTTTTTTGATTTTATAATAGTTTTATTACACTATTAAAGGTACAAATGACAATAGACTAAGAAGTATTAAATTTCAACAGGATGTTACAGAATTTCCAGTAGAGTTATTTTTATTAAAGAAGTATTTCTGGGATTTTGCATTTCATATCAAATAATTAAAAATCTTCTTTTTACCATATTTTAATTAAAATTTGGTTGCAAATTATAACTTGCAACATGTTATAATATAAATATATGAGTAAAAATATTACAACTTATTACCTTTAAAGAAACATTTCTTTTTGATTTAGGCCGCTAAGCCCTTCTTTTTCAATTGCATTAAATTGTAAGAAAATAATAGTCAAGATTCCTACTAATAAAGTTTTTAAATTATTAAAAAATATAATTATGAAAAGTAAATTACTCTTTAGAATATGGTTATCTGGTGCAATACTATTACTCACACAAGAAAAAACAGCTGCACAAAACTGGCCGGACAGAACAGTTTTACCAATTGAAGCATATCAAAAAACGGGTAAAATTGAACCTAACATTAAAGATTCAGATCCTATTGAATGGCCTAAAGAAATTAGTGCTCCGGAAGGAGCTCCAAATGTATTACTTATCCTGATTGACGACGTAGGTTTTGGTGCTACATCTACTTTTGGAGGCCCAGTTCCTACTCCTAATTTCGATGCATTAGCAAAAAACGGACTGCAATACAATCGTTTTCATACTACAGCAGTTTGTTCTCCATCGAGAGCAGCACTTATTACGGGCAGAAATCACCATACTGCCGCAACCGGTATTATTATGGAATTCTCTACACCCTATCCCGGGTATAATAGTTTAGTTCCTAAAAGTGTAGCCACTATCGGAAAAATATTGACTGATAATGGTTACGGAACATCGTGGTTTGGTAAAAACCATAATGTACCCGACTGGCAGTCTACTCCTGCCGGGCCATTTTATTTATGGCCGACTGGTTTAGGTTTTGAATATTTCTACGGTTTTCTTGGTGCCGATGCGCATCAATTTAGACCTTCTTTAATTGAGGGTACAAAACCTATTGATCCGTATTTGGTTGATGGCAAAGTAGATCCAAATTATATTTTAGATAAAGATTTAGCAAATCATGCAATTAAATGGATTCAGACACAAAAAGCAGTTTCTCCTAATAAACCTTTTTTTGCTTATTATACACCTGGAACTGCACACGCACCTCATCAGGCACCTAAAGAGTGGATCGCAAAATTTAAAGGAAAATTTGATCAGGGTTTTGACAAACAGCGTATTGCAACCTATGAAAACCAAAAGAAATTAGGTATTATCCCTCCAGATGCAAAGCTGGCTCCAACTCCCCCTGATTATCAAAAATGGGATGCATTAAGCCCAAATATGAAAAAAATTGTAGCCCGAGAAATGGAAGTTTATGCAGCACAATTAGCTTTTTGTGATGATCAGATTGGAAGAGTGATTCAATCCATTAAAGATTTGGGAGAACTTGATAATACGCTCATCATTTATATTATGGGAGATAACGGAGCAAGTGCCGAAGACCCTACAGGACAAGGATTAACCAGCGAAATTGGTATTATGGTTAATGGTGAAAAAGATACTGAAGAATTCATGCTGAAAAACCTCGATGAATTTGGAGGCCCATGGACTCAGGAACATTACTCACACAGCTGGGCGCATGCCATGAATACACCTTATCAATGGGATAAAAAAATAGCTTCACATTTGGGAGGCACAAGAACCGGAATGGTTATTTCATGGCCTAAAAGAATAAAACAAACAGGACAAATAAGAAGTCAATATGCTCATATTACAGATATTGTTCCCACTATTTTAGAAGCTGCAAATATTCCAGCTCCTGTAAGTGTAGATGGTTTTAAACAAACACCAATAGCAGGAAAAAGTTTGGTGTACAGTTTTGATAACGCGACAGCTCCAGAAACACATACTACTCAATATTACGAAATCATTGCAAACAGAGGTATTTATAAAGATGGCTGGTTAGCTAATACTACGCCTCGTAACTTGCCTTGGCAAGGACATCCTATACCGTCACAAGATCCAATGAAAGATTATAAATGGGAATTATACGATCTCAAAAAAGATTTTAGTCAGACTGATAATGTTGCCGCGAAAAATCCGGAAAAATTAAAAGAACTTCAAAAAGCCTTTTTAGAGGAAGGAAGAAAATTCAATGTATTTCCGTTGGATGATCGTTATATTGACAGGGTAAATCCGGAAAATCGTCCGAACTTAAATAAAGGCAGAACAAGTTTTGTCTATCATGAAGGAAACTCCAGAATTACAGAAGGAATGGCGCCAAATATGAAAAATACCTCATTTAGCATTACGGCAGATATAGAAGTAAAAGCCGGAGATGAAGGAATGATTATTACGCAAGGCGGCTATTTTGCTGGTTTGGCATTAATGCTTCAAAAAGGAAAACCAACTTTTGCTTATGCTTTTTCTCATTATCCGCAATCAAAATGGACAATACAGTCTCCTACAGCTTTAACAGCTGGTAAACATAATGTGACTGTTAATTTTGATTATGCAGGCAGCGGCGTTGGTAAAGCTGCAAAAGTTACTTTATTAGTTGACGGAAAAGAAGCAGCAAAAGGTGATATTCCTAAAACGGTGCCAAGCAGATTCTCTGCAGATGAAACACTGGATGTTGGAGAAGATTTTGGAACTCCCGTAACGAGAGACTATGATGTTCCGTTTTTCTTTCAGGGAGAAATTGACAAAGTAACCGTTAATTTAAAACCATAAGTATTTAAAAAAGAACTATTGACTTATTCATTATTAGCAATAGTTTTTTTTATAAATACGTTCAAATTGCAACGACTGTTATTTATTTTTTTTAGAAAAAAATTAATTAAGCAATAACAGAAAAGATATTATTACTAAACACCTGCTTTTTCGAATCTTTCTGATTTAAAAAAGCAGGTCTGTAGTATACTCTCATAATTTTCCTGTTTAGCTTAAAATTTTAAATAAAAACATAGAGATATTAACTATATAACCCTATGAAAGCCCTGTTATTTATCTCTGCTTAGATATTATTTACTAATTAACGTGGTCCTATAAATTGTTCGTACCCACAAAGCAATCCCGCAGCCTATGGAACGATCTATACAAATTAAGAATTATTTCAAAAAATTATTTTGTACTGTATTTATAATATCTTTTTACTCTATAAATACATTTGGGCAAAATTGTACTGTAAATGCAGGTGTCCTAAATATTACGATATGCGAAACAGATCCCGTAGTTCTGGAAGGAAATACGCCATCTCCTATTATTGGGAATGTTTTGTGGACACAAATATCAGGCCCCGCAGTAGTTATTAATACTCCCAATAATCCTACTACTACCGTTTCTGGCTATACTGGGGGAAACACCTATATTTTTAGGTACAGCGCAACCTGTGGGGATGGAATTTTCACTTATCAGGATAAAGTGGTTAATGTTCAGCCTATTACTATTGCCAATGCGGGAGGTAATATTGCAAGCTGTCCAAATAACTCCGGAACCTTAACAATTTCTGCCAATACGCCGCAAAATACAGGAGAAACCGCTTACTGGGAAATAGTAGGCGCTAATAATGCCGGAGTAGTTATTAATTTTCCAAATCTGCCAACCTCAACCATAACACTGCCGGAAACAAGCTGCGGAACAACAACACTTCAATGGGTTATAGAAGGCCCTGAATATTCAGCAGGACAGCGATGCAGAACCACATCACAAATTACCGTTAACAATTATGGAGGAGTTAAACCGGTTTCTGCCGGAGCCGACCAAACTTTAAGTAATTGTTATACTACTACACAAAGCACAAATCTTAACGGAACTTATGGCGGCTGTGGTCTTAACGGGCAAAACGGACAATGGACATTTGTAAGCGGCCCTAATACACCGGTCATTGGCAGTCCAAATGCAAACAATACTCAAATTTCTAACCTTGTTCAGGGTACTTATACTTTTAGATGGACAGTTACAGGCCCATGCGCTTCTGGTAATGATCTTGTAACAATAACAGTTCCTGCAGCAACACAAGATGTAACAACGCTGCCGGGCGGAGATGAAAATATATTCTTTTGCGATACCACAATTAATCAGGTAACACTTGTAGCCCAAACTCCATTATATGCTGGTGAAACCGTACAATGGACACAAATTCAAGGAGACACTGGAGCCGTAATTGTTTCACCAACTAATCCTACTACTTTGGTAACGAATATATCTGATGCAGGAGATCCTTATAGATTTAGATATACACTTACCAACAGTAATACGGGTTGTGTTTTTACTAAAGATTATATTGTTCAGTTTAATAGTTCAACAAGAACCATTACAGCAAATAATGGAGATGATCTTATAGGAAGCTGTAATGCAACTGTATTTACAATTCCGCTTACGGTAACAGGAACGGGTTACAATCAATATAGAATTGTGAGCGGGCCGGCAAGCTCTCCTTTAGCCCCTTTTCCTACTCCATTAACAAATGTTGGAAATTCATTAACCTTAACCCTTACTACTTCCGGAGAATATATTGTTGAATTTATAAGAAGACAAGATGGATCTCTTCCTATTGGCTGTGATTATGGTTTCGATTCCTTGAATATTTTAGTTTCAGGCGAACCAACTCCGTCAAATGCTGGTTCTGACGTAAGTCTGCCTTGCGGAGATACCTCTACACTTTTATCGGGAGTTTCCACAGATGAAGGAATGCATTTTTGGAGTCAGCTCAGCGGGCCAAATGATGCTTCAATTGTTGATCCTTTTGCTGTAGATACTCAAGTAACCGGATTAATACCCGGAACTTATGTTTTTGAATACATAACTAAAGGAGGTGGAGCAAAATGTGGTTTTTCAGTCGCAACCGTAACCATAAATGTATCAGGAAGCACAATTGGTGCAGTTGATGCAGGTCCAAATCAAATAGTATGTTCCAATTCTCAAGTACCGCTTGCCGCAAGCCCTGCCCTAAATGGCGAGATTGGTACATGGAGTCAGGTTTCCGGCCCAGGTACAATTACATTTTCTAATGTAAATGATCCCAACGCAGTCGCAACAGGTTTTACAGCAGCTTCTTCTACATACGAATTACAATGGACAGTATCGTATCTTCATCCTGGCCCGTCGTGCAGCGCAGCCCTCTCTGATACAGTAACCATTTCCACCAATAATGCAACTGCTTCATCTAGTTCTGATGCAGGTCCGGATGCTTGTTATCCTTCCGGAACAAGCTCTTTTAACCTTAGCGGTAATACTCCCGGATTAACAGAAACTGGAATATGGACTGTGGTACCTTCTGCAGGAGTCATTATTGCTGATGAAAATGATCCAAATACAACGGTAACTGTTCCTGGAAATGGAACTTATGTGTTTACCTGGGCAATTGAAACCATAACCCGATTATGCGAACCTAACAGAAGCTCTGTTTCAATTACTATTGCCAATACGCCTCCCATAGCAAACGCAGGGCCAGATCAGGAAATATGCGGTAATACCATTACTATGGCAGCAACGCCAAGCAGCGGCGGAATTGGTACCTGGACAAGAATTTCAGGTGTTGGAGGTTATACAATAAGTGATGAACATGATCCAAATGCAGTTTTTACTTTTACCTACAGCGGTTTTTATATTTTTAGATGGACCATAAATGCCGAAGTTTGCGGTGTTGCTTTTGATGATATTAATTTAACTATAGGAATCCCGCCAATTACAGCCAATGCCGGTCCTGATCAAAATATTTGCAACAGCACCACTGTTACAATGGCCGGAAGTACCTATGATAGTTTTTTTGAAAGCGGACAATGGTCTGTTTTAACCGGAGCACCAAATCAGCCTAATATTGTGAATCCTTCAAGTTCAAATACAGTAATCAACGGACTTGTAGCCGGAACTTATACTTTTAGGTGGACAATTACGGCAAAAAGCATTTTTCTTTGTCAGGGAACTTTTGATGATGTAGTTGTTGTAGTTGCACCAGCTGCCAATGCTGGCACCGATCAAAACTATTGTGATGTTACCAGTATTCAGCTTAAGGGAAATGAAAATTCAACAGGAACATGGACACTTACCAGTACCACAGGAAATGTTAACGATGTTATTATTACCCAATCTCCGCCAAACAGTTATGTAGCAAATGCAACTGTTGTTCCCGGAAACAGCTATGTTTTTACTTACACAACCAGTCCGGTAAATTTTCCTGGCGGAGGTACTTGCTCAGGATCTTCAGATTCTGTAGATATTACTATTTATAGTGGTGCCAGTATTGATCCAAATGCGGGACCAGATCAAATTTTATGTATTTCTGATGTTGGAGGAACTGCTTCTTTGGCAGGAAATACACCACCGCCTGATGTCACTACAGCCGAATGGCGTTTTGTTTATCAGCCCGCAGGAAGTGTTGCCGTAATTACCACTCCTTCTGCTCCATTAACTACAGTTACAGGTTTAACAGTACCGGGACTTTATATTTTGGAATGGGTCTTTGAAAGCAATTCCTGCCGAGCATTATCAGATATCGTAAGAATTGAAATGAATGCTGCACCAAGTACAGCAGATGCAGGCCCAGATGATACAGCGGCGTGTCAAACAACATATCAAACCGCCGCAGTTCCGCCAGCAGTAGGGATTGGAACATGGACTTTTGCCAGTCCGGGAGATGATCCTTCTGGAGGTGCCGTTGTTATCAATAATCCTAACAGTCCTGTAACAACGCTATCGAATATTACAACTTTAGGAACCTATCGATTAACATGGACAGTTACAAACGGGCCTTTTACAAGTCCATCATTATGTCAGCCTTCTTCAGATATTGTTGAAATAACATTCAACGACGTTCCGCCATCCATTGCAAATGCGGGACCGGATCAGGAATTGTGTGATGTTGATACAGCCACGATGGCAGCTCAGGCAGTTACTTCTGGTTTAGGAACGTGGACTCAGACTTCAGGGCCAAATACAGCTAATATTGCTTCGCCAAATAATGAAAGTTCTTTAATGTTAGGTTTAGTTCCGGGAACTTACGAATTTCTTTGGACAGTTACTACTTTAAATCTAAACGGATGTATCTCACAGGATTCTGTAATTGTTACTATCAATGATTTACCATCAACCGCCAATGCGGGGCCAGATCAAACGATTCCACAGTTTTCACCTGTAAATTTAAATGCGGCTCCGCCAACTGTAGGAACCGGAGAATGGACTCAGGTTTCTGGGCCTAGTGTGGTAGGATTTACTGATGAAACTTCTCCAACAACAGCAGTTACAGGTACTATTTACGGAACGTATATTTTACGCTGGACTGTAAGTAACGGAAACTGTACTGTTTCTACAGATACTGTAACACTTACTATTTTATCTGTTGCTGATCTTGAACTAACCAAATCGATCACTCCCGTAACAGGAAGTGCGGGCGATATCGTAACATTTAATATTCAGATATTCAATAATAATTCTTTAGGAGGAACTGTTGATGCTACCGGAGTATCTGTTCGGGACTATATTCCGTCTGGTTACACGTTAGTTCCGGGATCAGCCAATTTTGCGGGACAATATAATCTTGGCGATAATACGATTACTTGGAACAATCTTACCGTTCCTGTTGGAAACAGAATAACTTTAACTTTTCAGGCTGTAATAAAAGCAACAGGATCCTATTTAAATATAGCCGAAATCATTGCATCAAATCAGTTTGATCCAGATAGTACGCCAAACAATAATATCTTAGCAGAAGATGATCAGGATGATGCCAATTTAATATTAGATACAGCAGATTTATCTCTTCAAAAATCGGTTTCGCCTACAAGTGTAAGCATCAATGATAATGTAATATTCACCATAACAGTAACCAACAGCGGACCAAATAATGCTTCGGGAATTACAGTCTCAGATAATCTTCCTACCGGATATACTTATGTAAGCGATAATGGAGCGGGTAAATATAACAATGCAACAGGTATTTGGAATGTTGGTAATCTAAACAATGGAAACTCCCTTACTTTACAAATTACAGCAAAAGTAAATGTTGCCACAATTGCCAATTATGTTAATACTGCCGAAATACAAACAGCAGATCAAGCCGATCCTGACAGTACACCCGGAAATAGTCTTCCTGAAGATGATATGGCAAGTGCCAATGTTACCCTAAAAGAAGCTGATTTAGAATTAACCAAATCCGTTACTCCAACTTCTGCAGCAGCAGGCCAACAAGTAGATTTTACTATTAATGTAGTAAACAATGGCCCCGGAAATGCCACAGGAGTAAATGTTCAGGATATTATTCCCGTGGGTTATACTTTAGTTCCGGGATCAGTATCTAATGGCGGATTGTATCAGGTAGCCAATGCCTCCATTAACTGGCAAAATTTAGTATTGGTCAGCGGGTCAAATATAAACTTAACTTTTAGTGCATTTGTAAATTCATTAGGAAGTTATGTAAATACAGCTCAGGTAACGGCAAGTGATTTACCGGATCCAGACAGTACACCAAATAATAATGTCACAACAGAAGACGATCAGGATACTGCCGAAATTACTTTTATAGGCCCATCTGCAGATTTATCTTTGGTGAAAAACGTAGTAGCCGGAAATACAAGTCCCGTAGTTGGAAGTCAAGTTTCATTTGAACTTGTCATTACTAATAGCGGACCAAATAATACAGCTGGAGTTCAGGTAACAGATTTACTTCCGTCAGGTTTTGAATTTGTCAACTACAGCTCATCAGCAGGAATTTATAATGATGCTACTGGTTTATGGAATGTTGGTACGGTTGATGTTGGAGTTTCTGAATCTCTTATCATAGATGCCAAAGTACTTCCAACAGGAATTTACACTAATATCGCTCAGGTTACAGCAAGTAACCTTCCTGATCCTGATTCGACTCCAAATAACGACGACGGTGATCAAAGCGAAGATGATGAAGATAATGCCATTATCACACCTATTCAGCCTTCTGCAGATTTATCTGTAACAAAATCAGTAAATAACCCGACACCTTTAGTCGGTTCACAAGTTACTTTTGAAATTATCGTAACCAATAATGGGCCTCAGGACAATACAGGAGTACAAGTAACCGATTTACTGCCTTCCGGATATACTTTTAATAGTTTTACTGTATCAACTGGAATATATAATCAGGGAACAGGCGTTTGGACAGTTGGGAATTTAGTAAATGGGAAATTTGAAACGCTTCAAATTACAGCAACTGTAAACGCAGCTGGAGATTATCTTAATAAAGCCGAAGTAACCGCAAGTGATCTTCCAGACCCTGATTCGACTCCTAATAACGGAATTACTACAGAAGATGATTACGCAGAAGTTCCAACGGTTCCAGTTCCAGTATCATCAGATTTATCAATTACAAAAACAGTAACCAATCCTACACCTTTAGTAGGTTCTCAGATAACTTTTGCAATTACAGTAACCAATAATGGCCCTCAGGAAAATACAGGAATTCAGGTAACAGATATACTGCCTTCCGGATATACTTATAATAGTTTTACCGTTTCAACTGGAGGCTTTGATTCAGCAACAGGAGTCTGGACTGTAGGGAATTTAGTAAATGGAAAAATTGAAACCCTGCAGGTTACTGCAACCGTAAATGGTTCTGGCAATTTTTTAAACAGTGCCGAAATTACTGCAGCCGATATCGCAGATCCAGATTCTACTCCAAACAATGGAATTACTACAGAAGATGATTATGCTGAAGTTAATACAACACCAATAACGTTATCTTCTGATTTATCACTAACTAAAACAGTCAATAATCCAACTCCTCTTGTAGGTTCTCAGGTTATTTTTGAAGTAGTTGTAACCAATAACGGACCTCAAAATAACACCGGAGTTCAGGTAACGGATATATTACCAAACGGTTATAGTTTTATTGGATTTACGGTTTCTACAGGAACATATAACACAACAACAGGAATTTGGACAGTTGGAAATTTAGCTAATGGAGATTCTGAAACACTGCAAATTGTTGCTGTTGTTAATAATACAGGAGTTTATACAAATACTGCGGAAGTTACAGCAAGTGCTCTTCCCGATCCTGATTCGACACCAAATAATGGTATAATTACAGAGGATGATTATGCAGAAGTTTCTACAGTTCCTGTTCCGCCGTCTGCAGATTTATCTTTAACAAAAACTGTAAATAACAGTACACCGTTAATTGGTTCTCAGGTAACTTTCAGTATTGAAATAAACAATGCAGGACCACAAGAAACAAATGGTATAACAGTAACCGATTTACTTCCTTCGGGATATACGTATGTTTCATACAATACCACCATCGGAACTTATAATTCAACAACTGGATTATGGAATGTGGGCACACTTCCGGTTACAGCATCACATACTTTACAAATAACAGCAACTGTAAATCAAATCGGAGATTATACAAATACTGCTGAAATTACAGCAAGTGCAGTTCTTGATCCGGATTCAACGCCTAATAATGGTGTTACGACAGAAGATGATTATGCAACAGCTACAACAAATCCCGTTTCTCAATTCGCTGATTTGGCTTTATTGAAAACGGTAAATAATCCGACTCCATTTATTGGATCTCAGGTAATATTTGAAGTTTTGATAGCAAATGACGGCCCTCAAAATACAACCGGTGTTATTGTAACCGACTTATTACCTTCGGGTTATACTTTTAATAGTTTTTCTTCCACAACAGGAACTTATATTGCAGCAGCAGGCTTATGGTATATTGGCAATTTAGCAGTTGGACAGGTAGAGTCAATGCAGATAACCGCAACAGTTAATAGTACGGGCGATTATTTAAATACTGCCGAAATTGCTTCCAGTAATGTTCCTGATCCTGACTCTACTCCAGGAAATGGAATAACCACGGAAGATGATTATGCAGAAATAGCTACTAATCCTGTACCAGTAGATGTTTCGGCAGATTTGGCAATAGCAAAAATCGTGGATAACCTCACTCCGCTAGTAGGTTCACAAGTTACTTTTACAATTGCCCTTAAAAACGATGGCCCAAACGAAGCTCGTGATGTAGTTGTTACTGATTTGCTTCCATCCGGATATAATTATATATGGTATAGTACAACTTCTGGACTGTATGATCCTTTTACCGGACAATGGTTGATTAGTTCAATACAGCCAAACGATCTGCTTTCTTTACAAATAACAGCAGTTGTAAATCCATCTGGTATTTATACTAATACCACAGAAATAATAGCAAGCAGTCAGCCTGATCCCGACTCTACTCCGGGGAATGGAATAACCACGGAAGACGATTATGCAGAAATAAATACTATTCCTGTATTACAATCTTCAGATTTATCTTTAACCAAAACAGTCAATAATTCAACACCGTTAGTAGGTTCACAAGTCACTTTCGAAGTTATAGTAACCAATAATGGGCCTCAAAATAATACCGGAATTCAGGTCACAGATTTACTTCCTTCAGGATATACATTTGTCTCATACAGTTCTACTGCCGGAAATTATGATACTGCAACAGGACTTTGGAATCTTGGAAATTTAGCTGTTTCCGCTTCTCATAATTTACAAATTACTGCCGTAGTAAATCCAACAGGAAATTATACTAATAGTGCCGAAGTAACAGCCAGTACACTTCCCGATCCAGATTCAACGCCAAATAATGGCGTTACAACAGAAGATGACTATGCTGAAGTTACAACAACTCCAATAACTCAATCTTCGGATTTATCTTTAACTAAAACAGTTAATAATTCAACTCCACTTGTGGGGTCTCAAGTCACTTTTGAAGTTATCCTAACCAATAATGGCCCACAAGATAACAGTGGCGTACAAGTTACCGATTTACTTCCTAACGGATATGTCTATAACAGCTTTACAGTTTCTACCGGAACTTATAATCCAACAACAGGATTATGGAATATTGGAAATTTAATTAATGGAAAATCAGAAACGTTGCAAATTACGGCAACTGTAAACCTTACCGGAAATTATTTAAATATAGCAGAGATTACATCGGCTTCTCTTCCCGATCCGGATTCATCTCCAAATAATGGCGTTACAACAGAAGATGATTATGCAGAAATAACTATTGTTCCTGTATTACAATCTTCTGATTTATCTCTAACCAAAACAGTAAATAATTTAACACCGCTTGTAGGTTCTCAGGTTATTTTTGAAATTGCAGTAACCAATAACGGGCCTCAAAATAATACTGGAGTTCAAGTAACAGATCTGCTCCCTTCAGGATATACATTTGTTTCATACAGTTCTACTGCCGGAAATTATGATGCTGCAACAGGACTTTGGAATCTTGGAAATTTAGCTGTTTCCGCTTCTCATAATTTACAAATTACTGCCGTAGTAAATCCAACAGGAAATTATACTAATAGTGCCGAAGTAACAGCCAGCACGCTTCCTGATCCAGATTCAACTCCAAATAATGGTGTTACAACAGAAGATGATTATGCTGAAGTTTCTACTGTTCCTGTATTACAATCTTCGGATTTATCCTTAACTAAAACAGTTAATAATTCGACACCTTTAGTAGGTTCACAAGTCACTTTTGAAGTAATAGTAACCAATAATGGCCCGCAAGATAATACAGGAGTTCAAATAACTGATTTACTTCCTAACGGTTATACTTACAGCAGCTTTACAGTTTCAACCGGAACTTATAATTCAACTACGGGAATATGGAATATTGGTAATTTAATCAACGGAAAATCTGAAACTTTACAACTAACAGCTATTGTAAATCCAATCGGAAATTATCTGAATATAGCTGAGATTACAGCGGCTTCTCTTCCAGATCCTGATTCAACGCCAAATAATAGCGTTACAACTGAAGATGACTATGCTGAAGTTACAACAACTCCAATAACTCAATCTTCGGATTTATCTTTAACTAAAACGGTCAATAATTCAACTCCGCTTGTGGGTTCCCAAGTTACTTTTGAAATTATCTTAACCAATAATGGCCCGCAAGATAACAGTGGCGTACAAGTTACCGATTTACTTCCTAACGGTTATGCCTATAACAGCTTTACAGTTTCTACAGGAACTTATAATCCAATAACAGGATTATGGAATGTTGGTAATTTAATTAATGGAAAATCAGAAACGCTGCAAATTACGACAACTGTAAACCTTACCGGAAGTTATTTAAATATAGCTGAGATTACAGCGGCATCTCTTCCTGATCCTGATTCAACTCCAAATAATGGTGTAACAGCAGAAGATGACTATGCTGAAGTTGCAACAACTCCAATAACTCAATCTTCGGATTTATCTTTAACTAAAACTGTAAATAATTCAACACCATTAGTGGGTTCTCAAGTTACTTTTGAAGTTATCCTAACCAATAATGGCCCACAAGATAATACAGGAGTTCAAATAACCGATTTACTTCCTAACGGTTATGCCTATAATGGCTTTACAGTTTCTACCGGAACTTATAATCCAATAACAGGATTATGGAATGTGGGTAATTTAATTAATGGAAAATCAGAAACGCTGCAAATTACGGCAACTGTAAACCTTACCGGAAATTATTTAAATATAGCTGAGATTACAGCGGCTTCTCTTCCCGATCCTGATTCATCTCCAAATAACAGTGCGACGAATGAAGACGATTATGCTTCTGTGGTTACAATTCCAATTAATCAGGCTGCGAATTTATCTTTAACTAAAACGGTAAATAATCCAACGCCGTTAGTGGGTTCTTTGGTTACTTTTGAAATTATAATAACAAACAGTGGCCCACAAAATGTTACAAATGCTGAAGTAACTGATTTACTTCCTTCAGGATATACTTATAACAGTTTTACGGCAACTAAAGGAACATTTAATAATATTACAGGTAAATGGAATATTGGTTCTCTGCTAAACGGTGATTCTCAAACATTGCAAATAACAGCAGCTGTAAATGCGACAGGGAATTATACTAATATTGCTGAGGTTACAGCAAGCAGTCTGCCAGATCCAAATTCAACACCAAATAACGGAATTCCAACCGAAGACGATTACGCAGAAGCAACTGTAACACCATCACAGGCTTTAGCCGATTTATCTCTTGTAAAAGCAGTAGTTGGAGGCAATTTAAGTCCAATATTTGGTGCAACCATAACCTTTGAAATAACAGTAAAAAACAGCGGTCCGCAAAATGCAACCGGAGTAAAAGTTACCGATTTACTGCCAAGTGGTTATGAATATATTGTTTACAGCTCTACAGCCGGACAATATTTTGATACAACCGGAATTTGGGATATTGGAACAATTCCAAACGGCGGGTCAGAATCACTTTTAATATCTACGAAAGTTAATACTTCTGGAAACTATCAAAATATAGCCGAAGTTTATGCTTCAAACGAATTAGATCCTGACAGTACACCAAATAACAATGTTTCTGGAGAAGATGATATTTCATCCGTATTACTTTCCCCTGTTCCCGCTGTTACAGATCTTTCGATAGAGAAAAATGTAATCAACAACAATCTCACGCCCGATGTTGGTTCGCAGATTTCATTTTCAATAACAGTAACAAATTCAGGACCGAGTATTTCAACCGGAGTAACTGTAAAAGATATTCTTCCATCTGGTTATGAATACATTTTTTACAACTCTACTTCGGGAAGTTACAATCAAAATACCGGAATATGGACACCAGGAACTATCTTACCGGGCAACAGCCATACTTTATTGATTAATGTTTTTGTAAAAAGCCCAACCGGAACCGCAGGTGAATATTTAAACACTGCCGAAATTATGACCGCTGACCAATTTGATCCTGACAGTACACCAGGAAATGGCATTACGACAGAAGACGATTACGACAGCATTTCGGTAACACCAGTAATTGTTACGGCCGATTTATCTATCAGCAAAACAGCATTAAACCAAGATGCCGTACACGATGTTGGTTCAACCGTTATTTTTACGGTTACGGTTACTAATAATGGTCCGGCAGATGCAAGCGGTGTAGTTGTTAAAGATTTACTGCCGACGGGATTCACGTATGTAACCAGCAGTCCTACAAGCGGTCTTTATAATTATATAACCGGAATTTGGAATACAGGAGCTATCGTAGCCGGAACAGATCAGTCTTTGGATATTTATACGACGGTAAATCCGCCGTCTGGAGCTGCAAATCAATACACCAACACGACCGAAGTTATTGCGAGTAATCTTTCGGATCCAGATTCAACACCAAATAACGGAGTGACAACAGAAGACGATTATGACAGTTTACAAATTAATGTGGCTGTTGCCGATTTAAGTTTAGATAAAACCGTCAGCAATAAAAATCCAAATGTAAACGAGGTCGTAACGTATACGCTGCAAATCAACAACGAAGGCCCAAGTACTGCGACAGGTGTTGCAGTTGAAGATCTGGTTCCTTTAGGATTATCTAATATTAACAATATAAATAACGGCGGAATATTCAGTAAAAACATTATAAAATGGATTGATTTAACCGTTCCTGTTGGCGGTATTACCTTAACCTATCAGGCGACCGTTACTAGTCCGCATGGATTGGATGCAAACGATTATTTAAATATCGCTCAAGTAACGGCAAGCAATCAATTTGATCCCGACAGTAAACCGAATAATGATAACGGCGATCAAAGTGAAGACGATGAAGACGTTGAATTTATAAATATACCTTCAACAGATATTGCCATAAATAAAGAAGTCGATCAAACCGATGTTCCTATGGGAAGTGAAGTAATCTTTACCATTACCGCTGAAAATCTTGGAAGCCTGACGGCTACAAATGTTGAGGTTCAGGACATTCTGCCAAAAGGATATTCGTTAAACAGTTTCACAGCATCATCTGGAACCTATAACAGCGCAACAGGTGTTTGGGCAATTCCGAGTGTAAATGCAGGAAACTCTCAAACCTTAACCATTAATGCCAAAGTACAAGATTTTAATGATTATGTAAATACAGCTCATCTTGTAAAAATGGATCAAATTGATACCAATTCATCCAACAATCAGGATAATGCAACTGTTTCTCCAAACTGTCTGAAAATTTACAATGAGTTTTCTCCAAATGACGACGGGCAAAATGATACTTTCTATATCGATTGTATTACTCAATATCCGGATAATCAATTAGAAATATTCAATCGTTGGGGTAATTTAGTCTATTATAAAAAAGGATATAACAATACTTGGGATGGAAAAGAAGACGGATCTGCTAAAACACTTCCTGAAGGTACATATTTCTATGTTCTCGATCTCGGAAACGGTTCGGCTAAAAAATCCGGATGGGTTTATTTAAAATAAAATTAGGATAACCAAAATAACAATTGGCTATGATTAAAAATATAAAAAAGATTTTCACAATCATTACGATGCTTTCTGTATTTGGTGTTGCCGCACAGCAAGATCCGCAATACACGCAGTATATGTATAATACGCTTAGTGTAAACTCTGCGTATGCCGGCTCTTTGGGACATTTAACCATAACCGGAATATACAGAACACAATGGGTTGGTCTGGAAGGCTCACCAAATACACAGTCCTTTACTTTAGATACTCCAATCGCAAAAAAGGTTGGATTGGGATTATCTGTAGTAAGTGAAGAAATAGGCCCGTCTGAAGAACAATATATCGATGCGAATTTATCTTATACCATACAATCCGGGCAGACTCATAAATTGTCTTTTGGGATTAAAGGCGGCGGAAGAGTCATCAATATCGACTGGACAAAAGGAAGCCACAGAGATCCTGACGTTGAGTTTCGTGAAAACATTACAAATAAATTCCTTCCGGTTGTGGGTGCAGGATTATACTGGCATGGAGAAAGAGATTATATCGGAATAGCAGTTCCAAATTTTATGACCCGCGAAAGATATAATTACGATGATATTGCTGATGATTTGGTAAACGAAAGAATGCACGTTTACCTTATTGGAGGAATTGTTTTTGACCTTTCGGCGCATACTAAATTTAAACCTGCCGCATTGGTTAAATATGTAGCTGGTGCTCCCCTGATTGCTGATTTTTCAGCCAATTTCATGTTCAATAATGCTTTTACGCTTGGTGCATCCTATCGCACAGGAGATTCTGTAAGTGCAATGGCTTCTTTGCAAATTACACCGCAATTTCTTGTGGGTTACGCATATGATTACACCACAACCGAACTGCAAACGTACAACAGCGGTACGCATGAAATAATGCTTCGATTTGAATTAGTGTCTCGTAAAAAGGGATTAAAATCTCCTAGATTCTTTTAAAACTATGATTTATGGAAAGAAGAATTACTATACTCCTACTCTTGGCAATGCAAATCCTGTATTCGCAGACCAAAAACAAATCGGCAGATGCTTTGTTTGATAAAATGTATTATATCGAAGCGGCAAAATCATATGAATTGTCTATAAAAGGCGGCGATGTTTCTAAAGAAATTCTGCAGCGTGTCGGAGATGCACATTATTTTAATACTCAAATGACCAGCGCCAGCAAATGGTACGGAAAACTGATTGCCGATTATCCAAACGAAGTTTCGCCAGAATATTATTTTAGATACGCACAATCTTTACAGGGAATTCAGAATCATGATCTGGCAAAAAAGATGATGAAAAGTTTTTCTGAAAAACAAAAAACAACAGATTCTAAAGCGCAGAATTTTTCACTTAAAACCGTAACACTCGAAGATATTAAAAAAATAAAACCGCAGTTTATACTCGAAAATCTTGAAATCAATTCGGCTTATTCCGATTTTGGACCAATGTTTTACAAAGGCGATTTGGTGTATTCTACAACGGTAGATTCATCATATCTAAAAACAGCAAAATACGGCTGGAACGATCAACCTTATTTAAACCTGCAATTAGGAAAAATAAGTCCAACGCAAACCAATGTTACTTTTAAAGAACGTTTTGGAAAAGAAATTACAACTCAATTTCATGAAGCCTGCGTCGCTTTTTCTCCAGATGAAAAAACAATTTATTTTACCCGAAATAATTACAACGGAAAACTAAAAAGAGACAGCAAAGGCATTAACAACCTCAAAATATATTCGGCGAAAGCCATAGAAAATAGCAATGGAACCGTACGATGGGAAAATGTAAAAGAACTTCCGTTTAACAGTGACAACTATTCTGTTGGACAGCCTTCTGTAAGCAAAGACGGAAAAAAATTATATTTCGTTTCAGACATGCCCGGAACAATTGGTGCTTCAGATATTTTTGTAGTAGATATTTTAGGCGAAGACCAATATTCAAACCCGAAGAATTTAGGCGAAAAAATAAATACCAGTGGACGCGAAATGTTTCCGTTTATAACCGATAAAGCGTTGTATTTTTCTTCGGATGGATTTTTAGGTCTTGGCGGTCTTGATGTTTTTGAAAGCCGATTAAACGACGGAATTTTCGATGCTCCAAACAACCTCGGCGATCCGCTAAATAGTAACCGAGACGATTTTGGATATATCGTAAACGAAGAAACCAACAAAGGTTTTGTATGTTCGAACAGAAAAACCGGAAAAGGCGACGACGATATTTATTCTTTTGAAAGAAGCTGTACACAAGCTATTGAAGGGTATGTTTTTGATGCGATATCCAATAATAAAATTGCCGGAGCTATTGTAACACTTAAAAACAATGAAAACCAAAAAGTCGGAGAAACTGTTTCTAAAATGGATGGAAAATTTGAATTCGACGAAAACATCAATTGCAACACACTTTATACAATTGAAGCCGTAAAAGATAATTTTAGTACAAATTCTAAAGCGATTGTTACTCCCGAAAATTCAGGAATAACCCAAGTTCCTATTGGTCTTGATCCTGCACTTATAGAACGAAAAGATGGTTTGCTGAAAATCAAAATCGGTATTATTTTCTTTGATTTGGATAAATCAGAGGTTCGTTATGACGCTGCAATTGAATTAAATAAAGTCGTTTTATTAATGAGCCAATATCCAAGTATAGTCATAAAAATTGAATCTCATACGGATTCCAGAGCCAACGATCAATACAATCTCGAACTTTCTGACCGACGAGCCAAAGCAACCCGCGATTATATCATTTCGCAGGGAATTGCTCCTGAAAGAATCGAAAGTGCCATTGGCTACGGAGAAACAAAGCTTATCAATAACTGCTCAAACGGAGTTCCCTGCACCGAAGCGCAACATCAAATAAACAGACGAAGCGAGTTTATTATTACTAAGATGTAATAACAATACAAAATAGTTATAGTTAATCATCACAAACTTAAAAGCCCATTTCTTACGAAACGGGCTTTTATCCTGTATTAGTTCTGTATTATTAATTCAAGTACTTACCTTCCAAAAACAGTACGTATTTCATCTACAAGTCCTATATATTGACTTTTAATAGATTTGATACTATAGCTTTCTGATGGTTTCCATTTTGGATACCAATTGCTGCTGCTAAAACTATAAACTTTTAAATCCTTCATAGCTTTTATAGTATTAGCAATATGGCTATCAATGTTTTTAATAGATGCAACATTAGTACTAATACTTTGCCCTTTCCATGACGAATCCAGAAGATTTTTAGCAGCTTCAAATGGAATAGGATAAAATACTATATCCCCACTTTTTAATACACGTTTGGCTTTATCGACTTCGAGTTTAAGAGCTGTTAATGAGTTTTTTGAAAATATGGCACCTTCATTATTAATTTGATTTAGGATCATTTGTGAAGGACCAAAAGCGTAAATGTCTCCTGCAGGTGTAACAAAAGGAACTACTTTTAAAAAGGAACTAAATGCACTATAATTTCTGGGTAAAAAAGAACATTTTCCCATCTTATACCAAACCTTTGTAAAACCATCGACATGGTCAATTTTATCAATTTTATCTGTAATTGAATCTTTACCTTTATACAATACTCCTAATCCTAACTCTGCGCTACGCAAAAATTTAATATCATTCCATTTTGTATAAATTTCCTGAGCTTCAAAACTCAAATCACCATATGCGGTTTGTATAATATTAGGTTCATCAAATCTATCTCTGATCTCTCCTGCCTGCTTACCAAATACAATTGCAAGTTGTTTGAAATCAGTTATTTGAAATTTTTCACTTGAAATACCGGATGCCTCGAGCATAAAATACGTTTTTGCTAAAGCCAGAAAATCTTGTATCATACACTGCTTTTTAATGATTTCCAATGTAGATTTTATATTATCTATTTGATTTAAATAACCGATAGCCATCCACGGAAATAAATCTGACCAGTTAGCAATCCAGACACCTAGCACGGTAAAATTACTATTTGCCGCTTCTGCTATTTCAACAGCGCTGGTTTCCAACTGTTCATTTTTTTCAACACTAGCCATAGGCTCAATATCAACTGCCAGCACATCTAAATCATTGATAGCAATTCCATCCTGAAGCGCCATAACATTTTCAGCATTTACATCATCTCTTGAACGTTTTAAGAAAGCATCTAATGTTAAGTTTGGCTCTGTTTCTTTTGCTTTTTCATAAGCAGCTGCCTTAGCAAATGCTTCTAAACCACTTAAATCTGTTATTTCATTTATTTTATCCGTAACCTTTGGGTCTTTTTTACGCGTTGCGAAATCTGGTACAGCCGGAGGTGGTTTAATGTCACCCAGCTTAGGTGCTTTTTCTAATAAATTGATTGAACTAATTGCACTAAAAGCTTTATCTTTTACTTGCTCACTCCATTTAGCAACTTGTGCCGCCACGCAGTCTCCTATATACCATGTATCCGTTTTTACACTAACATCTGATTCTCTGTTTGTATTGCTTCCATCATAGGCTGCTTCTATCGTTATGGCTTTAGTAAGTCCAGCGTATGTAAAATTACCTTTACTGCCATATTTCCAACTATTTTCTGTTGATTTATTATTCATCGTCAAAGAAACCGTTCCAATCCCGCCCCACGCTACACCTACTACAATTCCATCTCCATACTCGTTAAAAAAACGCTGAACAGAACTTATCCATTCTTTAACCAGCTTAACAATTTCAGAATCTGGTGCCGCATCTTTTAGAATAGTTAAAAGATCTGCTGTTCCTATTTTTGCCATTATTTTATTGTAATTTTCCAATGAATTCATTGCCCTATCCCTTGGTCCACTCTTCAAAGAATTAATTAAATCTTCTACTTTTAATTCGTCAAAATTGATGTGCTCAATACCAGATATCATTTGTACATTATAATTAATCTTTACTTCCTTGGTAAGCTGAGCAATTGAATTGCCTATATGTGCTGACAATCCAGAATTAATCCTTGCCAATCCTGAAAGCCCATATGAACCGGAAACTCCAGCAAAACCCTGATTTAAAGAATCGTTGTAAACATAAGAACTGGCTCCCTTCATACTTAGTTGTACATCTTTATCAGCAATCATCTTTGTAATACCTTTCTTTACCTTTTTTTCTATATGTTCCGCTATTACTGATGTTTGAAAAAGTCCTGTAGCACCTCTTATAACACTTCCAATCCTTACTGCGTAAAAAGGATTGTTTACACCATTATTACTTATAGTATTTTTCATAATATTAATTTGTATTACGTTTATTTATTGCTGACTAATATAAGGGTAACCTCTCTTATAGGTCCAAAACCTCTGTTACCACCTTTTAATCCTTTATGATAAATTTCATCACTAGCAACTAGCCGTAAATCAAAACTATTCCTTCTTATTCCCCATGGACAATTCCAATTAAATACAGCCACGAGAGTCTCTTCATGATATAAGTCAATACTTCCTTTTGTACCTGTAGGAGAATCTTGTCTGCCAGATGAATGAATCCAGCCAATCTCACCTGACTTTATTGTTATTCCATTTATTTCAGATGGTTTAATCTCTGCATCTTTATTACCTGCTCTGTGAAACTTACCTGGGTCTAATTTTGCATTTCTTACAGTTAAGGTCATGTTTTCTGATACAATTTTAATTGCGATCCATTGTGCATATGCCATGATAATTTGAATTTTAGTTTTCCTACTTCTTGGCCTTTCGGATATTGCCACGTTTTTTTAAGTGGGGTCTGCTCCACTGTATTAAATTATAATTATCAATACTTTATCTTAAAAAAGTAAAAATTTGATATTAAAAGTAATTAGTATTGAAAGAATCAATAATTAAATTGTTATAAACAGGATTTTTTCAGGTATGGCTAATCTATTTAGTGTCATAAGCACACCAATTCCTAAAATGAATATTATCATTCATTTTAATTAATAATTTAGAAATGAATAGTCGGTATATTTCAGATCAAAAAAAGGCAAAAAAAAGCCTCTAATTAAAGAGGCTTTTTTTATATAAGATCAAAGCAATATAGTTGTCATATCATGCTTTAGCTCCATTCAGGAAACTGGGTTTTATTTAAGTCCAGCTTTTCAATTGCACTTATATCTCCTTGATCGAGTTTGAAATCAAATATTCCCAGATTTTCTACAATGTGTGCTTTTTGAGAAGATCTTGGAATGGCAACAATACCACGCTGATAATGCCATCTCAAATTTACCTGAGCAACAGTTTTGTTATGCTTTTTGGCAATCTGAGTGAAGACTTCATTTGTAAAAAGTCCATTGCGTCCTTCTGCAAAAGGCGCCCACGCCTCCATCTCGATATTATGTTTCTTTAGCAAATTATAGGCATCTCCCTGCTGAAAATAAGCATGTGTTTCAATTTGGTTTATAACTGGTTTTACCTGAGCATAAGACAAAAGATCAGCTAATTGGTTTGAATCGAAGTTGCTTATTCCTATAGCCCTGATTTTTCCAGCCTTGTAAAGTTCTTCCATTGCTTTCCAGGATCCTTTTACATCACCTCTTGGGCGATGAATAAGATATAGATCCAAATAATCAAGTTGCAATTTTGCCAGTGTTTCTTCAAAGCCTTTTTTAGCATTTTCATATCCGGCATCATCAACCCATAGTTTTGAGGTAACAAAAAGTTCTTTTCTGTTAATTCCACTCTGTTTTATTCCTTTGCCTACTGCTTCTTCATTTCCATATACTTTTGCGGTGTCAATAAGTCGGTAGCCAACTGATAAAGCATCGGCTACAGATTGCTGGCATACTTCGCCTTTAAGTCCGTAGGTTCCAAATCCAAGCATCGGCATTTTTACACCGTTATTCAGCTTAACATTTGTAATTCCTGCTGCAGAATTATCCATTATTTCATTCGCAAATAAATTAGGCATTCCAAACAGACCCAGATAAATTCCTGCAGCTGTAGTGCTTTGCAAAAATCTGCGTCGGTTTATTTCATTTTTTTTGTTTTGGTTATTCATAATAGTTAGTGTATTAATCAATTTAAATCAGCTAATAAAAGTATATATTATATTTTAATTACGCTATTCATATTATTTGGAATTACCTAAATTTATTATACTGTTCACCAATATTTAATTTATTAAATGTTAAAAAATAATTACATTCGCGATCAAAATATTAGAACCAACCCATGACGAGTAATTGTTTAAATTGTAATCAAGAAATTACAGGAAAATTTTGCAGCAATTGCAGCCAGGCAGCAGCAACACATAGATTTTCCTTATCTCACGTTATTAAGCACGATTTTATTCACGGAATATTTCACTTTGACAAAGGATTTTTCTACACCATAAAAGAATTATTTACAAGACCCGGGCACAGTATTAGAGAATATGTACAAGGAAAAAGGGCAAAACATTATAATTATTTTGCAACCATAATCCTTTTGCTGGCAATAGGTTATTTTCTAAAAAAATGGACAAAAATTGAGGCATTAGATTTATATGGTAAAACAGAGGTTTCCGGGCTTTTTAAGGTTCTAAAACACTATTCAAAAATTACTATTTTTTTACACGTTCCCATTATTGCTTTTGCCAGTTATTTACTCTTCAAAAAAAGCAGACAAAACTATACTGAGAACTTAGTCCTTAATATGTATTTGTTATGCGGAGTCCTAACAATCAGCTTTATTTTACCAATTTTCATGATTTTTACTGAAAACAAAGAGTTTCTTCTTGCAGTAAATCAATTCCTTACGGTGTTGACCTTTTTGTATGTAATACTTTTCTATTATCAATATTTTTCTACTTTTGACTGGAAAAAGTATCAGCTAATCATTCTGGTTATTGTTATTGCGGTTTTGTATTTATTAACCAAACAAGTAACAAACAATCTTTTGAATATTATCGGGCTTAAATATTTAAAGTAATTATAAATAAAAGTTAAGGTTTATTACATGAAAAACTCTAAATCGTTGATCTAGAGTTTTTTTTATAGCTTATTTTCTTTGATTATCAATATTTTAACTAATAAACAGGGCATTTGAAGCCGTTAAAAGAAAGAAATTGATCAGGTAAAGTAATACGAAAGGTTTACAGCAAATAATTTTAAAGAACCGCTTTTAAATTAAAGACAAAAGATGTTCTAATTTAGTTTTTAATATATCCTCATGGATATGACCGAAATGATGTCCTAAGATATTATACTTATCATCGAAAATGATAAATGAAGGAGTCCCTTGCAGTTGATTAAGTGTAAAGGTTTCTGCTATTAAAGGGATTTGAGAGTAATATGACTTTATTTTCATCATTAAGATCTCTTTTTCTTTTTCTGAAAAATTTAAAAAATTTGGAATGGCATTACAAATCAATTCAATCTTATTGGAACTTATTAACTGCTCAGAAGGTATAATACTATCAAAAGCTGTTGGAAATTTTGGAATCTCAGAATACTGAGAAAGCCCATAATTTGCATTATAATACTTCTTGGTTTCTCCGACTAATGTACCATCATTTAATAACAGCTTTAAATTTGCTTCGTTATTGTATTCAAAGTCTTCAAAAGCAGTAGCAACTCCAATAAAGCCAACCTTATCACTAAATGATTTGTAAAGATTATTCATAATGGGAATGCCATATATAAAACAACCTGGACAGTTTACCTGAAATACAAAAGCTATATTTATTTTATTTATTATAAATTCCCCTTGAACTAATTCCTGAGTATTGAGATGAAATTTTGACATTGATGAAATAATTAATTTAATTTTTTCCCTTGAATTAACCCATTTATTTCCTAAGATTATTTAAAATCTTGATGGGTAATTTTGTAACGCTAAATTACAGTTCAAAAGTAGTTAGGATTACTAACTTATTAATAGTCCAGTTTTTACAATAATTCATGTTTTCTGGTTTTGAAAATTATCAAATAACGACCATAAAAAAAACTCTAAACCAATGATTTAGAGTTTTTTTTTATTTCTATCTATATAAATTCAAACACATCAATAAAAGGCTTTCATGACAAAAAAAAGCCGTTTTGAAACGTTTTTTCTTATCATTTTAAATGAGTTTTTAATTTTAAACCAGATTTCTCGAAACGCTATGCCAAATACAATCTAATTGAAAATATCCCCTCCATTGTAAAGCCTTTTTTAAAATTACAGTCATCTAACAGAAAAAACAATTCACCTAATTAATTTAACCTTAAACCTCAAAAAAATGAAAACAAAAATTCTTGCAATCTGCGGAACCGTAGTAATGTTAATACTTTTTTCCTGTAATGATAAAGGAAAAGACTGTCCGGAAACTCCGCCTTTAAGAGAACGAATTATAACTGCAGAAGAGCAGGCTGCTTTGACGCCAGATGCCGTTATTAAAAGCCTTAAAGAAGGCAACGCACTGTTTGTTGCTAACAATATTACAGCCAGAGATCATTCTGCAATGGTCAGAAATGCTGTTCAGGGTCAATTTCCAAAAGCGGTAATTCTTTCCTGTCTTGACAGCAGAATACCTGTAGAAGATGTTTTTAACAAAGGCATTGGTGATCTTTTTGTTGGACGTGTAGCAGGTAATTTTGCCAACACCGACTTATTGGGAAGCATGGAGTTTGGTTGTAAACTTATGGGCGCAAAAGTGGTTATTGTTTTAGGACACGAATCGTGTGGTGCCATAACATCTGCTATAAATAATAATGTAACATTAGGTAATCTTCCTGCAATGCTTGAAAACATAAGACCTGCGGTAACAAATTCACAAGACTTTTCTGGAGATAAAACTTCAGCAAATAAAGAATTCGTAGCCTATGTTTCAAAAAATAACGTACTCAATACTATAAAAGTTATTAGAGAAAAAAGTCCAACCTTAAAAGAAATGGAAGACAAAGGCCAAATTAAGATAGTTGGAGCCTATTATAATATGAGCACCGGAAAGGTAGATTTTTTATAAAGGCAAATCTTTATATTAAACGAAATAATATGATAAACAAAAGCTCCCTTTTTGAGGGAGCTTTTATATTTTCAAAAATTAACGCCAACCCAGTTCTGGGGCGATATATTTTAGGATAGAAGATAATATATGTGCATTATACTCAACGCCCAAAGTGTTGGGTATTGTTAGTAGTACTGTATCTGCTTCCTGAATCGCTTCATCCTGAGCAAGCTCTGCGATAAGCTTTTCCGGCTCGGCTGCATAACTTTTTCCGAAAATGGCACGTTTATCACTTTCTATATAACCAAAACTATCTGCAGCTTTACCTTGATTTCCAAAGTAAAGTTTATCCTGATCATTAACCAATGCAAAAATGGATCGGCTTACCGAAACTCTTGGTTCGCGATCATGTCCAGCTTTTTTCCAGGCTTCTTTATATATCCTGATTTGTTCTGCTTGCTGGATATGGAAAGGTTTTCCGTTTTCGTCAAATTTCAGCGTTGAACTTTGCAGATGCATTCCGTTTTCGGCTGCCCAAACAGCAGTAGCATTAGAGGCAGCGCCCCACCAAATTCGATCACGTAATCCTTCAGAATGCGGTTCCAGACGCAATAATCCGGGCGGATTTGGAAACATGGGATACGGATTTGGTTCAGCAAATCCTACACCGTCTAACCTCTCTAAAAATTCCAACGCTTTTTTGCGTCCCATATCAGCATCTGTTTCCCCTTCTAAAGGTTCATAACCAAAAGAGCGCCAGCCGTCAATAACTTGTTCCGGCGATCCTCTGCTGATTCCTAATTGTAAACGTCCTTCTGAAATTAAGTCTGCGGCACCGGCATCTTCAACCATATACAAAGGATTTTCATATCGCATATCGATAACGCCTGTCCCTATTTCTATTTTGCTTGTTTTAGCACCAATGGCCGAAAGCAAAGGAAAAGGAGACGCAAGCTGCTGCGCGAAATGATGTACTCTGAAATAAGCTCCGTCTATGCCTATTTCTTCTGCAGCAACAGCTAAATCAATAGATTGAAGAAGTGTATCGCTTGCTGTACGTGCTTTATATGATGGATGATTGGCCCAATGCCCAAACGATAAAAATCCTATTTTTTTCATAGATAGCATTGTTATTATTTATAATTCCAAATATACGCATCATTTATAATCTTTGCATTAGAAAGACTTTATCATTTACAGCAGTTTTTTATAGTGAAGCTTTATTTTTTGGATAATTCCAATTCAAGCTCTTTTACCCTATTTTCCAAATCAGAAATATATTTTTTCTGCGGCAATAAGGCCTGTTCAATTTCTTCAGTTGTGTAACGAGGAGTTATATGCTGCGGACAATTCCAATCGTAAGCCTGAATTTCAAAAACCATCATTCGCTCTGGACGGAACTTATAATCTTCTGGTTTTAAGAGATCATATAGATCTTTGTTCTCTTCTAAATTAACAATTTTCGCTTTTGCATAAAGTTTTAATCTCGCCCTTTGCGGATATGAAACCATAATTAAAGCTACTTTTTCATTTTTGGAAATATTACCAGTAGAAATATATTGTCGGTTACCCGAAAAGTCAACAATCCCAATTGTTTTATCATCAATTACTTTAATAAATCCGGCCGGTCCGCCGCGGTGCTGAATATATGGATATTCATTTTCTCCAAAACTGGCCATATAAAAACTATCTCTGTCGTTTATAAAGTTAATTTCGTTTTCTGTCAATCCGTCAACAACCGACATTTTTTCCATGCGATCATAAGCACTTCTGCTCCCCGCTTCTTCCTGCATTTTTTTAATAGTATCTGTAAAAGCTAATTGTCCGTAATTCATAATAGAAAATTTAAATTGTTCTTACTTTATTCTGTAATGAATTGTAAAGTTCAACTATTCGATGTTAATATGAAATGGACAATTTTTACATTATGATGGATAATTATTATAGATTCAGAAAAAAAGGTTCGCTATTGCTAGCGAACCAAATCATCTTTTTTAACACCTAAGCTGCTGTCTATTTTTTCGTTTAGTTCTATTCTGACTTTCAATATATAAGTGATCGCTGTACTAATTAGAAAAAATAAGGAAATAATCAGTATTACTAATGTAACCAGAAGTCCTTTTATTATTTTCCAGGAGTTCATCATCTTAAAACAAACGAACAGACAATCCTGCCTGAATTTGCTGGCTGTTTGCTTTTTCGCCAAAGTTACTCACATCAGAAAATCCCCAGATATATCTTCCATAAATAGTAATGGGTCTTATATTGATTTCGGCTCCTGCAACAACGGCAAAATCGGTTTTTTTGAAAAGTTTTTTACTATTATCTAAAAAACTTTGATTACCGCTGGCCAAAAAACTGAACTGAGGACCAGCCGTAAAAGTGATCAATCCTTCACTGTTTAAACGTAGTAATACCGGCACGCTTACATAATTAAGCGTTTTATCTTTTTTGAATGCATCTTTAAAAATGTCTTTATAACTATCTGTGATTTTGGTATTTGTTTGGTTGAATACTACTTCTCCCTGAATACCTACAAAATCAGTGAAATTGTAATATACAAAACCACCCAGCTGATAACCCAGCTCAAAATCACTGTCAAAATTTTTGCCATCTAATTTATTCATATTTACCCCGCCCTTAACACCAAGATGAACCTGACTGTAACTAAATACAGACATGAATAAAGCTGTGGCTGCAATAATTTTTTTCATTTCTTAATCTTTTAAATTTGAAATAATGATATTTCGTAATACTATTTTTTCGTGTAATTAGAGTATTCCGTAATGGTTTGTATGTTAGTTGCCTGCCCAATAAATTTAGCTTCCATAGTAAGGTTTTCATTTACAGGAACAAATTGTTTTGCCTGATCATTCCACTTGTATTTCAAGACAATATCAAATTTATCAGCAGTAAGAATGTTCACTTTTACCGGCTTTTCGTTAAGCGTTTGTACTTGTTCCAGTTTTTTAGTTTTAAGATTGATCGTCATATAAAATCGGCAGTCTTTTACGAAAGCATTTTCTTTGGTAAGAGAACTTGGATCGACTTTGTAACTAATCACCAATTGATCTGGCGTTTCCTTTTCAATTTTATACGTTGCATCATCTGTAGAAGTTGGTGCAGAAGCTTTTCTTTGATTTTTTCTAAAAGAATTTACCTCTGATTTTGATGGCGATTTTCCATCAATTGAAACAACATTCCATGGCTCTGTCCCTGAATTAGAAGGATCAAATTTGGCGATTGTTTCAGTTTCCTTCGCGCTTGTTATAATGGTTTGTTTAAAATCAAAAGCAAAGTTGTCAGGTTTTTTTATTTTTTCGGGATTAAGAATACTAGAGTCAATTCCGTATTTAAAAAAGGTATCCAATATTTTTGATTTTTGTGCCGAAACTGCAGAAGTAAACAGTACAAGAAAAAAAAGAATTAATGCATTTTGCAATTGGGAATTCGATTTTGTAGTATTGAAATCTTCCTTTGTCATTACCATTGTTTTTTTCATTTTTGTGATATTAATTGTTATAATTATGGCGCAAAAATATTGTTGGTAAATCTCTTTCTGGGAATTTTTAAAGTGAAACGGCAAATCTGTACGGTGAATCGTCAATTTGGGATATTGAACTGAAATGGGATTGTTTGTGTTTTTCGAAACCCTTTATATACAGTACATTTACAGATGATTAATAAATAAAAAGTACTGCTGTTTTATTTTAAAATCCTTTTATTTGCACTCTCAAAAAGGAATCTAACAGACATCTGATTCTCTTTAAAAACAAATTTTGTGAACCACTCCGACGAAATAACTGATCCTGTAAAAAAGAGCCACTTAAAAAGTCTGCTCTTAATTACTTTTCTATTTTTAGGCTCTTACTCTACCCTTTTTATCATATTTCCATTTGCTTACTGGAGGGAATATTTTAATCTGCCAGCTCATTTGATGCTGATAGATATAGCAACTAATGTCCTTTTTTGTATTACAATATTGGTTACTAGTCTTTTTATTGACAGGGTTTTAAATAAGAAAATCTCCTGGATGGTTCGCCCTATAACACGACTGATTATTCAAATTGTATGTCAAACCTTTGGAGCTTTGCTTGTAACTATTGTTTTAAGCACCATTTATTATATTTATGGAGAGTATTTAATTGTGATACAGCCAATTAATGTAGGCGTACGAGAAGCAGTGTATACCATAATTTCAATCGTATTATGGGCTTTAATGGTAAGTGCTCTAAATACGGGTGATTTTTTATTAAAAAATTGGAAGAATGCCACTTTAAAAGCGGCAGAATATAAAGTAAAAGCAGCCGAAAGCAAGCAAATCGCAGCCGAAATAGAATTGCAGGCACTTAAATTACAGCTCGATCCGCATTTTGTTTTTAATAACCTCAGTGTACTTTCGGAGTTAATTCTCAAAGATCAGCAGTTAGGATATGATTTCACCGAAAATTTTGCTAAAGTCTATCGTTATTTGCTTCTTAATTCTAAAAAGAAATTGATTCCGTTACAAGAAGAATTAGATTTTCTTGATGCTTATCTTTTTCTTATCCAGAATCGTATGGGTGATAGCTGTACTTTTCAAATTGACATTGACAAATCGAAATTAAGTATGCAGATTCCGCCTATTACGCTTCAGCTTTTTATTGAAAATGCTTTGAAACATAATCGTACCGAAGAAGAAAATCCATTGCTTGTTAAGATATATTCTAATGACAATGATGAATTAGTAATATCGAATACGATTTTACCGCTCATAAAAAAAGCTTATTCTACCGGAATTGGATTGAAAAATATTGTAAATCGTTATGCTTTATTAAGTGATAGAAAAGTTTCTATAGAAGAAAATACAGAAACTTTTACAATAAAAGTACCACTCATCAAATGAATACTATAAAAAAAATATTGATCCTTGAGGATGAAAAACTGAATTCGGAAAGAATTAAACGTTTGATAGTCAAAATAAAACCCGATGCAGAAATTGTGGGTGTTTTGTCGAGCGTTAAAAATACCGTTTCATGGCTGTCTGAAAACCAAACTCCAGATCTTATCCTTATGGATATTCAATTAGCAGACGGATTGAGTTTTGAAATTTTCAATCTCACCAATCTCACCTGCCCAATTATATTTACAACGGCTTATGATGAATATGCTATTAAAGCTTTTAAGTATAATAGTGTGGATTATCTTTTGAAACCAATTGAAAAAAACGAACTTGAAGCGGCTATACTAAAATTAGAAAATTCTTTACAACAGCCTGTCAATCCTAGTTCACAGATTGAAGAATTGCTTGCTTATATGCAGCCGAAAGAATACAGAAACCGCTTTCTTATTCCTTACAGGGATGGTTACAGAAAAATTGATGTGGAGGATATTGCTTGTTTTTATTCTAATCTGAATATTAATTATGCTTATTTGTTTAATGGTGAAGAAGTTGTTGTACCGCATACGCTGGAAACGCTGGAACAGGAATTAAACCCAAAAAGCTTTTTCAGGGCAAACAGGCAGTATATCATTCATATCAATTCAATTGAAAAAGTGAATAATTATTTTAACGGAAAATTACAGCTTAAAATAAAACACAGCAAAGACGAGGCTGTAATTGTGAGCAGAACAAAAGCTTCGTTATTAAAATTGTGGCTGGATTATTAAAACCTCATCTTTCTTTAAAGCAAATCGTTTCATTGCAAAAAAACTTTTTGTAATCTTATAAAAATCAATACATTTGTCGCTCATCCAGAACAGAAAATGAAAAACTTAATTAACATCACTATTATTAGCAGCATTATTATCATTCGATAATGATCAGGGATGTTATATAAATAAGTACACGATACAATTTAAAACCTCCCTTTTTGGGAGGTTTTTTTATTTAAAATATACATGAAAAATTCAGTACAAATTATTAGCGCAATTATCATTATTCGTCTACCGTGACGAGACAGGATTCTATTGCATAATAAAAGCCTTTCTCTGTCAAACGAGAAAGGCTTTTTTATTTCTAAAAAACACTAATCACAAATAATTCAAATCATTAATTACATCTTTCAAAATGAAACAAGAATATACTTTAACTGCCTATACAGAAGATCAAATGGGGTTACTGAATAAAATAACCGTTATACTTTCCCGACGAAAAATCAGTTTGGAAAGTCTCAATATCTCTACTTGTGAAATCGACAAAATGTACCGATGTACGCTCGTTATCAATGATACTTTTGAAGTAGTTAGAAACATAGCGCTTCAAATCGAAAAAATTATAGAGGTTTTTAAATGTTACTGCAGCACAAACGACGAAATCGTATGGAAACAAATGGGTTTATTTAAAGTAAAAACTTCGAGCATTATGAAAGAAGAAATGAATTTTTTACTTAGAAAATATAATACTCAATTTATAACTATCGAAAAAGATTTTACGGTTTTTGAAGCAACGGGACATGAAGACGAAATCAATAATCTCGCTGCTGAATTAAAGGAATTTGAATTAATCGAATTTATAAAAAGTGCCCGAATTGCTGTTACTTTAAATAGTGGCACTTTTGAGATATAGTATAATTTTTGAATTCCATTAAAACCTAAAAAAATTAGCACCAACCCAACGCTCCTTCCAACTGTTCCAAACTTCTTCAAACTGAACATCATTTTCTTTATAATCAATTTTAAACAATTCTTTTGCTAAAGCAATATCGTTATGCTCTTTCAAAAAACATAGAAAATCATATTGTTCTTTGTGCAGATCGTAAATTGCTAATTTGAATTTGTGTCGTAAAACCACGCAATAACTTTCGTTTTGAAGAGGCAAATCAGGATTCTTGTCATTTTTGAATTCAGAATAGTATTTCCGAACAGGAAACTGGAACTTAAATAAGGCACATACAGGTACCAATTTTAGTTCATTTTCGGGTGTATCGATTGTGGCTAATTGGTAATTTTCGTCTGCTTTTTCATCAAAAAGAACACCAATGGCGTATTCAAATTTAGCGAGTTCAATCATAAAATCAATCCAATCTTCTTTTACATCCTCATTGGCATCGGGTCTGTTATTTTCCAAATATTCTGCAAAATGAGCTCCCAAAAAAGATAAATTGTAATTATAAGAAGGTTTTAAAGCCAGATAATCATCGGCGAAAGCGCAAAAAATTGCTTCGCCTAAAGCATATTCTAAAGCACTAAACTGCTGCGACATGCAATTTCGCAGTCGTGCAATGTAACTCCTTTGGTAAATAGCTAAGTGTTCCTGAGCAGTAAGTTTTTCCGAATGACAAATTACGTCTTCAATTGAAGCTGCATTTTCTGCATTCGAAAGCAAATCATTAGGGTTTATTCCTGTTTGCTGATAAGGATCAAGCAAAAGCTGCTGCATCCATTGCTGAAAGTCTTTTAATGGTATTTTTACCGTTTTCTGCATCTTTGGAGTTTATAAAAATTTGTCTACAGCGAATAAATTCAATGGGTTTGAAACTTGCTCTTTATCCATAGAAAAAATTTCTTTTTCAACTCCAACAAATGCTGCATCCATATATTGCTTTGATTTCAGTAATTCAGAATGGTACACATCAAAAGCCGGAATGTTTCCATCCCATTCTAGTAAAATTGATGCCTGATCTGCCAATTGATAAGCTTGCTGAAACAACTTCCAGACCTGACTGTTTACTTCTCTATCGTGTGTATCAATAATATAATTGCCGCAATTTTGATGACCTGCCAAATGCATTTGAACTATTTTATCATGCGGAATTCCGTTGATGTATTCTACAGGATCAAAATCATTATTAAAAGAAGAAACATATACATTGTTTACATCCAAGAGTAATCCACAGCCTGTTTCTTCGGTCATGATTCGTAAAAACTCCCATTCCGGAAGTGTCGAATTATTGAAGGCTGCGTAGGTACTTGGATTTTCTACAATAAGCGGTCTTTCTAAATAATCCTGAACTTGTCTGATTCGGTTACAAACATGTTTTAATGAATCTTCATTTAGCGGAAGCGGCAATAAATCGTGCGAGTTGGTTGTTAAAACTCCTGTCCAGCACAAATGATCGCTAATCCAGGCTGGCTGTACCTCAGCTGCCAGTTGTTTTAAACTCTTGAGGTAATCAAAATTTAAGGGATCAGTGCTTCCTATAGAAAGCGATACCCCGTGCATTACCACGGGATATTTTTCTGCTATTTGTTGTAAAATATATCTCGGACGTCCATGTGAATCCATGAAATTTTCAGAAATTACCTCAAACCAATCTACGGCAGGGTTCTTTTCCAGAATATGTTCAAAATGCTGGCTTCTGAGTCCTAATCCCAATCCTAAATTGGGTAATCTAAGTCTAGTGTCCATTATTTTTGGGTTGACAATTTGAAAGACTATCCGGTAATTTTTTAGCGCTTTCTTCTTCCATTTTCAAAACTCTTTCTGCTGCTGCAATTTTTCTTTTAGCAGGATCGTTGATGTACGAACAAGATCTTGAACCGCTTTGTCCGCAAGAAGAATAATCTACACCCGAAGTACCGCGAATTGAGTTTACGTATTCATCGCTTGGTCCGTATTGCTGCGGAGCTTCGCCAAAGGATTTTCCACTTTCTTTTCTTTTTTCTTCAAAGCGTATTCTGGCCAATTGCCAAACACTAAGTCCTTTATTAGGACCTTGTGCCATAAAACGGGAAGATAAAATAGGTACACCGCAGCTGCCTTGATAACGACAATCATTTTCGCCCGGATGACAAAGTTCTTCTGTTGTACCAAAAATTCCGCAGCCTCCCTGCCCTTTACAAGCGTTTAAGGTATGGCAAGGATGACCAACTGCTGTTGAGCAATCGCCTTGGCCTGCACAATCATTATTTCCTGAATATCCCGCATTTTTGCATGAATTAAGCCCCATGCATACATGAAGTTCTTTTGTTACTAATTCTGACATGTTGTATATTTTTATATTAATGATTGTGTCTATAAGGTGTACCTGGTACTTTAGGAATATCGGCTTCAATGCTGTAATCCAATCCTACGTCTGGTAAAGACGGGAAATAGTTTTCGCTTTTTATAGCCCAACCCCAATTTACAGGATCGGCTTTCGCCAATTGATCCACCAAACTCATGATTTGTGCTTTTGGTCTTAAGAAACTTTGTTCAAATGAAAAAGGTTCAAATGTTAAAGCCCCTTTATAAGCCTGATTGCCTTTAGTATAAGTGTACTGATTAATTTGGTTACCAACTCCACTCAAAAGCCAGATCATTGATTTATGAATACCAAAAATGAATAAATCATATTGTGTACTTTCATCTTTATAATAACAAGCTTCAATCATTAAAAGAATATAAGCAAAAACTGCATTACCTAATTGTGAACATAATGCAAGTGCCTGATTGTTTGAAGCTATATAATCAGCTGTTTTAGGATTAGCATCGGTATCATATACAAAATAGCTGAAAAAATCATCTAGTCCCTGAATTTTACGGAACTTTTCCTGATAATGTCCTCCGAAAGTATAGACTTCTAGAAATTTGGCAAAATGAGCGGGTTCTTTTCCAGAATCATCATAATCACCTTCCCAAAAAACTACTTTGCCATCCACAATATCCATTGGAACCGGCATTTTATTTTCACCCCAAATTAAGGTATGCTGCTTGTATTTACTTTTTCCTTCTCCCTGATCAATGATACGCTCTATAGCTTCAATTGCCGAGTGAGCATCGTATACGCCAACAAGTCCTTCACTATCATCTGTATTGGCAAATTGAGGATTGTGCTCTCTGTCATAATGCACCGTATTCATTGAATTTTGAGAATAATACGGTCTCGGACGATCGGGGTTATCGGGAGGAAGCAATTGTGGCCTTTGATTATAAGGTCCCGGAAAATCCTCTTTTATACATTTGATAATCATTTCATACAAACGTCCTATGGTTTGATATTCAACCGTATTCAGCAATTGTTCATTTGCATAAGGATCTTTAAACGGCTCAGGGCTTTCAATTTGTAAAAATGTAGTCAATTGCTTCAATGACAATTTTGCTGCATTAATTTGAAATTCAGGAATATGTCCATCTAATTGTGTTGGAAATGTTAATACTTTTCCAATACCCATTAAATCAGGCGCCTTTTGACAAACTGCTTGTTTTACATTGCATGAAAGTGCCAGGTGCAGCATTTCTTCGATAACGACGCTCATAATTAAGGCAGCCGATTTATTCGAATAAACTAATATATCGAGTTTTAGTTCTTGTGCCAATTCGTCAATTTCGGCAGCAGTACGCACACCCGATTGTGAAAGCTGCGCATGAAGTTTAGCGTACAGTTTATCCTGATCCTGCGCTCTGTTTATAGAATAATAGGTCGATAAATACGTTGGAATAGTAGCAAGCTCCAACGCAATTGCCTGTTGCATTACTTCTTCGATATTATCTGGTGTTACCGAAGTAGAATAGGTAAATAGTTTTTTGTTTTTCATTTGTTTTTGGTTAAAATAGATTACTCCGGACTGATAAATGGATAGTATTTTTCGTCAATAATAGGTTCAATTCCAAAGAAATCATTCAGCACAGATTCGGCAGTACAAAATGCACCTTCTACCCAAGCCTGATCGTTTGAATATGTTTCTCCTACAATAAAAATTTCGCAGTCTGTATTTGGAACAAGTTGTGACGGTTTTCTAATTTTTCTTTGCACATCGCCTAAATTATAGTGCGATTTATAGGCATGATATCCTGCATTAAATGGAGGAAGCGACCAGTCCATATATTTCGTTTCTAAAGGTTCCGGCACATACGAATAATCAGCCTGTGGTCCAAAATGCAATGACGCTAATTGTGAACGAAGCATTTTTACCATTACCGGAGTGGCATCTCTTGGCCCTTCAAGCGGCTGTAAATCTCTTGATTCAGGAATTTCACGAGTTGCATCTGGTCCAAGTTCTAAAGCCTTCCAGAATGTTGCGTATAGAATATCATCATAACTGGCTAGAATACCGTATACTTTTTTCCCTTTTCCGTCTCTGGCATTATCTCCAAAATAAACTACTTGACGGATAGGCATATCTGTAATACTTGGGCCAATAGTATCTAATTCGGCCACAGTCGAAATTTGTTTTTCTTGTTTAAAAGTTAAACGTTCTTCGATTGCATTTTCTACAGCAGCTATAAAGCTTACTTTATCGTTAAACGAATTAACAATTATAGCCGGATTTTTAGCCGATTCTATTTTTTTAAGATAGTTAGAAGGAAAACCCTCTTTTCTTAATTTCTCAATTCCTTCTTGTGTCAGGAAATAACTTGTAAGTTTTGCAGGGTACGTTGGGCTTCCGGCCTCGGTAGTTCTCCACCAAGGTGTATCGAAAAACATCCCTATTTTGTATGAAGGTTCCATCAATACAGACTCTAAATACAACTGTACTTTTTCATGATTTAATACATCTGTTCCTTCATCATCACTGTATCTGCTTGCCTGCGCTACCAAGTCAATTGCTGCTCTTGGCATAGCCAGAAATGCGGCATCACATTTTTTTCTTTCTGCAAGTGCATCTGGATCTTTGCGTGTTGCAGTTGTAAAATTCACTCCAGATTTTGTGTGTATAATAGAACGCAGCCTCACATTTGGATAATAATTTAGTGTGATTCCTTTTTGCTTTGCCAATTTTTCAACTTCTTCAAATAAGCTGTCAAATAAACTCGAATATCCTTTTATTAAAGTTTTGTATTCTGTTCCCGGAAGAAACTCATCATTAACATTAAATGACTGAGCGCTATTACTGTTAACTACGTTTGAACTATAGCCATTACCATCAGATAAATAACCAAATCCTTCTTGTCCAAGCATATCATAACCTAAGTTCCAATATCCAATTTCCTTTAGTAAATCTCCTTTTTGGTAGATAGAACTATCAGGCATATCAACATTGATTCTTCCTTCTTCATAAAATTTGCACCATTCTCTACGGGTAGTTGGCCCTGATGTTTGCGTGATCGCTACAGATTGTATCGTTGTAAAACCATCATCTGGCGGAGCATCCTGAGCGTAATTGTTTGCGAAATATGGAGCTGGCTGATTAGAATTGATATCAGAGATATACATGTTTTTAGAACGCAAAGACATTAAAGGATCTGCTGATTCATTAAACGGAACTGAATCTTTCTTTAAATCCAATTCTTCTATGGTTTTAGTCACTAAACGATGTCCAGGACCTTTAGGAGTGCCATCCCAATATAAATATCTCATACCTCCTAATTCAAGGTACGAATTGTCTTTGTCATCTTTATAATGCCATGTACAAACACGTGCACCCGGTTCTCTCGTTCCTGGATTTTTTTTAGAAAAATCGTATTTTCCCCAGTCGTAAAGTTCTAATACATCGCCCTTAACGAGCATTTTTTCGTTTTTGTTGAGTTTAGATTTCCCATCAAGTAATCTCCACGCAGTATAGAGTCCTGCTGCACCTGCTCCAAAAATAGAGTATGTTTTTTTGCTCATGATAGTATGTTTTTAGATTTTTTAGTAGTTATAGATAGTGGTTTTATTCATTTCCCAATCTTGCCATTTGCTGTGCCAAATCTTTTTGAGGAATTACAATTTCTACCAGAGTTGGAAGATTTGTTTTTTTCTTAAGTTTCAGTAGTACTTCGTCTAATTCTGAAACAGTTTCAGCACGGTAGCTGTTTGCTCCAAATGCTTTGGCAAGTGCCTGATAATCCCATTTTGGAAGAATATCAAATTCGTCAAACTTATGATCCGGACCTGCTTTAAACGAGTCCATGTCAACATATACTTGCTCAATGGCATATACTCCATTGCTCATTACAAAAATTACGGAGTTGATGTTGTATTTTACAAGAGTTGAAAGTGATTGTGCAATCATCATAAAACCACCGTCACCCGCTACAGTCCAAGCCTGTTTGCCGCTTCCAAGCTGAGCTCCTGAAGCTGCACCGGTTTCGAAACCAATACACTGCCACGCAGCTGAAGAAATATAAGCGTTTTGAGATAATCCGTAAATATTGGTAGCCACGTACATGGACGAACTTACACCAAAAGTCATGACAATATCGTCCAGCATTTTTTCTTTTTTCAGAAAAGATGTTGCATGCTCAAAAAAGCGGTTAAAGGTTATTACTTGTGGAGTTAAATCGTATTTGGGATCAGAGTTAGATCGCCATGGTTCCGGGAATTTTGGCTGAGCCGGAGCGATTGCTTTTAAAGGATATCCTGAAGCTTTTTTAAAGCGTTCTGTTAAGGCTTCGATAAAGTCTTTTAAAGTTACTCCCGAATAGGTAAAATAACCAACTCTTGTTTCCTGAGTAGTTACCTGAATCATATCCGAAAATTTATTTTCTACCAGCCATAAATAATCATCGGTAATAATAGTTCCTAAAGACAAAATACAGTCAGAAGCTTCGACTACTTTTATAACTTCGGGTATTGAAGCCTGATCAGAATAAGTACCAATAAATTTATCGCCTTTTTCATCCAGAACCGTTTTTCCAAGTGAAGTTGTAGTATACAACATTCCGCTTGCTTTAATAAGTTCTTCTAATTGTTTGGTTAGTTTATGTCGCAAAAGCTCTACACCTGCAAAAATTATTGGTGTTTTGGCCTGACTAATTTGTGACCAAGCTTGAGAAACAGCATTTTCAAGTGCTGCTGGTTCGCTTTTTATGATTTCAGGTTCTAGTTTTTTATTAGACGGTTTAGGACAAGGTTCGCCCCAAACTTCTTTATAACATGCTATGTATACTGGTCTTTGGTGTGTAAGTGCTGCGATAAGTAATTTATCGATTTTTTCAGGCGCACCTGCAGAAGTGCTCAGGGTTTCAGCAGCAACAGTTACTCTTTCATAAACTTCCTGATCTGCATTAAGATTACCTGTAGAGTGATGATAAAGTACATTGTACATACTTCCTATTTGTCGGGCATCGGCTCCGGGTGTGGCACTAATTACAACAACAGGACTGCGTTCTACATAAGCTCCTGCAATAGCATTTAATGCGCTAAAAGTACTTACTCCATATTGTAGAGATACGGCGGCTAAACCTCTGGTACGTGCGTAAGCATCTGCCGCATAAGAAGCGTCTAATTCGTTTGAAGTTCCAATGGTTTCAATTCCATCAAAGTATTCCAGAGCTTGTGTAAAATGTTTTACATAGTCGCCCGGAATTTGAAAAACCTCGGTAACATTTAATTGTTTGAGGCGGGTAAGCAGATAATCTGCGACCGTAAATTCTTTTGTAGGTTTCATTTTGTTATGTGTTTTGGTTCTTTTCAGTTTAGTTATGTCTGGTTTAGAAAAGTGATTTTGAGGTACATTGGCGTGTGCATATTATCTCATTTCTGTAATAAAATTAATGTGTCGCCATAGTTCAAATTAAAAAAAAGGCACGAGTACGGGATTTTTATCCATGAGAGGTCGAAATAAAAGCATAAGATTATTTCGATGCATTTTGGGATATTACTTTTATTTAAACATGCTTTATTTAAGTAATAATTCAGCGCGGTAGTCAACAAGCAAAACAGAAATCTTTTTAAAATGATATAAAATATAAAACCCGCTATAGCAGCGGGTTTTTATGGAAAAGTTTAGTATTTATTTTTGATTCATGGATTAGAAAAATTATCACTTTTTAATAATCTTCAAAATATCCAAAATAGTTGATATGTTATCTACAGATTCATTCATCATTAAAATCTGTTCCTTTTTGTTATAGTTTTTAATGTGATCTGCAAAAGCTTCTGCTTCAAAACGAAAACCGCTTCCAAAATCAACTTCAATCTTTTCTAATTCATAATTCCAGTCTAAACCTTTTTTTATTTCTATAAAAGCTGTATTGGGTTTCGTAACATTGTTGTATCCGCAGGTAATTATACCTTTTGAACCTATCACACGGATATAACGATGTGGTGCAGCACTGAAATTACAGTTTAACTGTGCCGTTATTTTGCTTTTAAATCGCAGCATTGCCGAAACTGAAATATCAAGCTGTTGGTCATTTAACTTACCCAAAGCCATTATTTCAGTAGCTTTTTCGCCCGTAATAGCACGAATCATACTTACAGGATAAGCGCCTGCATCCCACATTACACCTCCGCCAAGCTCTGGTTTTAAGCGTATATTATTTTCAGCATCATCAACTGTAAATCCAAAATCGGCATAGATTTGTGATACTTCTCCAATCTCGCCTTCCTGAATCATTTTCAAAAGTAAAATAGTTTGAGGCTGAAATTTATACGGATACCCTTCCATCAGGAATACATTATTGAGCATTGCCGCTTCGTACATTTCCTTTACATCTTCGACAGTTAAGGCGATTGGTTTTTCACATAAAATATGTTTTTTTGCCTTTGCAGCTTTGATGACCCATTCTGCATGCATTGAATTTGGAAGCGGAATATAAACAGCATCTAAATCGGGATCATCTAAAAGATCCTGATAAGACGAATATGATTTTTCGATATCAAATTCTTTTGCAAATGCTGCAGCACTTTCTAAAGTTCGGCTGGCAATTGCAGTAACTTTAATTTCCGAAGAATCTTTTATGGCTTCTGTAAATGAGCGTGCAATATTAGCCGTACTCATGATTCCTATTTTTAGCATATTTTCTAAATTTTATCGGCTTTTTTAAAGAATTAAACCGGATTATTTAGACAAATGTAAGTGCTGATTTTCACCCAGAAAAGTACTAACCATTTGGTTAGCTATGAACATATTGGTTAGATTTGTAGAAAATTAGATCGTTATGGATGAAAAAAAATTAGAAAAAAATACAAGTCCGGAAAATTATACCGATGGTGACAGCTTTTTTTCCTGTCATGTTGAACTTGCGAACAAAAGTATTAGCGGTAAATGGAAAATACTTATTCTGTACCGATTGTCGTTACAGCCTATTAAACGTTATACTGAATTGAGAAAAGAATTGGGATCTATTTCAGAAAAAGTGCTTAGCAATCAGCTAAAAGATCTTGAAAATGATGGATTAGTCCACAGAACTGTATATCCTGTAGTACCACCAAAAGTGGAATACAGCCTCACCGAAAACGGTAAAGGCATTATTCCTGTTATTATTGCTTTGAGAAATTTTGGCTGTTTTTTAAAACACCGCAGTTAAATAGGCAATTTTGCTTATTAAAAATTTACCTACTGAACATAAAAGGGAAAATTGTACGAACACCTTACTCGTTTTCCTCCCTTTAATGCAGGCGTCCACTTAGGAGATAATTTCATAACCCTTAGCATCTCTTTGCCTGATCCATAGCCAAAATCACGAAGAACTTCTATATTAGATAATGTTCCATCTTTTTCAATTACAATAGTTGTAAAAACTGGTCCCATCGCTTCTTCTTCAACTGCTTTTTTCGGCATAACATAAGTCTTTGTCAGGAAAATATTAAACCTATCCATGCCTTCCGGATATTCAGGCCGAGAATCCACTGATGATGCATTATAAATTTCATTGTCATTTTCATCAATACCATATTCTAATACAGCTTTTTTTGGAGCTTCCTTTTTAACTTTTAAAGGAGGATTAACAATTGCAGGTTTACTGCTCTCTTTTTGACAGCTTATAATAAAAACTAAACTAAAAAGTAAAAAAACCTTTTTCATCATTTTGTTCATCTTTATTTATAATTGTTTTAGTTCAATATTGCGGTACCATACATTGTTTCCGTGATCCTGCAACGCTATTTTTCCTTTTTTGAATGTTCCAAATCCTGCCCAGTCGGCAAATTTACTTCCTGCTATTAATTTTTTAAAGTTCTCGTCCCAAAGTACCGTTTCTACTACAACAACGCCATTTAAAATAAGCGTTAGTTTTCCTTTATTACTGATAACTTCGGCTTTATTCCATTCCCCTACTGGTTTTACCGGTTCTGATTTACTTTCAATTAAATCGTATAAATTTCCCGCGCGGTGTTTCGTGATTTTTCCGTCAGGATGACCGTCGTTATCCAGAACCTGCGTTTCTAAACCTGTACTAAAGGTGTTTGGATATTTTTGAGGATCTTCATTTACATAAAAAATAATTCCGCTGTTTCCATTTGGAGATATTTTCCATTCTAATTTTAAATGGAAATTTTCAAATTCAGCATTGGTTACTAAATCTCCTCCCTGCCCGTCTTTTGCCGCATCCGGATTGAAATGCAATAATCCATCTTCTACATTCCATCCGGCAAGAGCCGAATCTTTACCGTAAGTATGCCAACCTTTTGTAGTTTTTCCATCAAAAAGAGGTTTAAAGCCCTTCTGTGCCTGAATTACTTGTGTAAAAGATAAAATCAAAACTGCTGCGATAAATTTTTTCATGTGGTTTATTTTTTTTGATAAACTGAATTTTATTTCAGCCTTTTCAGTTAGTAAATTCTTAAAGATTGGATTTTGGATTCCCAACCTTAGTAAAAATAGTAAAAAAGGATGAACATTTTTTGCTCATCCTTTTTTAATAGTATTATGTGTTTTTACTTCTAAAAAATTCTCTTTAAATAGAAGGAAAAAGGCTTGTTTTAGCGATTTTGTCTGATGAAAAGTCAACTGATAATCCTGCGCCATAACTTTCCTGAAAATATTCTAATCGAATTGGAACTAATCCTTTTTTTAAGATTATTTCCGATTTCTTTTCGTCAAAGCCATGAAGTCCATCATTATCAATAAGCAATTGATCGTTGATGTAGAATTTACTTCCGTCATCAGACGAAACATAAAAAGTATATTTTCCGTCTTCGGGAACGTTTATAAATCCATTATACACCAAGCCGTAATTATTATCGTCATGATTAATTTTGTTTAAATCAAAATCTGGTGCGAATCCTTTCTCAACCGGAGTAAGTTTACTGAAATCAGGTATTTTGCTCCATTTTCCTTTGTATAAATTATAATTTAAGCCTGTTTTTTTATTGTAAAATATCTTCGAAATAACAGAACTCGTTGAACCTTCAACTGGAACTGCAATTGCATTTACACGCGCTGGAACTGAAACTTCAAATGCTTTGGTATAAAGCTGCGAATTGCGTGTTGGAACAGAACCATCAGTCGTATAATATATTTTATCCGTTCCTTTTTGAATAAACTCCACTTTTGCTTTTGTATCCGATTCTAACTCTGTTTCGTTGCTTTTAAATTCTGGTCTTTCGGCAATTTTTCCGTAGATTTTTAATAATTCATAATAAGGTTTGTACACTTTATTGGTTTCACTGATAGACTGAATAGTCAACAAAGCACTATTCCAACGATTATTAAATCCATCAATTTCCTTTTTAATATCTGCAATATTATATTCGATATTTTGACCAAATTGTGAAAGTGACATTATTTCGAATGGACTGTATAATCCATCATTCCAATTGTTTAACAAACGAAATGTTTCGAAATTTTTCATGTATTTAATCTGCCCTTTTTTACCTGATAAAAGCTGCTGATCGTAATCTGGAAATTGTACCTCAACAGAAACTTTTGTATTCGTTGAAGATTCTGGTACATAAATACGGGTTTCAAAATCATCTCCAACATAAGACCAGGTTCCTGCTTTAGGTTCTTCGCTGTACGGAATATTTTGTCCGTTTACTGATACCACTGTTGGAGGAAATGAACATGGAAAACGAAGTTCATAACTTCTTGAAGTCAGCATTCCGGGAAATGAACCTTCTACAGGTGCGATCACAATATTGGTTTTATTTCCGGTTTGTCCCGAAGTTATTGGCGTATACGTAAAAGCATTTTTCTTGAAGTTGTTGTTATTGCCTTCGTCTTCATACAGTTTTAAATTTCCTTTTTTACCTGGATAAAAAGCAAGAATTAAAGGATTTAGAGGTTTTTCATCTGTTCTTTCGACTTTTGACTGCATCGGAATAATAGCCCCTTCTTTTACAAAAACCGGAATATCTCCTAAAGTAAAAGGCATCGCAACTTTTTTACCGCCTTTTATAATGTTTCCTGTACTCAATTCGTACCATTTACCTTCTGGAAGCCATGTTTCGTGCGTCAGGAAAACACTTCCTTTTTCGATAGGTTTTGTTATGGGATGTACGATCATATCACGCCCAAACATATACTCATTTGGAGTTGCATAAGCGGTTTCTTCTTTCGGATAATCGTAATACATTGGATGCACGGTAGAAACTCCTGTTTCGTATGTATTGCGTGCTTCGTTGTATAAATATGGAACAAGAGAATATCTCATTTGATAGGCTTGTCTCATAATAAGAAAATTATCAAGCGGATAAGCCCAAATACGTCTTTCGTGCTGTGGTGCAGCCGTTGCATGGGTTCTAAATATCGGACTAAAAACACCCCACTGAATCCATCTTGTATACAGTTCTGCAGTTCCCGCATCGCCTTGATGTCCGCCGATATCATGGCTCCAATATCCAAATCCTACGTTGGCAGCCGTAGCGGTAAAATAAGGCTGATAATTTAATGATTCCCAAGATACATGTGTATCGCCAGAGAATCCGATTTGATATCTGTGGTTTCCAAGTCCACCCCAGCGATGAAAAATAAGCGGACGCACTTTGTTCTGGCGTTCCATATCGCTGTAATGCACATAATTTAAATAGATTGTAGGATTTACTCCGGGAATATTGGTACTTCCCCATTGCTGCCAGTCTAGCCACCAAAAATCAACACCCGCTTTTTCAATTGGATGTAAAACCAAATTCATGTAATTGGTTGCAAATTTTTTATCGGTAATATCAAAAGGCACGTATTTTTTGGTAGAAGGATCAATTCCCATTGCTTTTGCCATTTCGGGATATACTTCTTCAAAAGGCTGAATTCCTGATGCGGGATGCAGATTTAAACAGGTTTTAAGATGTTGCTCATTTGTCCATTTTAAGAATTTTTCAGGAGACGGAAATAAATTTTTATTCCATGTAAAACCAGTCCAGCCTGAATCTTCTCCGGCCTGATCTCTTTGTCTTTGTCCGTTTTTAAAGAATTCAGGTAATGATTTTACATGCCAGTCCATATCGATTACAAATACATCAAGCGGAACGTCATGCATTTTGAATTCCCCAACTAAATCACGAAATTCAGTGTCAGAGTATTCTCTGTATCGTGACCACCACGCACCAAAAGCAAATCTTGGCGGCATGGCTATTTTTCCGGCAATATCAGTGAAGTCTTTTAAGGCCGCTTTATAATCAGAATCATAAGCAAAAAGGTATAAATCCTGTGGTTTATCTCCCGGACGCGCCATAACCCACGGCCACTCTGAATTATCAAAAAGCGGGCGTTCGCTGTCGTCTATTAAATACCATCCATCACGAGAAATTATACCTTTTTCCAGTTCCTTAGCCGGCCCGTCAACTCCATCCAGCGTGCGGGTTGTTCCTAACAGGTTTTTAGTATTGGCCAAACCTGGTTTCCATGAAACAGGTTTACCGTTTACTATAAAATCTACACTTAAATTTTTGTCGTTAAAATTGCCTGAACCTGTTTTGTATTTAAGTTTTACGACATCGGTTACAATTTGTAGTACACCATTACTTTCCTTTTTGGTAAACGACGGTACGGGAAGGTTTCGGTTTACAAAGGTCAGCGAAGCATTGTCTGTAAACTTTCCGTCTGAACTCCATTCCATACGAATTACTCGCGGCGAAAGTACTGTAAATCTGGCATTGCCTGAAACTACCATTGCTTTAGGATTGGCTTCGGGTTTGTATTCCTGAGCGGATAAAGCTGCGGAAGCAAGACAAATAATTGTAACTAAAAATTGTTTTGTTTTCATATTTTATTTTAAAATTAATCTTAAATAAATACTTCAAATCGTTTCGTTAAAATAATGATTTTAATGATCTTATTTGAAGTATTTACTTTTCATTCTCCGTTTATTTTTTAATAAATCGTTTTGTAACTTTTGTTCCGTCTTTTTCAAAAACAGCAAAATAAATTCCTGTCGCTAAACCCGAAACATCGATACTGTTTTCTTTTATTATTTGCTGCGAAACCTGACTTCCGGTTTCTGAATAAACCTGAACTTTTATTCCTGCCATTTCACCCGTAAAAAAGAGCGTATTTTTTACCGGATTTGGATATACATTTAAAGTTTCTGCAGCATTTGGTAAAGGCTTCGAAATTTTGGCAGTTCCTAAAGTTGGGGTGAATTTTAGTAATTGAAGTTTCCATCGTTGTGCATCGTTGTTGTTATCGGTCCACTGATGTACGTTTGTTCCCGGTTCTGCAAGGTTATTTACTACGTCCAGACACAAATTCGTGTTTTTATGGGTTAGTTTAAAATAACCGTCACTCATTAATTCTATTTTCCAACGCTGTGCATCGGTTCCCAAATCAGACCATTGCTGTACATTGGCTCCCGGCTGACTGCTGTTGTTATCTACATCTAAAACCTGATTTGTACCTCGATGCGTTAATTTATAAAAACCATCTGATTCTTTTGTAATTACCCAACGCTGCGCATCAGTTTCATTACTGGTGTATTGCTGCACATTTGCGCCTTGCTGTGTACTGCCATCGCTTACATCGAGACTTTGGTTTGTTCCTTTATGAATTAGTCTGTAAACGCCGCCGGAAACAATTGGCACTTCAATTAAATCTAATTTCCATCTTTGGGCATCATTATTCGCGTTCAGGTTATCTGTCCATTGTTGCACATTGGCACCGGACTGGCTGCTGTTGTTATCTACATCCAGACATTGATTTGTTCCTTTGTGGGTTAACTTTGCATAACCATCAGACATTATTTCAATTTTCCAACGCTGTGCATTATTGTTGCTGTCCAGCCATTGCTGTACGTTTGCGCCTTGTGCATTACTGTTATTATCAACATCCAGACACTGGTTTGTTCCTTTGTGGGTTAGTTTATAAAATCCGTCTGCTTCGAGTGTAACAATCCAGCGTTGTGCATCATTACCATTGTCTGTACTTTGCTGCACGTTTGCTCCCGACTGACTGCTGTTATTAACAACATCAAGACATTGATTAGTCCCTTTGTGGGTTAATTTATAAATTCCTCCCGAAACAATGCTTTGTGTTGGGCACGATTGATCTGGAATTCTTGGTGCTACACCGTAATTGGTCATGTTTACGGGTTCAATCAAATCATTAGAATTGAAATACATTCTGTCAATGGCAATTTTTCTGTCCCCCGATGTGCCATTTTCGTAACGATGGTAAACCATATAATATTCATCACAGTTTCCTATTTTGATTACACCATGATGACCCGGACCTTTATCTTCTACATTAGAACTTAATACTTTCCCTCTATAAGTCCAGGGTCCCATTGGTGTATTTGAAGTGGAATACTGCACATTGTAAGTATCATTAAACCAGGATCCATTGGAATACATCATATAATAAATTCCTTTTCGTTTTACCATATACGGGCCTTCGGTATAATTTTGTGGTGTTATATCGGTTGGACCTGTGGCTAATGAAACCATATCTGGATTTAATTTACGAACGACCATTCGGCTTTTGCCTGACCCTCCGTAATAAATATAAGCCTGACCATCATCATCAACAAAAACATTGGCATCGATAATATCATCGGTATATGGATCTGTTGCGATAAGCGGTGCGCCAATATCTGTAAAAGGCCCAATGGGTGTATTTCCTACTGCAAGACCAATTTTGGTTTCGGCAGTATAATAGAAATAATATTTGTTGTTGCGAAAAACTACTGCCGGAGCCCAGCCGTTGTATTGCGCCCACGGACTATCCGGAAAGAGATCGAAAATAAGACCTTCGTCATGCCAGTTGGTCAAATCAGTTGAGGAATAGGCATGAAATTGTGTGCCGTAAATGGCTGTTGTATAGATATAATATTTATTGTTGAAGTAATGAATTTCGGGATCGGCTCCTGTAAACAAGGGATTGCCGCTTGTTTGTGCCTGAACGGTATTGGCTAAACTTATAAACATTAAAAATAATGTAAAACGCAGTCTTAAAGAATTCATAAGACAGAAACTATTTATTTTAAATTGTATCATAACTTGTTTTTTTTATAAGAATTACTAATAACTTCTTCGTTTTCCGTTTAACGGAAATCTAAAAAGAATGCCTGATTTAGTTCTTGAAAAAAGTTAAAAAAAGAATCCAAAACTCTCCAGTCCAATATGGACTGAAAAGTCTTGTCTTCTCCAACTTAACTATCTAATTTTTATGCCATCGTATTATAGTTTTTTCAATAGAATAGTCATTTTCGCCGGATTAATGGTAAGTTCATATTGTCCTGCGGTTTCAATAATCCATTTATTATCCGGTGATCCGTTTGGCATCAACATTACTGTTGGATTATCAGATGGTTCTCCTTTTATAACAGTTCCATTTGCAGGAGGCATTAAAAATCTGCCGCCCCAGTTGCCCAAGTCTAAAGCAAGTTTAAATTCTCCGGCATCAAATTGTCCTTTATACGTAAATACTTCAGGATTTTGAGGATCCCAATTCATTGGTTTTGCTTTTCCAATATCCCAGCCTATACCGGTTATGGCGTTTCCAACCATATAAACATTTTCATAAGGTACATATCCAAAAGCATAAATTCCCTGATCAATATCGAGATAGAAAGAATGACGGCCCGCCTGAGTTACTTTAAAGACGTTATCATTGTTTCTTGGCTCGGTTTCGTTATACACAATTTTGTTTCCTGTGATAGGATCATAAGATGGTAATTCGCTGCCCGGTTTTTCAATCACTTTGAATGAACCTACTGAAAAATCTCCTATGAAATTGTAAATAGTTCTTTCTGTTTTTTCCGGTAAAATTTTCCCTGCACTGTAATCCCAGCCGCCGCTTATGGCATCTCCAACCATAAACAATGGTAATGGCCCCGGACTGTAACTGGTTACGGCAAAACTTGATGTAGAAACTTCTGGCAGCTGATATTGTGCTGAATTATCGACTCTCGCAATAATCTGCACTTCAAGATTGGTAATAACTCCACCCGGACGTTTAAAGTTTTTCAGCAATAAAGCATTTAATTGCCCTACGGTATACGATTTTGTAAAAACACCTGCCGGAATTTCTTCGGTAATTGTCGTGCTGATTCCGGGTGCTGCGCCTTCTCCAAAATTATTTCCTGCAATATCCATACGAAAAAAATACGTAAGGCTGGTTCCGACTCCTCTGTCATTTCCTTGTGTCCATGTAAATGTTATGGCGTTTGCCGCTTCATTATCTTTCGTTAATACGATTTCTTTACTCGAAAGTGTCATAGTCAAAGGATTGGCAAAATTAGGCTGCTTAAGCCAATCCTGATTTTCAAGTCCGCTGTCTTCACAGGAGACAAAAACCAAACTCATTATTATAAATGAGATAATATTTTTTATATTTTTCATTTGCTTTGATTTTTAGTTATTTGTCCCAGAAAGGAGCCTGAATTAAATTAGGGTTCTTTTCGATCTCTGCTAAGTATATCGGGAACCAATAGAAAGATTTTCTGTATACTCTTGTTTGATACGCCGTTCTTTTATAGAATTCATCAGCATTTTTACCATTGAAGTTCATTCCATAGAATTGCCCATTCAAAACTGTTTCTGCCAGTTTCCATCTTCTTAAATCATCATAGCGAATTCCTTCGGTACAAAGCTCTACTCTGCGTTCCATTCTGATAATTTTTCTAATACTTTCCTGATCGCTGTTTACATGAATATTGTCAACATCTGTTCCGCCTGTTGTATAGGTTCTTACTCCGGCTCTTGTTCTAATTTTATTTAGATAAAGAAGGATTTCAGGATTTCCGGGATCAGACTCGTTAAGAGCTTCTGCATAATTTAGATAAGCTTCGCCTAATCGGTATAAAATTCCGTGACGCGGGGCAAAATAACCAATAGTAGGATTTCTTGTTGGATCTGTTCTTTTTCTGGCTAAATATCCATTTTGTGGGGCATCATGCGTATTGTTGTTGTCTTTTTTACCGTTAAAAAATTCCAGTTTTCTTCCTTTATCTTTTCCGGCATTATCACCATCTGTATACCATGCACCATCAAAATTTACTGCCAGATAAAATCTTGGTTCACGATTGCAATACATATTGTAAGTACCTGCAAGCGTTACAAGTCCCGGGCTTTTTACTTCATTAAATTTGGTTACTCCGTTTGGCCAATATCCATCCTGAGAAGAAAAACCATTTTCAACATATCCCGAATTAGAATCTGTTATAGGCAATCCATTTGCGGTAAAGAAAGCATCTACTAATGATTGAGTTACGCCATAACCTCCGGCTCCACCTGCTCCGCCCGGAGCGGTATGTCTGTCATATTCTTTAGAATCAACATTTACACGGGCAAAAAGTACTTCTCCATTTCCTTTGCTTGCTTCTATAAGATGAAGGTTTTGACAAGATAAAAAGGGATCAATTTTTCCGGCTGAGTTAGTTTCTGTATATAACTTATGTCCAGCTGCTTCTGCACTTAAAATTAAATCTTTACTCGCATCTGCAGCAACTTTCCATTTGTTGGCATCATAAGTCGAATTAAATAATGCTTTTCCGTCTTTAGTAACATGATTTGCGTATTCTGAATTTCCATTAACAAGCGGACTTGCAGCAAAAAGCAGCATTCTGGCTCTTACGGCTTTACACATAATTGATGTAGCACGTCCAAATTTTCTTCCGTCTGAATAATTTGCAGGTAAAATTGTTTCAACCTCTTTTAATTCGTTATTAATCCAGGCTACAATATCATCATACGGGGTTTGTCCTACTTGTAAATCTGAAAGGTTATAATTTACAGGTGTAATTTCATCCGGGCTAAAAGGAATTGGGCCATACGTATTGATCAATAACGAATAATAATAGGCTTTTAAAAAACGACATTCAGCAATCATTAAACGAACTTCATCTTCATTTAGATTTTGTTCCGGTAATGGTTTAATGTTTTGTATAAGAATGTTACATTCTCTAATTCTTTGCGGAAGGTTGTTCCAATATCCCGGACTCCATTGTGAACCCACTGACCAGTCTCCTAAAATGAAAGGAATTACCTGCCAGTCGTATTGACGCCATCTTTCTGACGGGGTCATATCATCTCCTAAAATCTCCCATCCCAAACTGCGGGTATATCCCCACGTAGGGTCCGGAATTCTGGAATAACAGCCTGCAAGCCAATTCTCTGTTTTTGTTTTACTCTCAAAAACACCATCCAAAGTAAGTTCGGTATCGCTTTCTTTGTCCAGATAATCAGAACAGGATGACGATAATAATAATCCTAGAAAAAGGAAAATCGATCTAATGTATATATTTTTCATTTTAATTTCTTTTTAAATTATAGTCCGATTGATAATCCGAAAAGGACTGATTTTGTTGATGGATATTTCAAACCATTTCCTGTATCCAATTCGGGATCCCATAGTTTAAAATTGGAAGCGTACCATAAATTATTTCCGCTGATGTAAATTCTTAATCCCTGCAGATAGAATTTTTCAATTAGTTTTTTATCTAATGTATATCCAACTTCCATCGTTTTTAAACGGCCAAAACTCATGTCTTTTTTCCACCATGTTGAAGCAACTGAATTGTTTACGTTAGGGCCGTAACTTAATCTTGGCCAAAACACATCCTGACGTGGATTTTCTTCTGTCCAGCGATCGTTGTAATTAGAATAAATATTCCCTAAAGTTCCTGTTCCGCTTCCCGGAATAAAATTTGCTCCGCCAATGATTCGTTCTGATTTGGCTACACCCTGAAAGAAAAAACTAAAATCGAATTGTTTGTATTTTAAATTGTTTCCAAAACCATACACAATCTGAGGATCTGTTGTTCCGCCAATGAAACCTTCGTCTAAACCGCTGATAATTCCGTCACCGTTTCTGTCTTCATATTTAATATCTCCCGGACGTAACGCTGTACCAAAAGTTGGAATTGGCAGTCCCGGTGCTAAAACTCCCGGCGATGTAAAATCTTCATTGGTATATAATCCGGTTGCAGTATAACCGTATAAAGTATTGTTTTGAATTCCTGTTCCAGAACGGTAAGTTCCTTTTACGGCTTCGGCTTCATCTCTTTCTGTGACTTTGTTTTCCACAAAAGTGAAGTTCGCACGCCAGCTCATAAAGAAATCAGGAGTTACCTGCTTATTGATATTAAGTCCAACCTCAATTCCTTTATTTTCCATTTTTCCGAAATTGGCCCACGGCGCATTGATAAATCCTGCCTGAGTAGGAACCGTATTTCGTTCTACAAAAATGTCTTTTCTTTTCTCCTGAAATATATCTACTGTTAAGTCCATCATATTCAATATTCCTAACTCGATACCAATATCAGCTTTTGCCACTTTCTCCCAAGTCAAATCGTTAACTCCAATCTGACCTTCTTCAATTCCTTCAAATTTTACTCCTTGTCCTGTACCGAACCAGTAATCAGAATTGTTATTATCGCTGATTGTGGTTAAGTAAGCGAACCTTCTGTTGGCTCCAATGTTGTCATTTCCAACTAATCCATAAGAACCACGAAGTTTGATTTTATTAAAAATATCTTTCACAGGTTCCATAAATTTTTCTTCAGATGCAATCCATCCCAAGGCTACAGAAGGGAAAAATCCGTATCTGTTTCCTTTTGCGAAATTTTCTGATCCGTTGTAACCAAAGTTAAATTCCCCAATATATTTTCTATCAAATGTATACGAAGTTCTTCCCGCTAATCCCTGATGTTTAAAAGCTTGCGGCGCTGTTCCATCATTATAACTATCCTGATTGTATAATAAAAGTCCACTTAAATCATGTTTCCCAAAAGTGCGGTTGTACGTTGTATTAGCTTCCAGATAAACACGTCTGTTACCAAACTCAGCAGTTTTATCATATCCAAGATATTCTTGTCCATACGCCTGAACCGTTCCGTGAATCAAACTTCCGTCAAGATCTCTTTGAGTCGCTACGTTATAATAATCCGGTGATTTACCGCGTGTAATTCTGTTTTCTGAATAAGAGTCAAACGAATAGGTAAATTTTGCTTTTAAACCCGGCGTAATTGCTTTAAAATCTTGTTCTAATGAAACTAAACTTTCGATCTTGCTGCCGCCTTGTTTATAATATCCTTGCTGCGTACTCATAGCCCAAGGATTTTCGCGTGCAAAAACTCTCGGAATAGTTCCGTCTGAGTAAATCGCTGGATGAACAAACGGAGTTGTTTCAAATGCTGTATTGAATAAGGCATCGGTACTGCTATTTCCTTTTTGAAGATTTTGAAGGAAACCTCCAATATTAATTCTTAATAAAGTCGTCTTTGAAACATTAACATCGACATTCGTACGAACGTTTGCTCTGTTTAAGTTTGTTTCTGAATCGTAGGTTTGTTTAGGATCTGCGGCAAGTATTCCTTTTTCGCTGTAATAAGAAGCGGTTAAGGCATATCTTAAAATTTCTGATCCTCCGGCAACATTCAAATTTGATCTTGATGTAAAAGCGTAATCTTTAGTTATGGCATCAACCCAGTTTACATCTGGATATAAATCCGGATCGTATTTGTTTTCCGTTTTTGAAATACGGTCTTCTGTAAACAAAAGCGGTTTGCCCTGCTCTGCTGCCAGTTCATTTAAAAGTCTCATATAAGGACCTGCTTTAATGAACTCTGGTAATTTTGTAGGTTCCTGAATCGAATATTCTGTTCTTACCTGAATTCTTGGTGCTCCGACAAAACCTCTTTTGGTATTGATCAAAATAACTCCGTTTGCTCCTCTTACTCCGTATACAGCACTTGCCGCCGCATCTTTTAAAACAGAGAAAGATTCTATTTCTGATGGATCAAGATCGTTGAGGTTTCGCTCGATTCCGTCTACCAATACAAGCGGATTAGTTCCTCCTTTAAAAGTAGAGATTCCACGAATTTTAATATCGGACTGATCATAGCCCGGTTCTCCTGAACGCTGTACGGCCATAATTCCCGTAATCTGACCTGCAAGGTTGTTTCCTAATGTACGTGCCGTTCCTACTTGTAATAACGAAGGCTTTATAGTTCCAATCGCTCCTACAACTGATGCTTTTTTCTGAGTACCGTAACCTACCACAACAACGGCCTGAAGATCGCTGGTTTCGTCTACCATTGTTACGGTTATTGTTTTGGCATTATTTAAAGGTTTTTCGACCTCTTTCATTCCAATAAATCTAAATACAAGTATCGCTTGCGGAGATGATACTGTAATGGTAAAAGTTCCGTCAAAATCTGCCGTGACTGCATTCTTAGTACCTTTTTCAATCACGGTAGCGCTGGGTAATGATAATCCCTTTGAATCAATTACTTTTCCGGTAATTTTTACGGGGTTTTGAGAATTACCATTTTGTGCATAACTGGTCTCTGCAAAGAGCGCCAGGAACAATAAAAAAATCAATCCGGCACTGTTAAACTTTATTTTACTCTGGGTAATAAAGCTTAAAAGATTGGATGACATTTTCCAAGTCGTTTTAATTTCCATTTGGTTAATTTTTTGGTTGGTTAAAAGTTAGTTTTATCGAATTAAAAATTGATTCTAAAGATTTTTTTGAAGTACTCTTGAAAAAAAATAAGATTAATCTTGTAAATACAAATAATAGATTATACCCTCTTATTTTTTAATAGATGATAAAATATCACATACTTTTTTATTGATACTTCAAATTATCTCTTAAAAATTTCATTTTAATTTTTGACCAAATTAGCGCATTGGTAACATTATTTTAATCCCATTTCGTGTCATAATTGTGTTCAAATGATTCACGAGGCCTTGAAAACACTGAAATGTAAGTTTTGGAGTGGTAATTTTTAGTTATGAGTTTGGAGTTATGAATTATGAGTTGGAAATAGAGCTAAAAATGATGAATTGTGAATTAGAAATTATGAGTTGTGAGTTGTAAAATGTGAAATATGGAATGTGGAATGGATAATCTTTTTGAAAATACTAATTATCGATATTGAATAAATACAACCCAAACTCATAACCTATAACTCATAACCTATAACTCAAAACTCATAATTCAAAAAAAATAACGCATCACTGCGTTATTTTTACGTTCTACAACTATCACTAAAAATTATTTAATCACACTAGCTTTTACGCCTTCGTTGGTGATAACAACGGGTTTAATAAAACCATTTTCATCAAAATGCATTTCTTCAATGCAGGTTTCTCTGGAGTTTCCATCAGTTTCTGTGAGTGGTCTTCGGTGGTAAACTATAAAATACTGATCAGAATCAGGTTTTTTAATAACGGAATTATGTCCGGCGCCATTTGCAATTTTAAAATCTTGTTCCAAAATTTTTCCAATTCTTTTAAATGGACCCATTGGCGAATCAGCTATGGCGTAGGCTACGCAGTAATCAGGTCCTGTCCAGCCGCCTTCTGACCACATAAAGTAATATTTGTTATTTCTGATAAACATGAAAGGGCCTTCAACATAATTCTCAGGCGTAATTTCTTTAAAAACCGTTTTATCTTCAAAAGGAATAAAACCGGTAAAATCAGGTTTTAGTTTCGCAATATTACAATGTCTCCATCCGCCATAGATCAAATAATGCTGTCCGTCTTTATCCCTAAATACAAACTGATCAATAGGCTGAGCGCCATTGTAAAATTTATCAACGAGCGGTTTTCCTAAATAATCTTTAAAAGGACCTTCTGGTTTTGAAGAAACGGCAACACCAATTCCGCCAATTTCATTGTCGCTCTGGATATCATTTGCTCCAAAAAACAAAAAATATTTATTTTTATTTTTAATGATAGATGGCGCCCACATTGCTTTTTTTGCCCATTTTACTGCCGAAGTATCTATAATTCTGGGATGTTTTGTCCAATGCGTTAAATCTTTTGACGAAAAAGCATCCATAAAAACCTGATCTTCATAACGGGCAGAAAATGTGGGATAAACCCAATACGTTTTATCAAAAATAATTCCCTCAGGATCTGCATACCAGCCTTTAAATATGGGATTATTATTTTTTTTCTGATTTGAAACTGTTTCTTGTGCGATTGTTTTTGTGCACGAAATAAGCAGCAGAAAATATAATACTTGTTTCATAACATTTAGTTTGGTTTAAGGTTAGTTACAGCAATTTACGAAGTTTAACGATTAATTAGACCACGTATCTGCCGGATTTGCATCTACTTTCATATTTAAAGTTCCTCCTTTTTTAATGGATTCTAAGTCAATTGAAAGCTGCTTTAAATCAGTATTATTCAGTTTTACTTCTTGTAAATAAATATTCGTTTTAGAATTGTTTTTTACATCAATAACAAAATTAGTATTGCGTGTTTTTCCTAATTTCTTAATCGTAATTTTATCAAACAAAGGGCTTCCAATTTGAAATGACGGATTAATATTGGTTAATCCTTTCACATCAAATAAACCAATCGAAGACATAACATACCACGCTCCCAATTGTCCCTGATCTTCGTCCTGACCGTAGCCGTAACCATGAATTCCTTCGGTTCCGTAAAATTCATCACAGATAGCGTGAACCCATTTTTGTGTGAGATAAGGTTTTCCGGAGAAATTAAAAAGCCACGAAATATGCAGATTCGGTTGATTTCCATGATTGTAAAAACCAGATAATCCGGCAAATGCATCGATAGTCGTTCCGCCGCCAAAAACATTTTTTTGAGATTTTGTAAAAATAGTATTCAAACGTTCGTTGAAAGTATCTTTTCCTAAAACTGAAACCAATTCCGGAACATTATGCGGAACATAAAAAGTATACTGCCACGCATTTCCTTCCTGAAAACCTCTCCACGGCTGCGACGGATCAAAATCTTTTATAAATTCTCCGTTTGCATATTTAGGCCTGATAAATGTTGTTTCCTTATCGTAAATTAGTTTCCAGCCGTCGGCTAATTTTATAAGTTTTTCATAGTCTTGTGTTTTGCCCAAAGCTTTAGCAAATTGCGCTACGGCATAAGCACTATAAGAATATTCTAAAGTATGCGATGCTGAAAATCCTGAACCTTGGGTATTCGTTTGATAATCCATATTATCCAAATACGGCGAATAACCGAGTTCTACAAACTGTTTTACATCCATTTTTCCTGCGCCTTCAATTCTGTCTTTCCATTCTAATTCGTTTTTTAGAGCGGCTTCATATCCTTTTTCTACATCAAAATTTCGAATACCTGAATTATAGGCAGAAGCTATCGCAAGTCCGGTAAAATTTGTTCCTACGCCAGATACATATTTACTATTTGCAATACCGTCACCAAGCCAGCCTGCATCTTTGTATACGAGAATTTGTCCCTGAACCCAGTCTGCATAATATTCAGGATATGCAAGTGCCCATAATTGCGTTAAGTTCCAAAATCCTCCCCAAATGGCATCGGTATTGTAATAATTATGCTGCGGTTTTCCTTTTGCATCCAAAGGAATCTGACCTATTTTACCATTGTTCATCGGATACGCGCCGTTGACATCGCTGCCCAGTCCGCGTCCTAATAAAGCGTGGTATAACCCTGTGTAGAATTTAATTTTATCATTTTCATTTTTACCTTCTACGGCTATCCTTCCTAAATAATCATTCCAAGTTGCAAGGCTTTGTTTTTTCGCTGCTGCGAAATTTAAACTCTTAGCTTCAGTTTCAAGATTAAGTCTGGCATTGGCTACAGATGTATACGACAAACCTATTTTTACGGTAATCATTTCATTTTCTTTAGTGTCAAAAGTGAGATAAACTCCCGCGCCTTCTCCGGCAATTTCTTTTATATTGGCCTGAATTCCCTGTTTATTGAATGTGCCAAAACCAATTGGCTTTTTATCTAAAACTGCCGAGAAATACATCGACACCTCGGCTCCAGCCTGATATTTTTTCACATATTCTGGTATGGTAATTACATAACCTTCAATTCTTCCGTCTTCAGTAATCGTAACTTTTGATTCTTTAACGGCTCCGCTTTCGCCTTGTCTGTTTCCAATATCAAAAATTATATTCGATTGTGAAGATTTTGGAAAGGTATATCGCTGAAAACCTACCCGTTTTGTTGCTGTCAATTCGGCTTTAATTTTATAATCTTTCAACAAAACCGAATAATATCCTGATGTTGCATATTCATCTTTTCGGTCAAATCTAGATCTGTAACCTTCTTCGGGATTTTCAAGGCTTCCCGGTATTGTCTGAAGTTTACCAACAGACGGTGCAAGCACAATACCGCCAACCTGAAATTCGTGCAGGCAAGCAAAACCTTCGATAGAAGTATCTCTGTCATCATAACCTGTAGCTTCCCAACCTTGTACATTTCCAAGATGCCCATTTGTAGAAGGTCCCAGTTTTGCAAGTCCAAACGGCATTGCGCCAGGCGTATAAAAAAACCAGCGGCTGTGTGCGGTTCCTATATTTGGATTTACATAATCTGACCACTTTTTTGTTGACTGCCCAAAAGTGGTATTACTGACTAAAGAAAGAACAGTTATAATGCAGCATTTTATCAGAATGTTTTTCATATCTAAAATCTTATTATTCAATTTGCTTTTTTATTCTAATGAAATTTACTTTAAAGTAATTGTAATTCCATCTTTAAGAGTTCCTTTTCCTGTATACGTTTTACCGTCAAGCAGCACATTTACAATGATATCTTTTACATCCTTGCTGCTATTTCTTTTCCCAATTTGGTCAGAAACCTTAACCACAACAGAATTGTCCTTTCTTTGAGCACTAAAAGTTACTAAAGCGTAATCTTGTTTTTGAAACCCAAAACCATCTCCTTCATCCAGATACAAATCTCCATTTGCTTTTCCGTCTTTGTCAAGACATACAAAAAGACTCAATGGATCGAATGAATTTTCTCCTACGTTTTGAATAATTTTTCCGGCCGGAATAATACTTCCGCCTTTTATACTCAATTTAGCCTGATATTTATCCTGTTTGTCTCCATCAACCAGACTTAATTCTTCCCAAATTCCTGAAGGAAGTATCGGGTCTTTGGCGAAAGCCGGAACAACCAAAAGATTTTCTCCAAGTAAAAAAGCCTGTTCTTCGGCTCTCAAACGTGAATCCTGAGAATCTGCAAAAAATACCGGAGCCATTACAGGTAATCCCGTTTGTGAAGATTCATAAAAAAGCGTGTATAAATACGGTAATAAACGATAACGTCTTTCTAAAGCAATACGAGATGTTTTTTCGATTTCTATGCCATAAGCCCAAGGTTCTTTATTGTTTGTTCCTGCGCAGGCATGTCCGCGTGCAAAAGGCATAAAAGCACCAAAACCAAGCCAGTTCGCCCATAAATCGCCATCTGTATTTCCAAGAAAACCTCCAATATCCGGTCCGTTAAACGGCTGTCCTGATAAGCCCAAAGTAAGGGACATTGGAACCGATAATTTTAAATGATCCCAGCCCGCAAAGTTATCTCCTGTCCAGGTTGCAGCATAACGCTGCCCTCCCAATAAATTAGATCTTGTAAGCAGAAAAGGACGTTTCTCTGGATTTGTTTTTAAAATTCCGTTATAAGATGCTTCTACCATTAATCGCCCGTAAGCATTGTGATAAAGCAAATGCGAACCTTTCGGTAAATTTCCGCCTCCTTTATGCGGTGTGTCGTAGGGCATTGTTCCCAAACGTTTGTCTTCCGGAAAATCATTATCATTTACGGCAGGTTCGTTCATATCATTCCAAACACCGTCAATTCCTGTCGCTAAGAAATCTTTGTAAAGTCCACCCCACCAATTTCTTGTTTTCGGACTTGTAAAATCAGGAAAAGCACAATCTCCCGGCCATACTTTACCGTGATATTCTTCTCCGTTGTTTTGCTTCACCCAGACATCATTTTGAGTTCCGGTATTGTAAACAGCATAATCTTTGTCTACTTTCACTCCCGGATCAATCATATAAACAGCACGAAATCCTTTTTTATGCAAATTGTCGTTCAACACTTTCGGATTACGAAATCTAATGCTGTCAAAAGTAAAAACTCTGTAACCCTGCATATAATCAATATCCATCCAGATTACGTCGCACGGAATTTTCTTTTCTCTAAAAGTATCCGCGATTTCCATAACACGTTTTTCGCTGTCATAAGAAAATCGACATTGATGATATCCCAACGCCCAGCGAGGCGGTAATTTTATAGTTCCCGTTAATTCAGAAAGCCCTTTTATAACTTCCTGAGGTGATTTTCTATCAATGATATAAACTCTAAACAAAGCACCTTCAGAATTATAGATAATCTGATTTGAATTGGTAATTAATTCCGCTTTCCAGGTACTGTCAAAGATAATTCCGAAAGCAGAACCATCTGCACGAACTCCCATAACCCACGGATGTGTTTGATACAATCTTTTTCCGCCTTCAACGCTGTAAGCTCCGGTATCAGTATTCCATAATTTTATCGATTGTCCGTTACGCAATAACGGACCGGTAACTTCGCCTCCGCCGTAAAGGCTTATATCGCCTTTAAGATTAAGAACGGCACTTGCTTTTTCATTTTTGAAAGTAAATTCAGGAACCAGCGACCAGTCTGATGGCAGTTTTCCTTTTGCTTTTGGTTCAGAAGCAAGAATTAACGATGGCGTTTTGTTTTTATCAAATCCTTTAGGAATAAATTCTGCAATTCTGTTCCCGACTAATGAAGATTTTAATACTGAAATTTCCTGAGCAGTTGTTGTGGTTATTCCTGCTGCAATTAAAAAGGAAAATAAGATAGGTTTTAAATTCATGTTAGAAAGTTAAATATTATAAACGGTTATGAATCAACATATGCGAATATACTAAAACGTTTTAGTATATTTATAAAAATATTGACAAATTTTGTGTTTTTCAGTTATAAGCTATGAACTGCCTTTTGTCCCGTCAATAAAATGACAAGCCAAAAGACAGTTTTATTTTGTTTTAAAAATAGTACTCTTACATAGCAGGAATAGCCAATACAGCTTCTTCCGACATTGGATCTCCAATTACAGGATTTCCGCTTTTATCCCATTTAATGGGCTGCATTCTTGGCGATCTTTTTTCACCGCAGCCTTCTCCCGGATTAGAGTTGGCATGGTATAAAATCCAGTCTTCTTTGCCATTTGGCGATTTAAAAAACGAATTATGTCCCGGCGCATATACTTTATTTTTATCGGATTGACCTAGAATTGGCTTATCCGATTTTACCCATGCCGAAGCATCCAGTAAATTATCTTTTCCTGTAAAGGTTAAAAGTCCTAAACTATAATTGTCTGTCCAGCAGCCGCTTGCAGAGAAAACAATAAACACTTTATTTTTATGAGACAAAAATTGAGGGCCTTCGTTTACATTTACCTGCGGCGGATTTACATCGTCATGCAATGCACCAAATAATTCCCACGGATTCGAAGGGCTTGAAATTCGCACTCTGTCCCCGTCAATTTGCGTTGGAGATTTCATTTTAGCGATGTAAATATTCTGCTGTCCGTTGGCGTCTCCTTCCCATCCTGACCAAATCATGTACAATTGTTTTTTGTAGGTGAACACATTTCCGTCAATAGCCCATTTATCTGTTGCTGCGGCAACTTTTCCTTTAAAAACCCATTCTCCTTCCATCGGATTTTTTGAATCATTTTCTAAAACATACATCCGGTGTGTATTGTTAGAACCGTTGTCTGCAGCAAAATACACATACCATTTGTTGTTGATAAAATGAAATTCCGGTGCCCAGATTTCGGCAGAATAATCGGTGTTTTTAGGCGCAATCCAAATGGTTTTCTTTTCGGCATTTTTTAAATCTGCCAGATTTTTAGATTTTAAAAGCACCAAACGATCCTGCATGGTATGTGTGTAGTAATAATAGCCATCCTGATAAGTGCTGTAAGGGTCTGGCCCGTAATCTAAAATTGGATTTGAAAAGGTTTGCTGCGCCGATGCAATATGGCCGGCGATACCAAACAGCATTAACAACAGAGTTTGTTTTAATATGGATTTTTTTCTTTTCATAAATAACTTTTGGTGTTTTTTGATCCATTGCTGGTCGTTTTTGTTTTTGGTTTTTAGGTTAGATTATTCGATATGATTTTAAAAAATAACTTTTAAGAATTTCATTTGTTTTATTAAAAATATAAGTAATATTGCAATCGCTCTATTGCTGTTTATTTTGAGTCCTTTCAAAATATTTTGCTTATTTTTCAACAATTCCATAATTTATATATTAAAAAAATATCAATTTAATTTTTGACCAAAGTAGCACACAGCTCACTTTATTTTTATCTCATTTTGTTTCACAATTGTGTTCAAATGGTTCAAATGTCCTTTTAAAACAAGGCAAAAGCGAGATAAAAATCAAAATGAATGCTTGTGACACAAAAGGGGAAACTATTTTTATAAAAAATTAATAAAGACATTTACATGCAGCGCTTTTTAAAACTTGGGACATTAACTTACTTTTTCTTTTTGTCTACTACCATTTTTAGTCAGGAATATTATTTTAAACATTATAAGGTCGAAAACGGAATGTCTAACAATACCGTTTTGGCTTCTATTCAGGACAAAGACGGATTTTTATGGTTTGGTACCAAAGATGGTTTGAACCGTTTTGATGGTTATCATTTTAAAACATTCCGAAGCGGCGCCGATCCTAAAACTTCCTTAGGAATAAATTACATTCAGTCGCTGCATGAATTCAAAAATTATATCTGGGTAGGAACTGATAAAGGATTGTATTCTTATGATAAAAAACTGGAGAAATTTACTTTTATAAACGAAGCGATCAATAACCGTATTAATGATATTGATAATGATTTAAAAAATAATTTGTGGTTTATTTCTATTGGAACATTGATTAAATATAATGTTGATACCAAAGAAACCCGAATGTTCGACGGCAGAAATTCCTTTTATGCCACTTCTATAACCTGCGATAAAAATGGTGTGATCTGGGTTTCTTCTTACGATGATTTATACCGCTATTCTGAAGCTACTCAGAGTTTTGACAAGATTAAGGTGCAAATGCCCAACAGTACTTTTTCAATCTCTGTAATTTATGCTTTAGATGCCAATTCGATTTTAATAGGAACGCGTGATCACGGTATTTACAAATATGATGTGGCAACGGGAAAAACTGCACCTTTTATTAATGATGTCGAAAAACCGGTTTTTGTTCGTCAGTTTAAAAGAAATAAAAATGAATTGTGGATTGCCAGCGAATCTGGCGTTTATATTTATAATTTAAAAGATAAAACAACCCGAAATCTACGCAAAAGTCCGAGTGATCCTTATGCGATTTCAGACAATGCGGCGTATTGCATTACGATTGATAAAGAAAACGGTGTCTGGATTGGGACTTATTTTGGCGGCGTCAATTATCATCAAAAACAATACGATCAGTTTAAGAAATATTTCCCTCGAAAAAGTGAAAATGCAATTGTTGGAAGTGCCGTTCGGGAAATTCACAAAGACGATCAGGGCAATCTCTGGATTGGTACTGAAGATGCCGGAATCAACAAGTTTAATTTACAGACCAAGAAATTTGTAAATTTTAAACCCGACGGAACAAAATCGGGACTTTCGTTTTACAATATACACGGCGTTTTACCCAGAGGAAATAAAATCTGGATTGGAACTTTTGAGCACGGACTGGACGTTATGGATGCTGCAACCGGAAGGGTTATCAAACATTATGACCATACGACAAGCAGTTTTAAAAGTGATTTTATAGTTACGTTTTATGAAACTCCCGATAAGAAATTATACGTAGTAACGTCTGTTGGAATTTATTTGTATGATGAGAAAAATGACAGCTTTAAAATCTGTGATTATTTTTCAGAAAGCACACATTTTACCTGTATGTTCAATGACAAAGACGGGAATTTATGGGCAGGATCTTATCGCGACGGATTGTTTTATTATAATCCAAAAACGAAAGAAAAGGTGGTTTACAGACACGATTTTAAAGAGGATAAAAGTATCAGCAATGACTTTATTACTTCGATTTTTCAGGATAAACAAAATAACCTTTGGATTGCAACCGAAAATGGTTTGAATTTATTTGATTTTAAAACGAAAGTATTCAAAAAATTCACGACTAAAGATGGTTTTTCGAGCAATGTAATATATTCTATTTTACAAGATGAAAATCAGAATTTATGCATTACAACTTCAAAAGGTTTAGTCAAATTTATTTATAAAACAAAAGCGGTTAAAATTTTTACGACGGCAAACGGTTTACTGAGCGATCAGTTTAATTACAGTTCTGCTTTTAGGGATTCAAATGGCGATATGTATTTTGGGAATCTGAACGGGATGATTAGTTTTAATCCTAAAAATTTCAGCACTTACAAATACAATCCTCCTATTTTTATTACCGGACTTCAAATTAATAATCAGGATGTTATTGTAAATGATAAAGATTCTCCGCTTGATGAATCTGTTTCGTATATCAAGAAAATTACTTTAAAAAGTGATCAGTCCAATTTTAATATCGATTTTGCTTCGCTGAGTTATACAGCTCCCGAACTTACGCAATATTGGTATAAACTGGACGGAATCAGCGATGACTGGGTTTATCTGAATAAAAACAATAAAGTGTTTTTTACAGAACTTCCTTCCGGCAGTTATAAATTCAGGGTAAAATCGTTAAGCGCGGGCGGAATCTGGAGTAAAGAAGCTGTCGTAGAGATTACCATTTTACCGCCTTTTTGGGCAAGCGGTTATGCTTTTTTCTTGTATTTTTTAATTATTTCGGGATGTCTTTACTGGCTTTTACGTAGATATCATCATATGAATATCAAGGAAAATAACCAGAAAATTGCCAACCTGAATAACGAGAAAGAGAAAGAAATTTATCACGCTAAAATTGAATTCTTTACGAATGTAGCACATGAGATACGAACGCCTTTAACACTGATTAAAAGTCCGTTAGAAAGTTTATTAAAAAGAACTTACGAGTCTCCGGAAATTATCCCGAATTTATCCATAATGGAGAAAAATACTTCTCGTTTATTGAATTTGGTGAATGAACTTCTGGACTTTAGAAAGACCGAAATGGAAGGTTTGGGATTGACTTTTGTGGAAACAAATATTTCATTATTAGTCAAACAATTACATTCGCAGTTTACACCTTTAATTGAAGAAAGAAATATTCATTTAGAATTAGAACTGGGAGAAAAAAACATCTACGCTTTTGTTGATGAAGAAGCGATTCGAAAAATCCTGACCAATTTAATTAGCAATGCCATTAAGTATGCTAAAAAAGAAGTGATTATTACTTTGTTCAGAGATGAGGATTCACTGGAATTTATCGTTAAGAATGATGGTAATTTAATTCCGAAAAGTCTTAAAAGTAAAATTTTCGAACCTTTCTTTAGAATTTTAGGTTCTGAAACACAAACCGGAACCGGAATTGGATTATCTCTAGCTCACTCTTTAACAGAACTGCATAACGGAACTTTAAAACTGCAGTTTGTAGACGATTCCATGAATACGTTTGTTTTACGACTGCCGCTGCGTCAGCAAAGTGAATTTCATTTGTATAAAGATTCGGCTGATACGATAAAAGATAATGATGAAGAATTTGAAAATGAGATTACGGCAAAAAATGTAAAAACCCAAATCCTGATTGTGGAAGATAATCTGGAACTGCTCAATTTTATGAGTAAAGAATTGGGCAAAGAATATAAAATTTATAAAGCTGCAAACGGTGAAGAAGCTTTAAAGATTATTCACAATCAATCGATTCATATTGTAATCAGTGATATTACAATGCCTATAATGGACGGAATTGAATTGTGCAGCCGTATTAAATCTAATATTGAAACCAGTCATATTCCGGTTATTTTACTGACTGCCTTAAGTGCTATACAAACCCGTATTAAAGGTCTGGAATCCGGAGCGGATGCTTATATTCCGAAACCATTTTCAATGGATTTTATTCTGGCACAAATTGATAATTTATTATCTAACAGACGCCACGTTATGGAGTATTATGCCAGTTCTCCGTTGTCACATTTAAAATCTATTGCCCATAATACTATCGACGAGGAATTCATTAAAAAGCTGGACGATATTATCGATCAAAATATGGCAGATACCAACTTAAGCGTTGAATCTCTAGCCGATATTCTGCACATGAGCCGTTCGACTTTATACCGAAAAATTAAAGATATTTCCAACCTAAGTCCGAACGAACTGATTAATAACGCCCGTTTGAAAAAAGCCGCCGAATTACTGCTTTCCGGCAAATACAAAGTATATGAAATCGCCGAAATTGTAGGCTATAATTCACAGTCCAGCTTCAGCAGAAATTTCCAAAAAAGCTTCTCGATGTCGCCATCGGAGTTTATTAACGCCAATGAAAAATAATTATTAATGGTTAATTGTGAATGATTAATGGTTTCTCATAATTAACAATTAACCATTCACAATTAACCCTTTATTTTAGAATTGTTTCCTGAAGTTCTTCCAGCGTTTTTCCTTTGGTTTCCGGCATCATGAAAATGACAAAAAACAACTGAAATACCATCATAATGGCGAAAATCAAAAACACGGCGGCTGCTCCAATTGTAGAGAATAAAAACGGAATCATGGATGGAATAATGGCAGCCAAAACCCAGTGTGTAGAAGATCCAAATGCCTGACCGCTGGCTCTTAAATGATTTGGAAAAATTTCTGAAATAAAAACCCAAATCACCGCGCCTTGTCCTATTGCGTGTGAAGCTATAAACAGAAACAGAAAAATTGGAACCTGCAGACCTTCCCACTTAAAGAAAAATGCCGCTGCAACCAATCCTAAGGAAATTATATAGCCTATTGATCCTATGTACATCAATATTTTTCTTCCTAAAACATCAATTAAAAAAACACCGAAAAGTGTAAATATTAAATTGGTTATTCCGATGCCTACGCTGCTCATTAAAGCGGCACTTTCGCCCAATCCTGCTTCTGCAAAAATTCTTGGAGCATAATACAAAAAGGCATTAATCCCAGAAAATTGATTGAATACAGCAATCAGAAACGCTAATAACAGCGGAAATCGGTATTTCTTTAGAAATATGGTTTCGCCTTTTTTATCGTCACTGTCGTTTCCCAAATGCATTTCGTGCAGTAAATCTTCAATTTTGGCTGTAGGATCTATTTTTTCTAAAACTGCTTTTGCCTCGGTTATTTTTGATTTTGATAAAAGCCAACGTGGACTTTCGGGAATTGTAAATACTACAATCGTATAAAAAAATGCCGGAAAAGCCATTATTCCAATCATCCATCTCCAGGCATTTTCGCCCGCATCACGCAATAAATAATTAGATAAAAACGCCATTAAAATTCCCAAAACAATATTAAACTGATACAGCGAAACTAACCTTCCTCTGTCTTTTGCCGGAGCAATTTCAGAAACATAAGCCGGAGCCGCAATAGTTGATGCGCCAATTCCTAATCCGCCTAAAAATCTAAAGAAAGCAAAAGTCCACGGATCATTTGCCAATGAAGAACCTATCGCCGAAACCAAAAATAAAATACCAATCCAGATCAGTGTTTTTTTACGTCCTAATTTGTTCGTTGGAATTCCGCCAAATATTGCACCCACAACCGTTCCCCAAAGTGCCATTGCCATAACAACAGAACCATGAAAAACATCTGATGTATGCCATAATTCCTGCAGTTTCGTATCTGCACCAGAAATTACAACGGTATCAAAACCAAATAAAAACCCGGCCAATGCGGCCGTAACAGACCATAATAGTATTTTATTCATAATAAGTATTTGTTAGTATCATCCATATAAAAACTCACAAAAAACTATAGTAACTAAAAAAAATCACATAATTTTTTATCAAATGTAAAAAAAATATTTTCAAATACTAAAACGTTTTAGTATTTTTATTGAATTATTAAATGTTTAATTTTTCAAAAACAAAAAATTGCTATTCAACAAAACTTAAAAACTACTACCGCAAAATAAACCACATGAAAAAAACAATTATCCTAGGCTTGTTAACCACAACATTTGCCTTGAATGCACAAGTCTACAAAGACCCCAAAGCGCCTGTTGAAGAACGGGTCAAAGATTTACTGGGACGCATGACGCTGGAGGAAAAAGTAAATTACATAAACGGTACCAACTGGATGTATACCAAAGAAATCAAACGGTTAGGAATTTCACAATTTAAAATGAGTGACGGGCCTGTAGGAACCAAGTCGTACGGAAAAAGCACCGCCTACCCTGCCAGCGTAATGAATGCCGCCACATGGAATACCAGTTTAGTTTACGATCTGGGCGTTGCATTAGGAAGGGATTCACGTTCCAGAGGCATCAATTTTCTTTTAGGGCCGGGCGTAAATATTGCACGCGCGCCTATGACGGGACGTAACTTTGAATATTTGGGAGAAGATCCGTTTCTGTCAGCAGCGTTAGCCGTTAATTATATAAAAGGAGTTCAAAGTCAGCGCGTGGTGGCAACTGTAAAACATTTTGCCGCTAACAATCAGGAATACGATCGAAATTTTGTTTCTTCGGATATTGATGAACGAACCCTTCAGGAAATTTATCTGCCTGCTTTTAAAGCCGCGGTTCAAAAAGCAAAAGTCGGCGCGGTTATGAACAGTTATAACTTGTTAAACGGCGAACACACTTCGCAAAATGCCCATTTGAATTTAGATATTCTAAAAAAAGACTGGAAATTCGAAGGCATTTTAATGTCTGACTGGGGCGGCGTTCATAACGGAATTGCAGCATTTAAAAACGGAACAGACCTCGAAATGCCGGGCGATGAACATATGCTTCCAACATTACTTCTGCCTGCTTTAAAAAGTGGTGAACTTCAGGAAACAACTTTAAATGATAAGGTTTCACGAATTTTAAGAGTTTGTTTTAGCTATGGTTTTTTTGACCGAAAACAAACCGATGAAAGTATTCCGAAAGATGATCCTAAAAGTGCCAAAGCTGTCTTAAAAATAGCTCAGGAAGGAATTGTTCTTCTAAAAAATGAGAATAACATTCTTCCTATAAATCCCGAAAAAACTAAAAAAATTGCTTTTATCGGGCCAAATGCCAATTCATTTAATGCAGGCGGCGGAAGTTCTCAAACAGAACCTTTTCATTTTAGTACGTATTATGACGGATTTAAAACTGCTGCAAAAAACAGCACTGTAACGTATGCAATGGGAATTCCGAGTTTGAATGCCTTGTCTGAACAATCTGTTTTTTATTTAGAACCGGGTTCTCAAACTGTTGGTTTGAAAGCAGAATATTTCAACAACAAAGAGTTATCGGGAATTCCGTTGGAAGTTAGAAATGATAAAATTGTCGATTTCTCGTGGGTTCAGACTCCAAATGTTATCGGAATGGGTCAGGATAATTTTTCTGTAAGATGGACGGGTGTTATCAAACCAACAAAAACTGCTGTTTATAAATTTGCTGTTCGAGGCGATGATGGCTACAGACTGTTTATCAACGACAAAATTGTGCTGGATTACTGGAGCGATCACGGCCCTATTGAAAAAAATGCTGAACTTACTTTAAATGCTGATAAAGAATACAAAGTAAGACTTGAATATTATGAAAATAGCGGAGACGCTTCCATAACATTTGCCTGGTTTGAACCAAAAGAAGAAAATTTCAACGAAGCTATAAAACTAGCTTCCGAAGCCGATATTGCTATTCTTTGCGTAGGTTTTAATCAGCAGATTGAACATGAAGGAGATGAAAGACCTTTTGAACTTCCGGAAGCTCAGGAAGAATTGATAAAAGTGGTTACAAAAGCAAATCCCAATACTATTGTGGTTTTAAATGCCGGAGGAAATGTGTATATGCAAAACTGGCTTCCAAACATTAAAGGCCTTGTTCATACTTTTTATGCCGGACAGGAAGGCGGTACCGCATTGGCAGATATTCTACTGGGAAAAGTAAATCCGAGTGGAAAACTTCCGGTAAGTTTCGAAAAAAACTGGAAAGACAATGCCACTTACAACAATTATTATGATACCGATAATGATAAAAGAGTACAATACAAAGAAGGTTTGTTTGTAGGTTACAGGCATTATGATAAAAATAATATTGAACCGCAGTTTGCTTTTGGTTTTGGATTATCTTACACGAGTTTTCAATACAGCGACCTTAAAGTTTCCATACAGCAAAAGAATGGTAAAACAACTGCTAATGTTACTTTTAAGGTAAAAAATACAGGAAATACAGATGGCGCAGAAGCGGCACAATTATATGTTCGCGATATCGTTTCTCCAGTCGAAAGACCCGTGAAAGAATTAAAAGGATTTAGCAAAATGTTTCTGAAAAAAGGCGAAACCAAAGAATTCAAAATAACGCTGGACGAAAGTGCTTTTTCCTATTACAAAACAGCGCTAAAAGATTTTGGTTATGATGCAGGAGAGTTTGAAATTTTAATTGGTGCTTCATCAAAAGACATTCGATTAAAAGAAACCATTTCTTTAAATTAATAAACAGCATAATGATAACTAATGACCGAAATTTTAAATTTATGATGCCACCATTATTAAAAAATCAAGCTTCCAAAATTTTATTATTTTTAATTCTGATCCTGAACCAAAATTCAATTTTTGCCTTTCAAAAATTAGAACAAAACCTTACGGCTCAGGATACTGCCAAAGTTCCAAAAGAGATTGAAGATCCGGAAAACATTGGCATAAATAAAGAAGCTGCTCATGCAACCTTAATGCCTTATGCTTCACTTAAAGAAGCACTTACCGCTAACCGATACGCTTCTACTTATAGTAAAAGTTTAAAAGGAATGTGGAAATTCAACTGGGTCGACTGGCCGCAAAAACGTCCGGTAAACTTTTACAAAACAGATTATGATGTATCAAAATGGAAGGAAATAAAAGTCCCTTCTAACTGGCAGATTGAAGGTTACGGAACGCCTTATTACAGCAATTACAATTATATTTTCCAGAAAGACTTTCCAAAAGTAATGAGTACGCCGCCCGAAAAATTTACGGCGTTTCACGAAAGAAATCCTGTAGGAAGTTACCGCCGTGATTTTACCGTTCCCGAAAACTGGAAAGGAAGACGCATTTTAATCACTTTTGATGGTGTTGATGCCGGTTTCTTTATTTGGGTAAATGGTAAAAAAGTAGGTTATGGCGTAAACAGCCGAAATGCCGCAGAGTTTGATTTGACTAAATATCTTGTTGCCGGAAAAAACACGCTTGCTGTTGAAGTATATCGTTTTACAACCGGAAGTTATTTAGAAGATCAGGATATGTGGCGATTGAGCGGAATTTTTAGAAATGTAACGCTTTGGAGTACACCGCAGCAGCATATTAGAGATTATTTCATCAAAACAAATCTGGATAAAAATTATAAAGATGCCGAAATTATTGTTACTTCTAAAATTAAAAACTACGGAAATACAGCTACAAAACCCCGCTTAATTGAAGCTGTTCTTTATGATGGAGAAAACCCGGTGAATAAAGCTGTTGGAAAGAAAAATATTCCTGCTTTGAAACCGGGTCAGGAAATTACGGTTGATATAGCTTTTCATGTCAGCAATCCTAAAAAATGGACTGCCGAAACGCCTTCTCTTTACACAACCGTTATCAATTTAAAAGAAGGAAAAAATACAATCGAAACCTTATCATCAAAAACAGGTTTTAGAAAAATTGAAATTAAAGGCAGATTGTTTACTGTAAATGGCACTGCTATAAAACTAAAAGGTGTTAATCGCCATGAAAACTGGCCGGACGACGGTCACTCCGTTACAGAAGAACAAATGATAAAAGATATTCTTTTAATCAAACAGGCCAACTGTAACCATGTGAGAACGAGCCATTATTCTAATGATCCGCGATGGTATGAATTATGCGATCAATATGGTCTTTATTTAGTTGCCGAAGCCAATGTTGAATGTCACGGCGCAATGAATGAATTCAATGATGAACCGCGAATGAAAGCTGCAATTGCTGATCGAAATGTGGCGAACACGGAAAATTTTAAAAATCATCCTTCGGTATTAATTTGGTCTTTGGGGAATGAAAACGGAACGGGCGGCGTAAATTTTAGAACGGCTTTAAAAACAATTAAGGAAATTGATCCAACCAGACCAACTCATTATGAAGGTTTTGGTATTGCTTTGAATAATCCGGCGGATATTGACAGCCAAATGTATACAGATGTTTTTAATTTAGAAAAACATGCTAACGATGCCTCTTTAACCAAACCATTTTATTTATGTGAATATGCGCATGCGATGTTTAATTCGATGGGATCTGTAGATATCTACAATGATTTATTTGATAAATATCCGGCTTTGCTTGGCGGTGCGATCTGGGAATGGCAAGATCAGGGAATTTATAATAATCGTGATCCTAAACATCCTATAACGGCTTTTGGTGGTGGTTTTGGCGAATATCCAAACGATCAGTATTTTATTCATAAAGGTGTTGTGTTTTCTGACCGCTCTTTAAAACCACATTATCCGGAATTAAAACATGCTTATCAATGGATTTCAATTGCAGATAAAGACAGTAAAAATGGTCTTTTTACGATTAAAAACCGTTATGAAACCAAAAACTTAAACAGTCTTACTGCCAAATGGGAATTGACAGAAAACGGAACATCGATAGCCACAGGTGATATTGTTGCAGGTTCTGTTAATCCGGGAGAACAAAAAGATATTCAGATTCCTTTAAATATTTCCCGAAAACCGGGCGCCGAATATTTCCTGCGTATTTCATTTGCTCTTGCTGAAGATGAATTGTGGGCAAATAAAGGTTACGAAGTAGCTTCGCAGCAATTTGAACTTCCTATAACTATTCCTGTAATTTCAGAACATATTGCAGAAGCAGATTTATCTGTAAAAAACAGTAAAAACTTTATTCAGCTTATTGGTACTAATTTCAAAATTGAGTTTGATAAAAACAAAGGAACGTTTTCTAAAATTGAAAAAAACGGTAAAAATATTTTACAGGAAAACGGAGGGCCGCTTTTGCATTTATGGCGCGCACCGCACAGAAAAGATGATATGTGGGCTTATGAAAATTGGGACAAATATGGTTTACAAAACATTAAGTGGACAGCAAGTAATATAAAAACGCAAAAAATATCGAGCGGCAGTTTTGAAATTAAAGCAACTTTAACCGGAACGGGCAAAGAAAACTTTAAAGTAATACACAACGTTTTTTATACCATTAGTAGAAACGGTTCTATTAAAATCACGAATGATGTGAGTTTTAATGATCCCAATTTGATTTTAGGCCGAATTGGTGTTCGTTTATTTTTAGATAAAGATTTAAACCAATTTGATTATTTAGGACGCGGACCAATGGAAAATTATCCTGATCGAAAAAGCGGTTTTGATGTTGGTCATTATTCCAGTTCTGTAAACGAACAATTAACGCCTTATGAAAAACCTATGGAAGCCGGAAATCATGAAGATGTACGCTGGGCAAATGTAAAATCTCAAAACGGTTTAGGTTTAACGATCAAACAAGGCGATGATTTACTGCAGGTTGCTGCGCTGCCTTACAGCGATGAAGAAATGGAAAATGTTGAATACAAAATAGATTTACCTAAAAGCAAGGGAACTGTTTTGTGTATTTCGCATAAAACCTTAGGCGTTGGTTCGTGGGGATGCGGGCCAAAACCTTTAGAACAATATTTGGTGTATGCAAAAGCAACTTCTTTTAATTATGAAATTGATTTGAATTCGAAATAAGAATTTAATCCGTTAACCAGAAATAAAAAAAGCATTAGTAAATCGTTACTAATGCTTTTTTTATTTTAATAGAATCTAAAGTTTTATTCTTCGGTAATTTTAAAAGAATAAGAACCAGATTTAAGCTGAATCACTTTATATAATCCTTCATTTGTAACATTAATATCTTTTGAATTACAAGTAAAAATGCTGTTCTTATCTAAATAAAAACTCGCATTGGAGTTTGGCGGAACAATTACTTTATAAAGGATATTTTTATTTTCTCTTTTCCAGTTTGATACAATTTTGCCGTAAGGAGATATATGTTCTGATTCAAAAAAATCAAGTCCGCTGACGAAATTTGGCTTTAATAGAATGTGCTTAAAACCCGGTGTATTTTCATCTGGAAAAATTCCGCCCAATCCTTTGTACATCCACGCTCCTATTTCTCCAAACATAATATGATTTAAAGATGCGTCGTTTTTTTCAACATGCAGCGGCCAGTTTTCATACAAAGTTGTAGCTCCGTTTTTTATCCAATAACCCCACGAAGGAAAATCTTCCTGCGAAGCAATTTTATATGCAGCATCGGCATAACCGTTTTCGCTTAATGCATTTAGTAAAGACTTCGTTCCTAATAAACCAACATCCAGATGAAAGTTTGTTTCCTGTACTTTTTTATACAAATTATCGACTACTTTTTGTTTCAATTCATCAGGAACTAATCCCCAATAAAGCGGCCCGGATAATTCAGTTTGTGTTCCGCTGGCATACAAGTTTGTTGATGGATTAAAAAACTCCTGATTGAATGCCGTTTTAATTTTTTCTGCTAATTTAAAATAATGTTCAGCATCGCTTGCTTTCCCTAAGAGTTTAGCCGTTTTGGCTAAAATCAAAGCATCTGCATAATAATACATTGTCGAAGTCAGCGGTTTAGAACTTTGACTTTTAACAGGAACCCAATCGCCTAATCCCCAATCTGTAATACCTGTTGGATATTTTTTATCAATTAAATCTACATATTTTTTGATGTTGGGATACATCTTATTCAGCAAACTGGAATCTCCGTAAAACTCATATATTTTCCACGGAATAATCGCAATCGAACTCGTCCAGTCCGGACCTGTTGCAAATTCATATCCAAATGCTCCCGGATTTGGAACAATATTAGAAATTCCGCCATCAGGCTGCTGCTCGTCCTGATGATCAGCGAGCCATTTTTCGTAAATCGTAATACCGTCAAAATTATATAATCCGGTTTCTACATTGGTTTGTGCATCTCCTGTCCATCCGTTTTTTTCGCGCTGCGGACAATCGGTTGGATAACCAAATAAATTGGCCAGATAACTGCTGTTTGTGGCTTCCCAAATTTTATTAAACACTTCATTTGAAGTTTCTATTTTTCCGACAGAAGGAACGTCACTGTGCATTTCCAGAGCCAAAAGACAATCGTCATTTAATTTAAAAGGTTTACTTGATGTTACTTCTACAAATTGAAATCCTTTGTAATTAAATTTTGGAGAAAAGCTTTCATTAGAATTTCCTTTTGTAATAAAAATATCAGTTTGAAAAGGATCTGAATTGTCTGTAGGTCGATAATGCAAGTCGATATTAGAAAGATCAACCATTCCGTTTTGATACAAACGTTCAGCATGTTTTATCCTGAAAATAGTTCCAGAAGCTGCATTTTTTATCGAAAAACGAACGGTTCCTGCAATATTTCTCGGAAATGAAAATACTGTTAAAGTATCATTTACCCGATTAATTTTTGTTGGTTTTAACTGAGCGGTAACCCGAATAGGATGCAATTGCTGCGATACCAAGTTTGATGATGGTGCTTTTACAACTATTGCTTTATTCCAATTGCTATCGTCAAAATCAGGTTTGTTCCAATTGCTGATTTCTTTATTGGCATCATAATGTTCGCCTGTGTAAATGCTGTTAAAAATTACGGGGCTGTCTATTGTTTTCCATGTTTCATCGGTTACAATTGTTTCGGTTGTGTTATCAGAATAGGTAATTCTGATGTTTACCAAACAACGTGGACGATTTCTCCAAATTGTTTTGTCAAAATGCCAAACAGCGGTCGATTGATGGTTGTACCAGCCATTTCCTAACAAAATTCCAAAAGCGTTTTTTCCTTTTTGTAAATGTGATGTAATGTCTAAAGTGGCATATAAATTTCGGCTGTCAAATTTTGTAAACATTGGGTCGAGCATTCGGTTTCCCACTTTTTTTCCGTTTACATAAAATTCATATAATCCTCCGGCTGTAACATAAACACGAGCTGTTTTTATAATTTTTGCTGTAGAAATTTCTTTTCTGAAATATGGCGCGGGCTTGTAATTTATATCATGTAAATCTGAAATCCAGCTTCCTTTCCAATCGCTGGATTGCATCATGGCGGTTTCAAAACGTTGAATTTTTGAAATTTGCGTTTTGTCATTCTGATCCCAAACTTTTACTCTCCAGAAATAGGTTGTAAAAGATTTTAGAGATTCTCCTTTATAAGAAATTAAAATATCTGATGAAATTACTTTTCCGGTATTCCAAACTGTTGCTTTTCCTTTGCTTAAAGCGATTGAATCTGTTGCGATTTCTATTTGATATGCGGTTTGATGTACATTATTCTTGTTACCGCTTAATTGCCAGGAAAGTCTTGGTTCCTGAACATCAATTCCTAATGGATTTACCAAATGTTCACACTTGAGATTTACAGGCATTTGTGAATGGCCTGCAAAACTCATTAACAGAAAAAGGAAAAACAGATATATTGTTTTGTTATTTTTTTGATTCAGTATCATTTTTAGTTTTTAAATTTCTTCTAAAACTGCAGCCCAGCCTCCATTTCTAACCATTTTGATTTTCAGGATATCATTTTTGCTGACTTCGGTACTTTTTTTCCTGTAATCCATTGCTTGATATCCGGCATTAATTCCATCTTCAAATGAGGTTATTTTGTATTTTTTTGACGTTAGAAAATCTAATTTTATTTCAAAAGAACGCTCTTTTTCGGGGCTGTTTGTGATTCCGCCAATGAACCATTTTGTTCCTTTTCTTTTGGCTACAATGGCGTACTGTCCGGCATTAGCTTCTAATGCTTTGGTTTCATCCCAGGTTGTTGGGACAGAAGTGATAAAATCGGTACATTCTTTTTCGCGATAATAAAGAGTTGGATTATCTGCCAGCATTTGCAAACCACTTTCAAACACTACAAATAAAGCCAGCTGATACGCTCTTGTTCCAATACTAGCAGAATTTGGTCTTTCAGATCGGTATACTTCCGGCTGCATGCTGATCATTGCACCCGGCGTATAATCCATTGGACCGACAGCATTTCGCATAAAAGGAAAATACAAACTGTTGTCTGGTTTACAGCCGTCCATTTGTTCCATTCCTCTTACGCCTTCGTAGGAAATTAAATTTGGGTATTTGTATTCTAAACCAGATGGTTTAAACGCGCCGTGAAAGTCTACAAATATTTGATATTTAGCGGCTTCTTTTACTACTTTTTCATAATAATTTACCATTACCTGATCACTTCGATCCATAAAATCAATTTTTACGCCCGCAATTCCCCATTCTTTAAAAGTTTTAAAAAGCTCCATGTTTTTTTCAACTGTAAGCCACGTAAGCCATAATACGATACCTACTTTCTTTTCTTTTCCGTAGCGAATAAGTTCCTGAACATTTACATTTGGATTTGGCGAATAGGGATCTTCTGTGCTATTTGCCCAGCCTTCATCCATAATGATATATTTTATGCCAAATTTTGATGCAAAATCAATGTAATATTTATACGTATCTAAATTATATCCTGAAACAAAATTCACGTCCGGGCCATACGGAGTTGCGCCGTTCCACCATTCCCAGCTCGCTTGTCCGGGTTTTATCCATGACACATCTTTTAATTCGCTTTTTGGAGCTAATTTCAAGGTCATAGTATTTTCTATCAGCTGTTTGTCATTTTTTGTAATGACAAAATAACGCCATGGAAAATTTCTTGTTCCTGAAGTTTTTGCAATATAATTGGCTTCTTTAAGGATTTTAAGGCTTCGGTCACCGTCTGGGCCAAATTCTAAAGGTGTTTTTGGGAAAGTCGATACAACACCATTTCCTGTTCCTTTTAAAAACATTCCTGCGTAATCAGAAAGGTCAGATTCGCTTATTAGGATTTTGTATTGTTTTTTAGAATCAACTAAAATTGGAAGCGTTGACATTTTATCTGAAGGTTTCCAATCTTTGACCGTCGTTTGTGAATAGGTTTCTTCATAAGAAGTTTTAAAATTTCCTGTCTGCTGTAAATGCAGTACATAATCGTCTGGGAAATTAACTGCAAAATCCTCGTTTACTACTTCAATTTCTCCTTTTTTTGCGGTTATAAACCGATACGCAATTCCTTCATCAAAAGCCCTGAATTCTACTGAATAGTTTCCTTTAAAATTCAGCAATAAGTAATTATAATTATTAGAAACAGATGAAAATTTCAGCGGAACTACGGGTTTAATTTCTTCTTTTATTTTTCCTGTTTTGCTTCCGCTTAATTTTGGATTTATGCCTAAAGTTTCATCTTTGAGGATTAAAGCCAAATGATTTTTTGTGGTTAAAACTTCGTTTCCTGCTGCAATTGAATAATAAATTTTATCACTCAAATTAATCGAAACTTTTAGTTCGCCATTTGGCGACGCAACTTCAAAATTAGTTTGCTGCGAATGCACATTTGAAATTCCCAAAAGCAATAATAAGCACGTAAATAATTTTATATTTTTCATAAAAAACGTTTTTATATGAATAACGTCCCACAAAAATGGGACGTTATCTCTTATTTATAAAATGCTGTTATTTTGTTATAAGTTGTATTTCACCACCATTTTTAAACAAATCGTGAGAGATAAAATAACCGTCGATTTTAGAACTGTTTACTTTAATCGTTTCCAGATTTCTTTTTCCATTCGGATTTTTAATGGTTACTTTTTTGCCTGCCGGCGTTGTCCACGAAACTTCTTTAAAAATAGGAACGGTTACAATATATTCAGGATCGGCGGGAGATAACGGGTAAAGTCCCAGTGCTCCAAACACATACCACGAAGACATTTCGCCCGCATCATCCATACCGCTCATCGCTAGTTTTTCAGGACCAATTCCGTACATCGTTTCTAATATTTCGTCTATTCTTTGCTGTGATTTTTCTGGCTTGTTTACAAAATAATACGAAAACGGAGCTTCGTGGTCCGGCTGATTTCCGTGACAATACTGCCCAATAAAACCAGAAATGTTCCAAGCGATATAATTTGGATTCCAAGGTTTTGTAAACAATTCGTCGAGTTTTGCTTCAAAAGGTTTTGCGCCTCCGTAAAGCTTTACTAATCCCGGCATATCATGTGGCGTAAAAAAGGAAACCTGCCATGCATTTGCTTCTCTGTACATGTATTCATAATATGGAAACTCCGGATTAAATGGCGTAACCCAAGAACCATCTGCCAGTTTTCCTCTCATAAAAGTGGTCGACTTGTCAAAAACGTTTGCATAATTTTTAGAACGTTTTACCAAATCATTGTAATGTTCTGTATCGTTTAGTTCTTTGGCTAATAAGGAAAGCGCGTGATCGTCATAAGCATATTCTAACGTTTTTGTAACGCCGGCATTTGCTACGGTTTCTATCTTTGGATCTTTAATATCTTGTTCCGGCACATAACCTTTTGCAATATATTCTGCAATATGAGGTCTTGTTCCGCCTTCTTTATAAGCGTTATTCAGCAATAATTCGTATGCTTTTTTAACATCGTAATTTCTGATTCCTCTCATGTATGAACCTGCAATAAAGGATGCTGCGTGATCTCCGTGAAAGAATGTTGGAATAAATCCTTTAATTTCTCCTTCGTTGATAATTGAACTGATTACATCGCTGGTAACTTCCGGAGAAAAAATACTTAATAAAACGAGTTTATTTCTGTAATCATCCCATAAAGAAGGAAGTGTGTAATAATGGTAGTTTTCTTTTCTTACTTTTCCGGCTTCATCTGTAAATTGTCCGTTTACGTCGCTGCGTAAGGCAGGCCATAAAAAGGACCTGTACAACATACTGTAAAACATTACATTTTGCTGTTCTGTTCCGCCTTTTACCTGAATTTTAGAAAGCAGGTTTTCCCATTGTATACTTCCTTCTTCAAATACTTTAGTCAGGGTTTTATCTCCTACTTCGGCTTTTAAATTTTCTTTTGCATTTTCTACACTCACAAATGATAAAGCGATTTTAACCGTTACGGGTTTTGTATCTCCGTCTTTAATATTTACCAATGCATAACCGTTGCTTTTAGCGATATCTTTGATATCTACTTTGTCAATTGGACTGCTTAAAGCGGCGTAGAAATATATTTTTTCGCCTCCGGTTCTTTGAAAACCGCTTACTGCATTTGAACCTTCCTGCTTAATATGCCAGTCGTCTACGTGATTATTGGCTCTCCCTAAATCAAAAAGTACTTTTCGCCCTTTGTTATTTTTAAAAGCGTATTCGTGAATACCACAACGCAATGTCGAAGTTAATTTTACCTGTACATTATAATCTTTTAAATAGACTTCATAATACGCCGGACTTCCTTTTTCCTGATCGTGACTAAACGATGATTTATACGGAAATGACGCTCCTTCTGAAACAGGTAAAAGCGGAATATGGCATAAATTCCAATGTCCTTTATTGGTATGTGTAAATCCTAAAATTTCGGTGTCTTCGTATTCATATCCTGCACCAGATCTGTATTTTGTCATTGGACTTAACTGAACCATTGCATTGGGAACAGAAGAACCCGGGAAAACTAATCCTGCCCATACACGCATGTCTGCGGGAGGTGTATACCCAATTATTTTGGTATCTAATAAAGGTGCAGTACCAATAAACGGATTTACCAAAGCTGTATATTTTCCTTTTGCAAGTCCGCCGCCCGGTTTTTGTGCCGCCGCATTATAGCCAAAAAATGACATGGAAAGGGCTGCAAGAACGATATTCTTGTTGAATTTTATCATTTTATATAAAATTAAAACGTTTTACAAATAAGTTATAGCTCCAGTAATTTTGGATTTTTTTGATACGTGTCCCATAATAATTCACCAAATAAGGTATTTGTCCAGGCAAACCATGATCTGGTGAAATTTTTAGCGTCGTCTTTATGAAAAGATTCGTGCATAAATCCGGTATCGCCATGTGATGCTTTCAACATTTTGATACATTCTTTGATTTCATTTTGGTCTGATGTTGTATAAGCTCTCATAACCAATGACATTGGCCAGATCATATCCATACCTACGTGTGGGCCTCCAATTCCTTCGGCTACTTTTCCTTTAAAGAAAAACGGATTATCTTCTGAAAGGACAAATTTTCTGGTGTTTTGATAAATTGGATCATTCACATCAATGGCATCTAAGTACGGAAGGCTTAATAAACTTGGCACATTGGAGTCATCCATCAATAAATGACCGCCAAAACCGTCTACTTCAAAAGCAAAAATATCACCGTATTTTGGGTGTTTTACTATTCCATATTCTTTAATAGCTTTGTCTACTTCTTGTGCTAAGGCTCTTAATTCCTGTGCAGAAGCGGTATCTTTTTTAATGGATTCCAACATTTCTGCAGCTTGTTTCATACTTGCTACAATAAAGAAATTGGAAGGAATCAGGAAAGAAAAAACAGTTGCATCATCACTTGGTCTAAAGGCAGAACAAACTAAACCAACTGGTTTCACCGGATATCCGTATCCTTTTAAAGGTCTTGTATCGGTAGCAAATTGTGTTGTTCTTTGAAACGTGTATGGATTTTTACCGTTTTTTTGCTGTTGTTCTTTAAATACTTTTAATGTTGTTTTAATGGCTTTTACCCAATTTTCATCAAATGGAGAGGTGTCTCCGGTATTTTTCCAATAATTATAAGCCAATCTAATTGGGTAGCAAAGTGAATCAATTTCGTATTTTCTTTCGTGAACGCCCGGTTTCATATCGGTGTGATCTGTTGTCCACTCCCCTTTTTTGTTTGGATCGTTGTAAAATGCGTTTGCATACGGATCTTTCAGGATATATTCTGTTTGTCTGTTTATGACACCTGCAATCAGGTTTTTTAGTTTTATATCTTTTCCTGCAAAAGCCATATATGGCCAAACTTGCGCAGAGCTGTCTCTAAGCCACATTGCATCGATATCTCCGGTAATTACATAGGTATCTGGTCTTCCGTTTTTTTGCGAAAAGGTTACTGTCGTGTCAAGTGTATTTGGAAAACAGTTATTAAATAACCATCCCAGTTCTTTGTCTTTTACATTCTTTTGAAATTCTGCGATTGTTTTTTCTATAAAATCACTTTCAAAATTCCTTTTTCCTTTTGCAACCCTCACAATAGGGAAATCTTTGACCATTTTAGTTCCTGCAATAATTTCCATTGGATCAATAAGGGCTAAACTGCCAAATAATGCAGCGTTTTGGATAAATTTTCTTCTTTGCATTTGTTGTATATTTTAAAATTATAAAGGCTTAGACCTTTTATTATTCGTTTGTTAATGAGTAGGGAACGTCTTCTTTACTTGTTCCTCTGTTTAAATTTGGCGATGTGGACATATCAAAATCTAGTGTTGCTCCATTCATCAATTCAGAATGGCTCAACCAGTTTTTTGTGTATGATTTTCCATTGAATTTCATCTCCTTGATATACCTGTTTTGATCGTTGTTTTCCGGTGCATTGATTTCTACCTTCTTTCCGTTCTCCAATTCGATTGTTACTTTTTTGAACAATGGAGCTCCTACAACATATTGATCTGAAGCCGGAGTAACAGGATAAAAACCTAATGCAGAAAATACATACCAAGCCGAAGTTTGTCCGTTATCTTCGTCTCCGCAATACCCATCTGGCGCTGCATGGTACATTCTGTTCATTGTTTCTCTTACCCAATATTGTGCTTTCCACGGTTCTGCTGCATAATTGTAAAGATAAATCATATGTTGAATTGGCTGATTTCCATGTGCATATTGTCCCATATTTACAATCTGCATTTCTCGCATTTCATGAATTACTCCGCCAGTGAAGTTTGATGTTGCAAAAACAGGCGGCGACGAAAATACTTTGTCTAATTGTGAAACAAATACCTGATTTCCGCCCATTAAATTAATTAAACCTTGTACGTCGTGAAAAACAGACCATGAATAATGCCAGCTGTTTCCTTCGGTAAATCCGTTAAACCATTGAAAAGGATCAAAAGGTTCCATGAATTTTCCGTCGCTGTTTTTTGGGTGCATTAAATTGTATTTCGTATCAAAAAGGTTTTTATAATTTAAACTTCTCTTTTTATATAAATCAATTTCTGACTGCGGTTTGTTTAGGGCTTTCGCCAATTGGTAAATCGCAAAATCATCGTATGCATATTCTAATGTTCTGGCAGCGCTTTCGTTTACAACATCCTGCGGTACATAACCTAAAGTATTGTACGCATCTACTCCTGCACGCCCAACTGCTTTTAGCGGCCCGGCATTATTAGCGCCATGAATTACGGCTTTGTATAAATTTTCGATGTCGTATTTATTTCCTTTTCCACTTTTCAAATAAGCTTCGGATACGATTGATGCGGAGTTATTTCCCACCATAATATCACGTAATCCGGGACTTGACCATTCTGGCAGCCATCCGCTTTCGTTGTATGCGTTTGAAAGTCCTTCCTGCATTTGGGCATTCAATTCCGGATACATTAAATTTAAGAAAGGATATAAGGCTCTAAAAGTATCCCAGAAACCAGTATCGACAAACATATAACCGGGCAAAACTTTTCCGTTGTAAGGGCTGTAATGCACTGGTTTTTTGTTTTTATCAAATTCGAAAAACTTTCTCGGAAACAAAAGTGATCTGTACAAGCAGGAATAAAAAGTTCCCATTTGGTCTTGTGTTCCACCTTCGACTTTTATTCGGCTTAATTCTTTATTCCAGGTTTGTTTTCCTTTTTCTTTAAGCTCGTCAAAATCGTCTTTTCCAATTTCTTTCAGGTTTCGTTCTGCTTGTTCATAACTTATAAATGATGAAGCGACCTGCGCGTTTACTTTTTCTCCGGCTTTTGTTTTAAAACCAATTACGGCTCCGGCGTGATCGGCCTGCATTTCTAAAGCGCTTCCTAAAATATCTCCGTTAAAGGTAGAATGTACTTCAAAATCTTTATCAAAAATAATGACAAAGTAGTTTTTGAAATTTAACGGAACTCCACCGCTATTTTTAGTGGTAAAACCGATAATTTTTCTTTCTGACGGAATTATTTTTACATACGATCCTTTATCAAAAGCATCAACAACAACATACGATTTATCTGTTTCGGGAAATGTAAACCTAAATCTGGCTGCTCTTTCTGTTGGCGTGATTTCGGTTGTTACATTATGATCTGCCAGATAAACGCTGTAATAATAAGGCGTTACGATTTCTGCTTTATGCGAAAACCAGCTTTGTCTTTCTTCTTCCTTAAATTTTAGGGTTCCGGTTACTGGCATTATCGAAAACTGACCGTAATCATTCATCCACGGCGAAGGCTGGTGCGTTTGTTTGAAACCTTTTATTCTGCTTGATTTATAGGTATACGCCCATCCATCGCCCATTCCGGCAGTTTGTGGTGTCCAGAAATTCATTCCCCACGGCATTGCAATGGCAGGATAAGTATTTCCGTTTGAAACTCCGTAATCAGAATCTGTTCCTATTAATGGATTTACCCAATCTACAGGAGGTTTAGATTCGTATACTGTTACATTTTGTGCCTTTATCTGGGCAAAGGCAAATAATGCTAGTAAGCTAAAAAGTTTATGCTTATTTTGTATCAAAACTTAATTATTAATAGCGTTAATGACTTCTTTGTTTATTTTGCTTACTTCAGAAAAATTCATTTTATCGACTTTACGATCGTAGGTCATAAAACCGTTTACTTCGCCTTCAACATCTGTTGTCTGCGTGTAAACTGCTGCCGAAAAACCAACTTTTGCTAATGTTTTTAATTGTTCTGCGTATTCTCTGTATTTGGCTGTTGTTTCGTCATTATTCTTGAACTGAGTGTAGCCCCAATTTTTATCTGTCTGCCATAAATGTCCGGTAACCGGAAGTCCAATTCCGCCGTATTCGCCTAAAACTGTGATTCTGCGTGCGTCATACAATTTTAAGTTTGGTTCTGGATAATGGTGAATGTCTAACATATCTCCGGTTTGAAAATGGTTTCCGCCGCTTGATGAATTTACTAATCTGCTTGGATCATGATTTTTTGTCCATTCTGTAATTTCAACGGTTTTAAATTGTCCCCACGCTTCGTTAAACGGAACCCAGACTACAATACTTGGATAGGAATAAAGATGATCCATTATTTCTTTCCATTCTTTTTTGTATGTTTCTTCAGATTGTGCAGTTCTTTTTAATTCTGTGCCTTCAAAGTATTTGTGCATTTGCCAAATTGGACCGTCATCCCCGTTTGGCATATCCTGCCATACTAAAAATCCCATTCTGTCGCAATGTGTATACCATCTTGCCGGTTCTACTTTTACGTGTTTACGAATCATATTAAAACCTAATTCTTTAGTTCTGACAAGATCGTATTTTAAAGCTTCGTCTGTTGGTGCGGTATATAATCCGTCAGGCCACCATCCCTGATCAAGAGGGCCAAATTGAAAACAGTCTTTGTTATTTAACTGAATTCTCACGATACCTTTATCATCTCTTTTTGAAGAAATTTTACGCATTGCAAAATAGCTTTTCACTTCGTCGGTTATTTTGCTTCCGCTGATTAGTTTTACTTTAATATCGTATAAAAATGGTGAATCCGGTGACCATAATTTTGGATTATTTACTACAATATCTAAAGGCTGTCCTGCAACTACTTTTTCTACTGCAATTGTTTTTGTTCCGTCGAATACGGTAATTTCAACAATATCCCCTGCTGAAGTTCCTTCTACTTCTGCATTAATATTGATGGTATTGCGTTCAATATCTGGTGTTGTTCTTAAATTGATAATGTGTTTTTTGCTAACTGGTTCCAACCAAACGGTCTGCCAAATTCCGGTTACAGGCGTGTACCAGATACTTTCGGGATTTTTAACTTGTTTTCCTCTTGGCTGTGTTCCGTCGCTTGTTGGGTCCCAAACTTTTACAACCAGTTTTTGAGATTTTCCATTTAAGAAAGGTGTGATATTAAAACTAAAAGGAACATATCCGCCGGTATGGCTTCCAATTTTTACATCGTTAATCCAAACTTCTGTTTTCCAGTCTACAGCTCCAAAATGCAGTAAAATGTCTTTACTTTTCCAGTTGCTGTCTATTGTAAAATTGTTTTCATACCATAATTCGTTTTCTGAACCTACTTTTTTCATTACGCCCGAAAGGCTTGATTCAACAGCAAAAGGAACGAGTATTTTTCCTTCGTAGCCTTTTGGCGCTGTTTGTCCTGCGGGTTGTATGGCGTAGTTCCATAAACCATTAAGATTTTTCCATTGGTTCCTTTCCATTATAGGACGGGGATATTCAGGAAGCGGATTGTTTGGGTCTACCTGCTCTGCCCATTTTGTTTTGATTTTATCTCCTTGTGGTTTCCATTGTGCAAAGGATGCGAGGCTTACCAAAAGAAAACATATAATTGTGATTTTATTCTTCATTATAATATTTTATTTTTTTGAAATTGCAGAACTGCTTTTCTGTTGAATGGTTAAATAGTATAAAACCTGAAGGCTGTTTATTTCCTTCAGGTGTTACAAAAATTACTAACAAATACTAACTTACTAATTAATCAAAAAAGCCATCTTTATCCAGCTTGGCAGCTGCTTCTATTAACATTACACCGCTCAACTGAGTCGTTAAATCAACGCTTCCTCCTGCTGCCGGAGCTACTTTCCAGTTGTTTCCTGAAAGCATTGTAGGTCTTAAGATTCCTTTTTTATAGAATGTCTCTGCATTAAATTTCAGAAATGAGGCAAATTTTTCTGTATCTGTAGAGTTGATGGTTGGCTGTTCTATAAGTTCTGTAAAATAGCGTACTAAAATACCTTTAAACAATCCACCGTCGCCTTGTCCTTCGTCTCTCAAAAGTCCTTCCGAAAGTAATTTTGGATTGGTTAAAACATTTCTTCCTGATTTTACGGCATCGTCAAGATAAGTCTGTTCATTTGTAGCTTTGTACAATCTTAAACCAGCACCAATCCATGTTCCCATATTATAGGTAAAAACCCAGTCTTTGTTGGTTACAACTGCTCCGTTTACTTCTGAAATATTATCCCAAACGGCTCCCGAAACCGGATCAACTAAATTGCTTTTCTGCCATGCGTAAATTTTCTTTGCCCAAACTAAATCATCCGGATCATTATCTATTTCATATAATCTTAGGGCAAGAATTACGGCCGGACCATTTGATACGGCATTCTTTTGTTTTGGTGTATCTTGTTTCCAGGTAATTCCTCCTCCAAAAACATCACTCCAGCTTAGTTTTATTCTTTCCCATAAAAAGTCTGCTACGTCTTTGTATTCCTGATCGTTTGTTGCATTGTAAGCGCGAACGCAAGCATTAGCAAGCCAAAGCATATCATCATTAAAAACATTGTTGTAGGTATTATTTCCGTTTTTAATTTTGATTCCTTGTACCAAAGCTTTCATTTTGGTTTTATAATTGTCATTCCCGGTTCTTAAATAACCGTCTACCAAAACATCCAAAACGTGTGCATTTGGCCAATAATTAAATGTACTATTTCCGGCATTGTTTTGTACAAATGTTCCGTTTGATCCCAGGTAATTATTGTAAGTTGAAAGCTGTAAAGAGTCGGCTGTCTGAGCCCATGTATATTTAAATTCAGGGCCTGTTTGTCCGTTTGGGTCACGCAGCGGAATTGCTTCATCATCACAAGAGACAGACAATAACCCAAATCCTACTACGCAAAGCAATAAGACCGTATAACGTGTTGAAAATAATTTTTTCATGATATATTTCATTTAATAAAAACGTCTCTTAAAAAACATCTTTAAGAGACGTTTGGGTTATTTATAGAATTGTGAAACTGTGTGTGTAAGCTGGTGAAGCTGCACTGAAATTAATTTCTGCATTTACATTAGCATTGTCTACTGCTGTAGCAAATTTGAAACAGTTATTCCAGAAATCACTTGTTACCGGAACCATGTACCAGAATGATGCTGCTGTATTTGCATCTGGTCTGTTGTTGTCCCCGTTTATACTTCCGTACCATTCTTCGGTTGTAGCAGCACCGTTTACCACTGTAAATTTGAATTTGTAACGCTCGTCTCTACCCCAAGATTCTTGTTTGAAAGAAATGTGTTTGTTAGCTGCTTTCCAGATTCCGCCGCCTGCGTAAGTATATTCAAAAAGATATTGGCTAAGTGGAGGGAACCATAATTCGATTTTCTTAATTTCTGTCATAGTTGTTACTCCCGTACTAAAGTCAAGTACAATTTTATACACTTTTGCATCTCCAGTAACAGTGGTTTCACCATTTTCTTTTAATTTTCCGTTATCAACATAGTAAACTACCGGAGTACCATTTTTTGTTGTAATGAATTTATAAGTACCTGCACTTAACTTCGTGTAAATTTCAAATTTGGTTGTTCCTACTTTTTTGAAAGCCTGAGCATTAGCAACTGTTGTTCCGTTTTCAGAACTTGTTCCTGTAATAAACAACTGATCTGGAGTTGGGAATCCGCTTGCTGTAAGTACTTCAAAAATACCAGATGCTGCTGATTTTTGAACATTAATTCCTTTAGACGAATGAACTGTCCATTTTAATTTCCCGACAGCTTCAGTTGGAATACCTGCTAATCCTGCAATTTTATTCAAATCTGAAAAAGAAAGTGTCAGTGTTTTTTGAAATCCGTTACCATCAGATGGCATTGTGTAAACTGGTTTAGAAAAATCCCCGTTTTCTTTGTCAAAAACTACATCATAAAGTACCACTCCGTTATCTTCTGCTTTAGCTGCTTCCCATTCAAAAACCGCAGAACTCTGTGCGTTAAGATCAAAGAACTTATTATTTGCTGGTGAATAAAGAGTATTCACTGCGCTTACATTGGTATGACTCATTTCGTCACTATCGCAGCTTACAAGAAATACTGTACACAGTATTAATACTAATTTTGAATATATATTTTTCATGTTTTTTATTTTAGGTTGTTAGTTAGTTTTTACCAGTTTGGGTTTTGAGATAAATTGGTGTTAATCAAACGTTCGTCTCTTGGTATTGGCCATAAATAATGTTTTCCGGGATCAAAAGTTCTTAAGTTCACTCTTAAGTAACCATTGTCTACAGACGATACTCCAAATTTGGCTCCGTGTGCATATCCGTTTAAAACATTTTCAGCAATTTTCCATCTTCTGATATCAAAGATTCTTAAGCCTTCCATTCCAAATTCGGTACGACGCTCGTTTCTTATTACTTCTTTAAGTCCGGCTTGTCCTAATGCACCATTATAATTTAAAGCTGCTGCATCTGTAAAACCTGCACGAGATCGAATTGGTTTAATAGTCTGATCCCAAACTGTGCTCGTCATTTGGCTTAACTCATTTTTAGCTTCTGCATACATCAATAATACGTCTGCATATCTAAACAACATTAAGTTGATTCCTGATTTTAAATCAGTTCCGTGTTGTACATCGTAATATTTACGTGTAAAATAACCCGTTGGTGTTGAAGATGAACCTTGCGCAAATTCATCCGGATGTTCATTAGTTGGAGAAGATCCCGGTTTAATGTAAATAACATGCGAACTTCCATCAGCTTCTTTCCAGTTGTATTGATCATAAACTACTGTATAAGTAAGTCTTGGATCTCTGTTTACATAAGGATCACTTTCATTGTATCCTGAACCTGTTTCGTTGATTTTTTTTCCGTTAAGCATTAAATAACTGTCTACTAATTCCTGTGTTGGAGCAAGGGCATTTAATCTTGAACCTGCAGAAATTGGCGCCATATCAAAAAACTCACCCCACGTTCTGTCTATTGGTACATATTGTAAGCTCAAAATATCTTCGCTGTTGTACTCATTTTGCTGTTGAAAAAGACCTTCATAAGAAGGGAACAAACTGTACGTTCCGTAAGTATTTGTTAAAAATGGTTCTAATGTCTGAACTACTTCCTGCCATTTTCCTTCGTATAAAAGTACTCTTGCTTTTAAGGCTACAGCAGCTCCCATTGTGATTTTTCCTCTGTCTGCAGTGGCTAGCTGTGTGTTTTTTGGCAATGCCGGAATGACAGCATTCAATTCATCTAATACAAACTGAATCACTTCTGCATGCGACGTTCTCGAAATTGTAGTTGCTTCAGAAAGAGATGGATCTTTTTGTAAAAGAGGAATATCCCCAAACCAAGTTGTTAATTGAAAATGCTGAAACGCTCTTATGAAACGAGCTTCTGCTTTCATTCTTGTAATTACTCCCGGATCTGCATTTGGAACTCTGTCAATATTTTCTAATAAAAGATTGCAGGATTTAATTCCGCCGTATCTGTCGTTCCATTCTTCTTTTATTCTTCCTAAAGAAGGATCGTAAAGTCCTGCTCCAATAGATGCTGCACCTGCATTATCGCCTCTTCCGTTGTAGGCATTATCAGAAAGTGCTTCGTTATAAAAGAAATACTGGCTTTTTTGCATTTGCGAATAAGCTGTATTCAACATCAATTGTGCTTTTTCTACGCTTGTCCAGTAATTAGAATCTGTAAATCGATCTTCTGGTGCAAGATCAAGATCTTCGCAGCTTACCAGTAGTAAGAATACTAATGGTATGAATTTTATGTGTTTAAATATATTTTTCATTTTGATTTTTTTTAAAAACTGATATCAATACCCATTCCGTAATACACCTGCGTTGGATAAGCTCTTCCGCTGTTAGCTCCTGAAGTCGACATGCTGTTGTTGAATTCTGAAAGTTCAGGATCAACAAATTTTACTTTAGATAAGGTAAGCAGGTTTTGTCCTGAAACGTACACACGGAATGCACTCATTCCTAAACTGCTTGCAACATCATTTGATAATGAATATCCTATCTGTACATTTTTCAGCCTTGCATATGCACCGTCATACAAATACATATCAGAACCTCTTCTGAAATTGTTTGTATTAGACTGCGTACCGTTGTTTGCCAGTCTTGGATATCTTGCATCCGGGTTTTGCGGAGTCCAGTAATCTAATTGGTGTGTGTACATTGTCATACCATAATTGTAGTGAAATGGCTCTACAAGCTCACCTCTAATCATCATAGTTCTTTTTCCAACACCTTGTATAAAAATGCTTAAATCAAAATTCTTGTAATCTATATTATATGTAGCTCCATATGTGTATCTTGGAAAAGGATTACCAAAGATAAATTTATCATTGTCATCGATTTTTCCATCTTTATTTAAATCTACATAACGGTTGTCTCCTGGCTGTACCGTAATTCCGGCCGGAACTGCTGCTCCCTGAATTTCTTCAACATTTTGGAAATAGCCGTCTCTTTTTAAACCAACGTATGAATTGAAAGGAAGTCCTTCACGAAGAATAACCTGAAGTTCCTCAACCCCTGTTAGTTTTTCTTGTCCGTTATTATAATCCAGTACTTTATTTTTCGAGTCTCCAATATTTACAGTCAAACTTTGATTTACTTGTTTTCCTTTATGTCTGTAAGTAGCGCTGAATTCCCATCCTCTGTTTCCTACTTTGGCAGCATTAAAGTCTGGAAGCGATGTTCCGTAAACTCCTGGTACCTGCGGCGGAACAAGAATATCTGATGTTACTTTATCAAAGAAATCGAATGAAACAGATAAAGCTCCTTTAAAGAAATCTGCATCAAGTCCGGCATTGAAAGTTGCCGCTTTTTCCCATTGAAGATCAGCGTTTGCAAAGTTAAATCCTGCACCGCTTACAGGTTTGTTATCAAATCCATAACCGTTTTGGAAAGAAAAATACGTTGTTTGATATTGGTAATTGTTTACGTTTTGATTTCCTACAAGTCCATAAGAAGATCTCAATTTAATATTACCAACTTTATTGCTGTAGTTTTCCATGAAACCTTCTTTAGTTAAAGCATAACCAATTGTGGCAGATGGAAAGAATCCCCAGCGAATTTCTTTTCTAAATTTTGATGAACCATCATATCTAAAACTGAATTCAGCAAAATATTTATCGTTGTAATCATAAGAAGCACGTCCGAAAAGAGAATTAAGGCTGTTTTTAGGAGAAGCCGGATTCTTGTTTGGGTCACTACCGTTTGAGTTATAAGAATCCTGTCCAATAACAGTTTCACTCGTTGGCGTTCCTAAATCAGGATCTGTAAATTTCTTGTAAATACCAATTCGTCTTTCTGAATGATTTTCGTTAGAAACCCCAACTAAAGCACCTACATTATGATTTCCAAATGCTTTGTTGTACTCTACCATAAACTGCGTATTCAGGTCAAGCGCTTTTGTAGTTTCATCTCTGGTATCGCGATCTGCACCATAAACTCCCTGCGGAGAAAACTGCACTTTTTTCACTCGGCTGAACATACTTCCGTTCCATAAACGTCCTCCGAAAACTCCTTTAATTTTGAACGATTTTGTTAACTTAAGTTCAGCATTTAAAGCTCCGAAAAGATCATCATTATCGTATTTTCTAAAACCTCCCTGCTCTAAAATACCTAATGAATTAAACTGTTGTAAAACGTCGTTTGTTAAGTAATTTCCATTCGCATCTTTTTGAGTATAATATAAAGGAACCCTGAAGGCATCAACCATTAAGGTACTTGTGTTTGATGAATGGTCATTAATTAATTGTTTCGAATACGCTAAAGTAGATGTTAACTTAAATTTGCCATACTCATTAGTAAGGTTCATTCTAAAATTATAACGTTCCATACCTTTCGTAGGCCCAACAAAGTTGCTTCCCTGATTTAAATATCCTAAGGAAACTAAATAAGTTGAGTTTTCACTTCCGCCTGAGATCGAAAGACTTTGGTTTAACTGCGCTGCCGGTTTTACAATTTCTTCTGCAAACCATTCTGTGTCGCCTTTTGCTTTTAAATCTGCAATTTGGGCAGCAGTAAATACGGCAGTTGTTTCACCAGAGTTAAATGCGGCTTCGTTTCTAAGCATTGCATTTTCATATCCGTGAACCGGTTTAGTAAAGAATTTTGGTGTATTAAATCCGGTTAAACTGTTGTACTGAATTGACATTGGTTTGCTTTTACTTCCTTTTTTGGTCGTAATTAAAACAACACCATTACTTGCTCTTGATCCGTAGATAGCCGCGCTACCCGCATCTTTTAACACTGATACACTTTCGATATCGGCAGGATTCAGCGAATTAATATCGCCTCCTACTATACCGTCAATAACAATCAGCGGACTATTGTTTCCTAATGTACTAATACCACGAATGTTTAGGTTTATACCCGCACCCGGTTCAGAATTAGTCTGCTGAATAGTTAAACTAGGCGCTTTACCCTGTAAGGCCAGTGTTGCATTTACATTTGGTCGCCCATTAAATGCATCTTTATTTACCTGATCGATGGCGCTGACCACTTTTCTCTTTTTCTGCGTTCCGTAACCTACTACTACAACTTCATCTAAAGCTGATACATCTAAGTCCATCTCTACATTTATAACACTTCTGTTATTTACTTTTACTTCTACTGGTTTGTAACCAATCATTGTAAAGCGCAAAGAACCAGTTCCGTTTTTTAATGATATACTATAGTGTCCGTCAAAATCTGCATTAACAGCATTTCTTGGATCACTTACATCACTAATTGAAACTCCCGGAAGAGACAAGTGATCTGAAAGAGAAGTAACAACTCCCGTAACTTGAGTTTTTTGGGTCTGGGCAGCAAGATTATTAAGGCCCCCACAAATGAGAATAATTGTGAGAAAAAAATGCATACAGAGCATCTTTTTCTTTCTGCAATTTGATTGTTTCATCATGTAAAAAATTTGGTTAGTTAGTTTTTATCGAATTAATCCCGAAGTTTAAAAAGGCTTCTCTCACCAGCCTGATTATTTAAAAAAATCAACGTAGAAAATTCTTTGCGCATCGATTAAAAGTCCGGTAATTTTTAATCGTTAAATTTTATCTAGTTAGATTAACATATTAATTCTTTAACAAACATACTAAAACGTTTTAGTATAAAAAAATATTTTTTGTTAAATATAATTTTAATGTTAATTTTATAAGATATGTGTTTATTTCAGGTTATTCATTGAGTATTATTCAATAAAAATCTACGAAAACGTTATAAATGAATAGTAAAAAGAAGAATCTTAAAATTTTCAAAAAATGGATATTTGCAGAAAATTAAAATTTAAGTAAGAAATGACATAAAAAAAATCTGACTATCAACAGAAGTATTGATAATCAGATTTATTAGGTAAAATTTTCAGGAAGATGTTTAGTTATTAAACTACTTCTGCAATGATGATTCCCGAATTATTAATTCTGTTTTTAAAATCACTTTATGGCTTGTTTCGGTTACATCTTTTTTCTTTAAAAGAGGCAGCATCACTTCCATTAATTTTGTACTTATTTCCAGTAAAGGCTGGGAAACTGATGTAATGGCAGGATCGTAAATCTTAAACATATCATTATCATCAAAAGCAATAATCCCTAAATCCTTAATTAATCTTGGATTGTTTTCTTTTAAAACCTCAAGTCCGCTTTGTGCAAGGTAATTGGTGGCAAAAAACATAGCGTCTAAATCAGCATGCTGGTCTATGAACTCCTTAATATACTGCTTCCCTTTTCCTTTGATAATCTCATTAAACGGAATTTGAAGTGTATTGGGTTTTAAACCATTTTCTTCTGCCGCTCTTTCATATCCAACTAAGCGTCCGTGCATCTGGCTTTGATCTGAAGCTGTAGTAACAAATCCGATATTTTTAAATTTATTCTGAATCAAATGCTGAGTTGCATCAAAAGAAGCCTGCTCATTATCAATAACAACACTATTACAATCTAATCCTTCAAAAAATCTATCCAGTAAAATAACCGGAATATTATCCTTTATTAAATTTTCGATTGTGTCTTTTATTCCCGGAGACGGTACAATAATGAATCCGTCAACCTGACGAAAATTAAATAATGTAATTAGTTCATTTGATTTTTCATCATCGTTCTCGTTACTGCAAAAAATAACTTTATATCCTTTTTCGTAAGCGATGTCTTCAAAAATTCGGGCCAGTTTTGAGAAGAAGTTATTCGAAATATCTTCAACCATAAAAACAAGCAGTTTCGACTTTCCTGTTCTAAGGCTTTGTGCAATTTGGTTAGGTCTGTAATTTATAAGTTTTGCATAATCTAAAACCTTTTTTGTAAGCTCCTTAGAGATGTGCTTTTCTTTTGCTTTTCCATTTAGGACAAATGATACAGTGGTAACAGATATTTTCAGCTCTTCTGCGATATTCCTAATAGAAACAGGTTTTTTTTTCATGTGTGAATTATTTTTACTTTAAAACCTATAATTTTTCGTCAAATATAGTAAAGTTTATTGTTTCCTAAATAGCAGGAACTTAAATTAGTGTGATGCAAACGCTTTCAAAAACAGAACCTTCAAAATACATTTTCTAACTTCTCAATTGCTTACTGCCAGATTAAAAAAGCGGCAGTTCTTCTTTTATCTTTTCCCAAAACGACTCATTAAAAAGATAACTCGAACCCAGAATACTGGTCTGCTCCGTATTATCAACAATGCTGACCGCTAATTTTATGTTTCTATTTTTTAGGCTTTCTTCAAAAGGAGCTAAAAACAAGCGATGTGATTTTGCTATATTTCCTCCAATAACCAGTAATCCGGCATTAAAGTCAATAACATAAGGCGCTAAAAATTCGGCCAGGTTAAAAGCAAAATTTTTGAAGATTTTTACTGCGTGCTCATTTTCAATATCTGCTATTTCCTTCACGCCGTCCGTTAGCTTTTCACCAGTACTTTGTTCATATTGATTTAAAAACCATCTGGTTGAGAAACAATTATCTGCAAGATCCCCATTGTATTTTTTATCCCAAAGACAGCCATTATCCGGCACATTATCGCCTTGTGTTATAGGCAGTTTATTATCTAAAAAAGCGGCTCCGAAACCTGTTCCTAAAGTTATGGCAATAACCTTTTTATTTTCAGGTTCCTGTTCTTGTTTCAAAACTCCTCCAACTCCAAAACAGCTGGCATCATTGAGAAATCTAAAACTTACATTTTGCGTTTTTAAATATTTTAAAAGTTCATCCGGCACAGAAACATTATATAATGATTCGTATTTATCATTTCCTTCAAACATCGCAATTCCGCTTTGATACTGAAAAGGGCCAGGCATAGAAAAAGCTATTCCTATTTTTTCATCAGCATCAAATTCCGGGATATTGTGAACTACATCGATGGTATGGTTAATTATTTCTGCCCATTTTTCTAAAATAACTTCTTTGGAAGCTTTGCTGTTTACTGCTCCGCTGAAATACGTTCCGTCAATTATTGTAAAAACATTGCTTTGTATTGCTGCACTGCTTATATGACTTCCTCCAATATCTACTCCTATTATTATCGACATCTATTCATTATTTTTAGTAGTTATTTTTAATACTAATTAGACTTTGTTAACTAAAGTTTTTTTGTAATGGTGTAAGGTTCAAACCTAAAAGGAAAGAATTACAAAATCCAATACTTTATTATCAAAAAGCAATACTATTTACCTCGTACATCGGAATTTTATCTCACAGCTATTCCGATATTATATACTTTGGGTTAAAACATTAAAAAGTGATTATACGCATTTTGTCACCGGACAGAAAAAACAACATACTCCACTCCCATTACACTAAAGCAGTAATATTTTAACTATAAAAACTAGTTATCATTAAACAAATAACATTATAACTAGTTTCTAAATAAATAAGTTAACAATTGGGACAAATATACTAAAACGTTTTAGTATACAAAACAATTCTTCTTTTATTTTAGATTTTGATGCAAATCATTAAAAAATATCTTCTGTCCTATATACAAAAGCCTGCAAATTGACAGCTATTTGAAGTTCTTCTCAAAAAACAGCACAAAAAAGTTTAGCACTGGACTACTTAACAAACCAAAACTGGTCTAAAATGCTCCCTTTGTGCCTTCTTAATTTTGGTCTGCCAAATAAAAAAAGCATAAAATTTCCTAACTATTTTAAAAATCAATAAATGAAAAATTCAAACGGAATACCACAATTGTTTCTTCGTATCGCATTAGGACTGGGTTTTATTTTACCGGTCATGGACAGAATTGGATTAATGGGACTACCCGGCTCAGGAAAAGTAGCCTGGGGCGACTGGGAACATTTTATAGATTATACTAACACTCTTATTCCATTTGCCAGCAGATCTGCTGCCAATATATTTGGACTTACGGCTACCATTGCAGAGGTTATTATAGGAATCTGCCTGATCGCAGGACTTAAGATAAAACTAGCCGCTCTTGGCGCAGCCCTTATAACAGCAACTTTTGCAGTATTTATGATTTTCGCATCAGGAATTGGTGCTCCTTTTCAATATCCGGTATTTGTTTTTACAGGAGGCGCATTATTGCTTTCAACAATAGATAATTTTAAATGGAGTCTTGATACTTATATAAATAAACCAAATTAATTAATATGAAAAAAAGATTGCTATTTCACGATTACCTGCCTGAGGCATATAAACTAATGAAGGAAATTGATGCTGTTGCAAAAGAAGGCATTGAACCCTTATATATCGAAATAATAAAAATCCGCACCTCGCAGCTTAATGGATGTGCGTATTGCCTGAATATGCATACTACTGATGCCATAAAACTTGGAGAAGATCCTCAGCGTCTTAATGTCCTTTCGGCATGGAGAGAAGCTTTGAACTGGTTTACAGAAGAAGAACAAATTATTCTACAGCTAACCGAAGAAGTTACCCTGATTGGACAACACGGAATAAGCGATAAAGTTTATGACCGCGCAGTTGAACTTTTTGGAGAAGAAAAACTGGCCCGTTTAATTCTTGCTGCCATAAACATAAACAGCTGGACAAGAATTGGTGTAAGCCAGCATCTTCATCCTGTTAAGTATAAAGTTTAAGTCGCGGTTTTCAGTTTTTAGTTTTCAGTCGCAGTTTTCAGTCACAGTAAATACTGAAAACTGCGACTGAGACTGAGAACTAATAAAAAAACTATTCATCCAGATCAGGCTGCTGATGCGTTGTGATAGCGATTCTGTTCCAGGCATTTATGGTAATTATCGCCATAATGGTTTGAGAAAGCGTAACCTCATCCATAAGTCTGGCAATATTATTATAAGTCTGTTCAGAAACACCTTTGTTGATAAAAGTCATTTCTTCGGCAAGTGCTAAAACTGCTTTCTCGGTTTCACTAAAAAAAGAAGTTTCTCTCCATGCATTTAAAGCATAAATTCTCTGTTCTGTCTCTCCTCCTTTTCTGGCGTCTTTTGTATGCATATTGATACAAAAAGCACAACCGTTAATTTGCGATACCCTAATTTTAATCAGCTCTTTTAGTGACGCATCCAGATTGGATTTTTCAAGATATTTTTCAAACCCAAACATTACTTCATAAGCCTGAGGCTGGACTTCACTAATAACTACTCTTTTACTCATTGCTTTATATATTTAAATTATTAATGATGCAAAATTGGGTATAGTACAGTTCTAAAAAATTAAAGTACTTTAAGAAATAAGAATTGGACAAAAAATACCTTTGACCGAAGAAATACTTTAAACCAAATCATTCAATAACATCTAGCATTATGAATCCACACGAACTATTATTCAGCCATATTAAAAGATTTACAATCTTAAATGAAGATCAGGAACAGTTGCTGCTTTCGAAATTAAAATACCGTAAAGTGAGCCGTAAAGATTTTTTGCTTAAAGAATATGAAGTATGTTCCAATTACTATTTTGTAACCAAAGGATGTCTTCGGTTTTATAGAAATACAGAAAATGGATTTGAGCAGGTATTGCAATTTGCAATTCCGGGATGGTGGCTAAGCGATTTCCAGAGTTTTGAAACCCAAAAACCATCAGAATATTTTATACAAGCCGTTCAAAATACAGAAATGCTGATTCTGCATCGATCAGATTATCAGGAACTATTTACCGAAGTTCCTGCATTAAATACTTATTTCAGATTGATGATGCAGAAAGCATATACTGCGTCGCTAAAGAAAATGGAACTAATTCTTTGTGAATCTGCAGAAGAAAGATATTTACAGTTTATAAATTCCTTTCCTGATTTTGTACAGATTGTTCCGCAATATATGCTTGCATCATTTTTAGGTTTTACACCGCAGTTTATGAGTATGCTGCGTGCAAAAAAGGAATTATGACAAATATCTTTTGATAAGCGTTTTTATTCTTGCATTTGAATTATTTTTTGCCAATTCAAATGCTTCTGTACCAAATGCTTCCCCATCAACACTTACTTCCTGAATATCGGTTATTCCAATAATATTGAAAACCGTTCTCAAATAATCAGACTGGAAGTTCATGTGTTCGTTATAACCTCCTTTTTCATATCCCTGCGCGCCTCTTGAAAGCAGCAGAAACAAAGATTTATTTTTTAATAATCCGATGTACGGATTACGCTGATCTTCATGATTGACTTCCCAGGTTTCATTTACTCTCAAAACCTGATCTATATAGGCTTTTAATGAACTTGGAACAGACCAGTTGTACATTGGCGAACCCAAAACAATGACATCAGCATCTTTCAATTCCTTTATAAGTTCAGCACTGAATTTTAATGTTTCAATTTCTTCAGGAGTTCTGGCAGATTCGTGTTTGAATGCACCGGCGATCCATTTTTCGTTTACATGCGGAATATTACTTTTGCCTAAATCCCTGAATTGTATGATCGATTCCGGCTTATGTTCTTTGTAATATTCAACAAAAATATCCGTAAGCCTTCTGCTGTGTGATCTTTCCTCACGCGGGCTTGCGTTAATTACTAGTATTTTTTTCATATGATAATTTTAATGCAAATCTAGCCTCCTGGCTTATTTTAAAAGTTAATCTAGTTGAAGAAGCAATCGAAATTCCTTCGATTTTAATTCAATTATTCTTTCATCATTTTGGCAAAGTGGTGGCATGCCAAAAAGTATCCTTTGCTTAAATAAAGTCTGTGAGCAGGATGCAGCGCGAAACCGCTGTCTAAGTGTACAGATTTTATACCTCTCTGCACAGCAAGCTGATCTACATAATCTAAAAGTTTTCCCGCATAGCCGCGTCCGCGATATTCAGAAAACGTAAAAAGATCATCAATATAAATCATCTTTCCGGTTCGTAGCATATTTATAACTCTAAAGCCTACAAAGGCTGCGGCTTTAGTTCCGTCGTCTGATGGAATGCAGGCCAATTCAAAACCTCCGCTGGTAATCATTTCAAGAACTTGTTCAACCACATTTTCCGGTTCTAAATTGGTTCTGAATTCTAAAATTGCCTCTTTAGCTAATTCTATTTCTGCTGTTGTCTGAACATTTAGTATATCCATAATTTCATTTTATTTATTAATGACACAAAATTAGACGCCATAGAAACGCTGTGCAGAGACCAGATTATAATAATAAGCTAGTCCAAGACGAAAATAAAACAGAAGTATAAATTTAGAATTACAGGTTTTGAGCAACCGTTTTGATAATATGGACTGCTTCTGTGAGTTCCTGTTCATTTAAGGAAGCAAAACCAAACCTGAAAGCATTAAAATGCGCATCTTTTCCAATACAATAGGTACTGCCTTTTATGGTAAGACCTTTAAGATCGGCCTTTTTAATAATTTTTGATAAATCATATTGGGGTTTTACTCTCAGCCATAAAGCCATTCCGCCAGTAGGTTTTGTAAAATCAATCATATCGCCCATTTCTGAACTTACCAAATCAGATAGAAAATCACATCTTTGAGAATATAATTTATTTGTTTTTTGAATATGACGGGCCAGATCGCCATTAGCAATCATTCCAGAAATGGTTTCTTCCATTATAAAATCCCCTCTCAAATCAATAAGAGTTCTTAGTCTTGCAGCCGCCTGCAAGAAATCAGAAGTTGCAATCATATAACCCAGACGAAAAGGCGAACCCAAAACTTTGGTAAGCGAACCTATATAAATTATTCTGCCGCCATGATCACCGCTGGCCAAAGGCAGATAAGGATCATATTTAAACTGAAAGTCATAATCATAATCATCTTCGATAACCGCAAAATTATACGCTGTAATAAGTTTCATGAGATGATTTCTTCTTTCCACACTCATTGTAACTGTTGTTGGGTGATGGTGATGCGGAATGATGTAAAGCATTTTTATGACATTTTTTTTCAGAATATCTTCTAGCTTTTCTGTACACATTCCGTCGCCGTCCATTGGTACACGGATAAGTTCGGCGCCCAGTTTCTCAAAAAGCGCCTCCGCTATAAAATAAGTCGGTTCGCTCACTACAACCTTGTCACCGGGCTTTATAATAAGCGATGCTGCGATATAAATAGCCATTTGAGCCCCGCGTGTTGTAAATAAGTTCTCTTCTCCCATATCAATTCCGCGTGTCTGATTAAGAAATGAACGCAGCGAAGTCTTGAAATTTGAAGAACCGCCGTCTAAATTTACTCCAGAGCGTCTGCTCGATGCAGAAACTTCCAAAGCTTTCTTAAACTGCCTTGATATCGCCTGAACAGGAAGCAGCGAAATATCCGGAAAACCGTCATTAATCTCTAAACGGTTGTTATTTAGAGAGCGAGATAAAGGCATTACAAGTTCAAAATGATCAAAATCAAAAGTTCCCGCTTCTGCAAATGGGCTGACTCTTTTACTGTTATAAGATCTCGGCCTAACCATTGGCAGATCTGGTGATACTGTGTAGCTTTTACGGGGTAAATTATCAATCCAGTTTTCAGACACAAGGGTTTCGTAAGCCGCCACAATCGTTTTTCTGTGAAGCTGCAAATCAAAAGCAAGTGTTCTGGTACTTGGAAGTACAGCGCCTGGAGGAAGTTTTCCTTCCTGAATTAATGAAATAAGCTGTAATGAAATCTGTCTGTAAACTGGCAGACTGTCTTTTTTATCAATAATTATAAGGTTTTTATAAGGAAGCATAGGAAAGTTTTGAAATCTGTTTATTACTTGATTACAACCATTCAAATATAACAAAACTGGACTACTAATGAAACATTTTCTGGTCTATGATTCCAATTTTTATCTATAATAATTTTGCATGACCAAAAGCAAAATAAGATATTATGGAAAGTACACTAGATTTCAAAAGTTTTATTCTGGATTTCTATCAAATTTTAAGTCAGCTCGACGTATTAATTTCCAACTCAGGATTAAACAAACTGCAGCAAGGACTTATAAAAATCAGAACCTCACAGATTAACAGCTGTGATTTCTGTGAACAGCTTCATACTTATGATGCCTTGCAACATAGTGAAGATCCTAAAAGAATTTCTATGCTGAGTTCGTGGCGGGAAGCCAAAAAATGGTTTAGCAGAGAGGAACAGCTTATTTTGGCTTTATTAGAAGAAGTAACCACGGTATCTGGTGGATTAAGCAGCGAAATCTACAATTCGGCACTGGATACTTTTGGAAAAGAAAAAACCTCTAAACTGATTATGGCTGTAGCCAATATAAACGGATGGAACAGAATAAGTGTTTTACTAAACACAAATCCTTTTGCATAATATTTCACTTTAACTAATTTAAAAAAGCTGGCTTATGAAATCTTTTATTCTAACAGTAAGAATCTTGTCCATCGCGTTCATTGGAGTATCATTACTGCATTTATTTATGGGAATGTATGCTGATGCTACTCTTGGCGCACCAGTCACAGCCCAAATGGCATCTGATCCGTCATTTGATAGTCAAAATCGTTTTTATGGTATTACATTTTCTTTACTTGGAGTTGTATTATTAATTTCCTGTAACGATTTACGCCGATATTATCCTATAATGAATGCGGCTTTTGCGGTATTATTTGCAGCAGGAATTGCCCGTGTCGCGGCATGGATAATCAATGGTGCGCCTTCTCCAATCATCATAGGAATTCTTTGTGCCGATTTACTGCTTCCTCCGGTTCTTTATTTTTGGTTAAAGCACAATCTTAAATCTTTAGACAGTTATCCAAATACTTAAAAAGAACTTTATTATAAATATTTAACCCGTTAGGTGTAATGCATAAAAAATAATAATTAAACACATAGAAACATAGATTTTATGTGTTTTGAAAAAAGTAAATCAAAAAGAAACTTGTTTCTCACACATAGTGCTATGTGTGTTTATGCAAGTGAAACGCCTTTCTTGAGTTCATCCCGACGCTTAGGGACTATGTTTCTATGTGTTAAAAATAATTACACCCAAAGAATTAAATACTTACTTTTAACTTATCTTTCAAAAAACCGCTATGACAGAAATCTTTAAAATATTTCGTATTACAGCTGCTGAATCTTTTAAGATTCAGCTCTCTGTAAACGAGCCTCATGCACATGATTTTGAAGAACTTATTATAGGCGGACAAGGTCAGCTGGAACATTTTATAGATTTTAAATCCCGTTTAATCGATGCGCCTTTTATCAGCTTTGTTACCCAAGGAAAAATCCATCGTGTAAAACCTATTATTAAAGACGGTTTGTGTGATATGTGGGTTTTAAGATTTAAAAGTGAATTTATTGCAGAAACTATTTTTAGTCTTTATGCTTCTTTTCATGACAAGGCTAACATCAGTATGCAGAGTAATGCCTGTTTTGAAAGACTAGATATACTCTGTAAAATGATTCATGATGAATACAATCAGGAAGCGTCTGATCTGGCTGTTATTAGACAATTGTTAAGCACGATTTTTACTATCATAGAATCTGAACGTCGCAAATTAAACCTAAACGACGATGAGTCTAAGAAAATACAAAGCACCACTTTTAAAAATTTCCTAAGACTTTTAGAAGAGTATTACAAAGAGTCTAAAGATGTGAATTTTTATGCCGAAAAACTTTTCATGACCACGCGGAATCTCAATTTAATCTGCCAGAATGTATTGCAGCAAAGTGTTTCGGAAATTATAGAAACCCGCAAACTTACCGAAGCCAAAAACTTATTGATGACTACGGATAAAAATATTGCTGAAATAGGTTATGAACTCGGATTTAATGAAAAAACCTATTTCACTCATGCCTTTAAACGCAAAGCAGGCCTTACTCCTACTGAGTTTCGGGAAGAAATGCTGAAAATGCTTTCCTAAAAACACAACCATTCTTCCGAAAAGCGTTACCGTTCCCTTATCATTTAGATGCAGCTTTGTATCAACAAATAAATGATATTATGAAAAATTCAATTTTAATACAAGCTGCCGCTTTGGCTCTTGTTTTTACTGTAAGCACTACAGTAACCGCTCAGAAAAAAGATGATAAGGCTGATTTGGTAAAACAAATTAAAGAACTCGCAGCAGCAAATGCACAAATAGCCAAAAATCTGGAAACTTTTGACACTTTAGATTTTACGGTTTTCAGTAACCGCGATTGGTCACGTCTTCATGAAAGCCATGCAAAAAACATCAAAGTACATTTTCCTGATGGTCATACCGAAGTTGGTTTAGAGCAGCATATAAAAACGCTGGACGCTATGTTTGTATATGCTCCAGATACCAGAATTAAAGAACATCCCATTAAAATTGGTTCGGGCAATATTACCGCTGTAATGGGCTACATGGAAGGAACTTTTACAAAACCAATGCCTACGGGTGACGGAAACTTTATACAGCCTACAGGTAAAAAATTCAGACTGCCAATGGCAACTATAGGAATTTGGGAAAACGGAACGATGCAGGAAGAATATCTTTTTTGGGATAATAAAGCCTACATGGAGCAAATACTAGGTAAATAAATTGAAGAAATGGACAGAAAAGATTTTCTAAAAACTATGGCCATTTTACCATTGGGAGCTGCAGCAATGCAGCTCAGCTCCCTAAAAACAGCAACAGCTGCTTTTGGCGCAACAGAACGTATGCCGGTTCTTTTTCTTGGACACGGGAATCCGATGAATGCTCTTGCAGATAATAATTTTACTCAGGGTTTTGAGCAAATTGCCAAAACATTACCCAAACCACGCGCTATACTTTGTATTTCTGCACATTGGGAAACTAAAGGTACTTTTGTTACCGCAATGCAAAAACCGGAAACCATTCATGATTTCGGCGGTTTTCCAAAGGCCCTTTTTGACCTGCAATATCCTGCGCCCGGAAGTCCCGAATTAGCATTAGAAACACAAAACCTTATCACTTCTACTCCGGTTGGACTTAGCAATGATTGGGGGCTTGATCACGGATGCTGGTCTGTAATAAAGTTTCTTTATCCAAATGCTGATATTCCTATTGTAGAAATGAGTATTGATTATACAAAACCTGCTTCTTATCATTATGAATTAGGTAAAGAATTGGCAGCGTTAAGACGCAAAGGTGTGCTTATTGTGGGAAGCGGAAACTCGGTACATAATTTACAGCTTGCGGCATGGGATAAAATGATGGTTCCCGGATATGCCTATGAATGGGCGCATATTGCAAATGAAAAAATGAAAAAAATGATTTTGGAAGATGATCATCAATCGCTTATTAATTTTGATAAACAAGGACGTGAGTTCGAACTCGCTGTTCCAACTCCGGAACATTATATTCCAATGTTATACATATTGGCACTTAAAGAAAAAGACGAAAAAGCTACTGTATTTAATGATGCTTTAGTAGCCGGTTCACTCAACATGATGTCGATCAAAATTGACAAGGCATGATTCTAAAAAAGCATTTTTGGATCTCCTTTGGCATCCTTATTTTAATCTCAATTTTTAGTTTTACTATTATGAATTCAAGCAGAGAAAATACCAAATTACATTATTTGGTAAGACAACCTAAAATCAAAACTACAAATCCGCCTTTAATTATATTATTGCACGGCGTAGGCGGAAATGAGCAGAACCTATTTTCTTTTGCCAATGATTTGCCCGATAACTTTTTGGTAGTCTCTGCACGCGGACCGCTTACCTTTGGTCCCGAAAGTTTTGCGTGGTTTCAGGTAAACTTCGTTGACGGAAAACCGCAAATCAACGAACAGCAGGCTGAAGCGGCGAGAGTAACTATTTTAGATTTTATAGAAGATTTAAAACACGAACTTACTTTTGATGAAAAACAAGTTTATTTAATAGGCTTTAGCCAGGGAGGAATTATGAGTTACAGCGCGGCTCTTACAGCCCCTGAAAAAATAGAAGGAATTGCCGTTATAAGCGGAAGGCTTCTTCCTGAAGTTAAACCTCTTATAGCTGATAATAAACGTCTTGAAAAACTTAAAGTTCTTGTTTTGCACGGAAGACAAGATCCGGTTCTTCATCTGCCTTATGCGCTTGAAGCTGTAACTTATCTAAAATCAAAAGAAATGACTCCGGAATTTAAGTCTTATGAAGGAGGTCATTCTATAAATAAACAAATGATTGATGATATAAATATTTGGCTCGGAAAATAATATTAATTCCATAGGAATGTTTCGTTGGTAGAAAAAAATAAAGATCAGTCCCATTTACGTTCCGTAGGAACGTTTGATAGGTCAGATTATTAAAAAAAATGTCTAAATCAAACGTTCCTACGGAACGTAATCCCATTATAATAATAAAATTTTCTACCAATGAAATGTTCCTACGGAACAACTCAGGTCAAAAAAAATTCCTGATAAAACTAGCTTATTCCGTTTTAGGAAATTTTGCAGCCGTAACTTTTGGGATAACCACTACAAAATCAAATCCATTTATTATTCTTGACAGCGTAACATCATTTACCACTATTTCTTTATTCTCTAATGCATTTCTTAAAGGATGCATATCAACACAATACCATTGATTACCTTCAACAGCACTAAATATTGGTTTTAAAACTTTTGAATTATTACTGTTTTCATTTATAGGTTGCTCCGGAAATCCTTTAAATGGCGAACCCAGCGCTCCTGATTTCCCAACAATTAAAATGTGCAGCGAATTCTTAAATTGGCTATCAGCAATATTACTAACTAAACTACCTATATCATAAATTTTCAAATAGCTTTCGCCTTTTGGTAAATGTCCGGCGCCGTATTTAAAAAGATTTTTTTTGTTTGCCCATTTATCATATACATTCAGCAAATTGTTCTTCAGCAATTGAACTCGCAAATGATGGTTTTGCTCTTTATAAATTTTCGCTGTTAGTTTTAACGCTTCAATTTGTTCTTTTTCCTTTTGGCTTATATTAAGTTGGAGCAATTCGGAAATTTGCTTTTCAAAATCATCAGTCATTAAATACATTGGCTTACTTGGATTTTTTAAAAAATCAGCAAAATAGGTTTTTGATTTTAGTTCAATATCTTCATAAATCTTTCTTGCTTTTTCATTCTTTGTTTTAAGTTTAAGTTCACTGCAAATCAATCGGTCTGCATTCATTAAAACCTGATCAATTCCGTAAACAGAAGTATTGGCTTTTACTAGTTTTTTCAGCAGCTTAAATTCCGGTTCCATTGCAAAAAAAGAAAAGACATTTCCAAAATCGTCGACATACTTTTCTAATTGTGTATTAGATAATGTTTTGATTTTTGAAGTAATTATTTCGGCCGAATACGGATCAACTTCACAAAAGAAATTATCAAACTTAACTTTATCCATTACTGCCGATGTAAAAAATGGGATTTCATTTGTAAAATGATCTTCGGCAAGTAATACATAATCTGATTTTTGTATTTCATTAATCAAATTATCCCAGCCATTTCCGGTAAAAGCGGCATCATTTACGACAAAAGTATTGGCATTTTTCTTCACATAATTAGTTACCAAAGAATCTTGAGAAAAAGACAGTAAAGGTGTTGCCACTATTGCTGACAACAAAATAAGTAAGTGAAATGGTTTCATGATTTTATGAATTAAATTAATCTGATTTTTGAATGATGCAAAGTTACTATCATTACACATTTCGTTGATTCACAATTGTTAAGATATAATTCTAAATAAAAAGAGCTCAATATAAAATTGAGCTCTTTGACCTAATTAATCATTACTTGGGGCAAAATGTTTGAATCAGGCTGTACTTTATTGTTTTATTAATTTCTTTGTAAACGATCCCTTATCTGTTTTAGCAACCACTAAATAAATTCCCGTTGATAAATCAGAAACCGAAAAACTATTTGAAGGATATTCTTTTATAAGCGAACCCAGTAAATTGTAAATTTTTACATTTCGAATTTCATCGCTGCTGTCTATCGTTACAATATTTGAAGTTGGATTTGGATGAAGTACCAAATACGCATTTTCAAAAACTTCATCTTTAGTGCCAAGATTTGAAAGATTCCCAACCTTCATACCGTTTCCAAAACTCGTTACCCAAAGTTCATTGGCATTATATGGATTAAAGAAAACACGTTCCGGCTGTTGAAACGGATAAGAATCCACCATAGAAAAAGTAGGCGTTGCTGAATTAATATTAGAAGAAATCCATAAACCCTGTCCTTCTGTAGTCAAGTAAATTTGATTTGCATTCGTTGGATTAAATGTAATCGAAGTTACCCTGTCAATCGTTGATCCGGATAATTTAGTCCAGCTTGTACCGCGATTCGTTGTTCTGTATAAACCGCCTAAACCATTTGGCGCACCGCCCCAGCCGCTAAACACACACGCATACCAAGTATTTTGTGCCGCATCATTAGGGTCAATTACAATATCTTTTGTCCAATATTGCATTCCTGCATGCGAAACATCTGTCCACGAATTGTTCGCCGGAGTGTAAACAAACACACCAGAACTCGGCTGAAAACCAACATCTTCAACACGACGCCCGGAATACGAACAAACTACTTTTCCGTCATTCAAAACATTAATACAAGCCGGATGTTTTTGTGTTCTCGGCGGATTCGGTAAAAGTGTCCAGGTTGAAGAAGCTAAAAGATTCAGATTTGTTGTTTTATAAATTCCGCCAACACCATTTCCGTTAGCATAATGAATTACACTCGCATAAGCCGTATTTGGGTTATTTGGGTCAATCGCAATCCAAAAAACAGGATGATTAAAAACATGCAGATTCTGCCATGTCTGCCCTTGATTTGTGGAATAAACAATTTTTCCGTTAGCATCATCTGCGTCAAGCGTTTCATCAAACAATCTCGTACTTTGGTACATATCATGAATGTCTGACGTTGCCATAAACAAAGTTCCATTTGTTGGATGCGCTGCTATACGATAACTCGTATTTGCATTGTGTCCCGTATAATTAAAGGACCAAGATGAACCCGCATCGTCACTCTTAATTCCTTTAATATCAGAGAAACAAGACCATACTTTATTTGCATTAATCCAATGCATTTGCCAGCTCGTTGTATTCTCTAATCCGTTGCTTTGGTACGAACGAAATTGTGGTGTTGCAGCATTTGCAGCATTTTGCGAAGAAGTCGCCACATAAGCCTGCTGCCAGGAAGTTCCTCCATTTGATGTTTTATGTACAAAACCATAATCTCCAAAAATAACTTTGCTTGAATTGTTTGGAGAAACAGCCATCCCAAAAGGACATTCACCGTAAGACCAGCCGCGATCGCCGCCTTGCCCGCTCCATCCAGTCGTTATATTTTGATTATTTGTAGTTATAAAAGTATTGTTCCAGTTCGTTCCGGCATTTGTAGTTTTAAGTACTATAGGTCTTGCACTTGAATTACTTCCGCATAAATAAACCGTATTAATATCGTTTTTAGCCATTCCCACAAACATAGGAAAATCAACACCCGGCGTAATTCCCGTCATTTTTGAAACCCAGTTTCCTGAACCATAATCTACTGAATAGATTCCTTTTGGAAATCCCCAATAATCAGAACCCGGCATTCCTGCATAAATACTATTATTTAAAGCTGTAATACAAAAAAAGCGTGTTACACCTCCCACTTTCGCACCAGCAAAAGACCAAATTCTATCGGTAGCAGGAATTCCAACTAATGGCGCAGTTGTCCATGTTGTTCCGCCATTGGCAGAAACCAAAACACCATTATTAGTCCCAATATAAATATTGTTTCCATCAAAGAAAACACCTCCTACAACTATCCCATTTCCGGTTGCAGCGGTATGAATGCTGGTAAAACTTGTTCCGCCATTATTGGAAAAATAAATACGGTTGTATTGCGAAATTATAATTCGGTTTGGATTATCGTAATCAGCGTTTATGCTGTATAATTCTTCAGAATTATTTGGGTTTCCTGTTAACGGCGTCCAGGTAATTCCGTTATCTGTACTTTTCATTGGGCGCTGCATATCATTAGCATAACTAATCGTGTACAACAATCCCGGTGTCGAAGTATAACACACTTTTGAATTGTGTCCGCCCCAAATTTGTCGGTGGTCAACCTGCGAATAATTCAGTCCGAAATCAGTCGTATGAAACAATTCTCCCATATCACAAGAAGCATAATACTCATTGTCGTTATTAGGATTAAATGCCATAGAAAACATGGCGCCGCCTCCGCCAATTCCCCGCGAAACAAATGTTGATGGCTGAGCAAACAGCGATTGAAAAGATAAAAATGCGCAAAAAATTAAAATAGTGGTTTTTAAGGTTCGATGCCTCATAGTGTAAAGATTTGGTTAAGTTTGTTTTTGTTAGATTCGGTAAAAAAACCGCTCAAAAGCCGGGGGTTAGCTTTTGTACAATTAAAAATTGCGATTTTTACATAGGTCAAATTTACATGGTTATTTCACAAAATTAACAGCATATTAAAAGTAATTTATTCACATTTGTTAATAAATTATGTTTTTTATTTCATTATGTGATGTTTTCTTTTAAACTAATATTTGGTGCGATTGCCTGATATTCTTAACAAATGTGAACGAAAAGCATGTATTGCACTTCTAATTTTGTATCTAATTAAAATTAAAAACATGAGCAAATTATTATATCGAAAAGCATTAGAAACAGATATTGAGTATCTGCTCCAGCTTCGCAAAGAAACAATGAGCGAACATTTAATCAATTCCGGGATTATTTCTAATGATGAAGATCAGTTATTGCGAATTAATTATCTTTTTGACCAAGCCAAAATTGTAATGCTGAACAATCAAAATGTTGGTCTTTTAAAACTAGATGAAAAAGAAAACAGAATTGAAATTGTACAAATTCAAATTGATCCCAAATTCCAGAAAAAAGGGCTTGGACAGCAAATTATCGAAGAAGTTATCAAAAATGCTTTAGCCGAAAAGAAGGAATTAGTTTTAAGCGTATTAAAAGCAAATCCGGCCAAAGAATTATATGAAAGACTGGGATTTAAAATAATCGGCGAAGATGAATTTTCGTTTATGATGTTGTTTAATTTACATTAAAGAAGACTATAACTTTAAAATCAAACATTATGTTAGAAATAAGAACCAATTGCGAGCATTGTAACAAAGCTTTGCCAAACGATAGTTCAGAAGCAATGATATGCAGTTTTGAGTGTACGTTTTGCAGCGACTGCGTAACAAATGTATTAGAAAATGTCTGCCCGAATTGCGGCGGTGGTTTTGAAAAAAGGCCGACACGTCCGGCGCTTTCTCTCATAAAAAATCCTGTAAAAACAGAAATAATCCTAAAACCTGTTGATTTGGAAATGTTTGAAGCTTTAAAGCAAAAAAATAAAAATATTGATCCAAGAAAACGTTAGATCATAATTGGTAGTAAATCGGGACATTAGTTTTGTTCCGATTTTTTTATTTTTAGAAAAAATTCTATTGTTATAAAAAACGCTCTAATTGATAGAAAACTGCGGTAAGTTCTTTTCCCTTTTCTGTCAATTCATATTCTACATGAAGCGGTTTCAGCTTAATTACTTTTCTTTCGAGTAAACCATCATGTTCCATTTCTTTTAATGAAGAAGCGATTGATTGTTTATTTGAACCTTCAATTTCTCGCAAAAGACTACTAAATCGAACCGTATTATCGACCACCAAGCGAAAAATTTGCGGTTTCCACTTTCCTGTAAAAAGCTTTAAAACCTCTTCGGCTGGGCAGTTATCGATTTTATCTTCAATTTTTTTAGTAGTCATAAATTTTTGACTTATTGTGTAATATAAATTGTTGCTGGAACTTTGCGTAAAATTATTTAAAATAAATGAATTATGAATACTGAAAAACTTTTTAGTGCTTTAGATTTTAACGGTCTAAAACTAAACAATAGAATTGTAATGGCTCCTATGACACGATCAAGAGCGATTAATAATGTTCCGAATGATTTAATGGCTTTGTATTATGAACTAAAGAGCAACAGCCGGATTATTAATTACCGAAGGCACTGCAACATCGGCAAATGCTTTAGGATATGCAAGAATTCCCGGAATCTACAATCAGGAACAAATTGAAGGCTGGAAAAAAACAACAAACGCGGTACACAAAAAAGGCGGAAAGATTTTTACACAGCTTATGCATGTGGGAAGAATTGCTCATAAAGATAATCTTCCTGCCAACGGAATAATTGTAGCGCCGTCTGCAATTTCTGCAGAAACCGATATGTGGACAGATGCTAACGGAATGCAAAAAACAGAAACGCCAAAAAAACTATCTCATGATGAGATTCAAAACCTGATTCAGGAATTTGTTCAGGCGGCTCAAAATGCAATTGAAGCAGGATTTGACGGCGTAGAAATTCACAGCGCAAACGGTTATTTATTAGAGCAGTTTTTAAATCCAAATTCAAATGTAAGAACGGATGAATATGGCGGAAGTGTTGAAAACAGAAGCCGTTTCATTTTAGAAATTACAAAAGCTGTTGTAGCAAGTATTGGTAAAAACAAAGTGGGAATCAGACTTTCGCCATACGGAACTTTTAACACGATGCCGGTTTATGATGAAATCTTTAAAACATATGATTATTTGTCTGCCGAACTAAACAAATTAGATATCGCTTATTTACATCTAATTGATTATGCGGCAAGAGCATCTGAAGAAGGTTTGAACTTAATTCAAAAAATAAGAACCAATTTCAGCAACGCCTTGATTTTAAATGGCGGTTATACAAAAGAAAGAGCTCAGTTTGGTTTAGAAAATGATAAAGCCGATTTAATTTCTTTTGGTTCGAGCTTTATTTCAAACCCGAATTTACCTTATAAATTAGAAAATAATCTGGAATTGACTCCGGCAGATCCAAGCACTTTTTATATGCCAGATGAAAAAGGATATACGGATTATGTATAAGTTAATCTTAATCGCATCATTCCTATTTATTAATTGTAACAGTCAAAATTCAAAAATGAAACAAGAAAACAACAATCCGCTTTTATGCGATCCTGAAAGCGGAATCTGCGAAATGCCTTCGTACCAGAAAAATCAAGAAGACGAAATAAAAACTGAAACTGAAAAACCTATCAAAATAGTTTATTTTACTGATCCTATTTGTTCTTCGTGCTGGGGAATTGAACCTCAATTGCGAAAACTGAAATTAGAATATGGGACTAATTTTGAAATCGAATACCGCATGGGCGGACTTTTAAAAGACTGGTCGTACAACAGCGGCGGAATAAGTAAACCAAGCGATGTTGCGCATCATTGGGACGAAGTAAGTTTGTATTATGAAATGCCAATTGACGGCGATGTTTGGCTTGAAGATCCGTTAGCGTCTTCCTACCCTGCTTCTATCGCTTTTAAAGCCGCTCAAATACAAAACAAAGAAAAGGCAATTCAGTATTTAAGAAGAATCAGAGAAATGGTTTTTCTGGAGAAGAAGAACATTGCGAAGTTTGAAATACTTCAACAAGCCGCTTTAGAAGTTGGTTTAGATACCGAAAAATTCAAAACCGATTATGAAGGAACGGCAAAGGAATTATTTAATGAGGATTTAGAAGTGACCAAGAAATATGGCGTACGAGGGTTTCCAACTTTATTTTTAAGCAATCAAAAAGATAATCAACTTGTAATTAATGGTTTTCAGCCTTATCAAAATTTTGAAAATGCCATTTTACAATTATATCCAAATGCTGAAAAAACAGGCATCAATAATGGTTACAGCTATTTGTTTGGAAAATATGCAACATTGACAACTAAAGAATATGCTGTTTTAAGCAATCAATCAACTCGTGAGGCCGAAAAATTTTTAGGCGAATTGGCACATCAGAATAAATTAAAAAAGATCCCTTCAAAAAATGGAAACTTATGGCAGTTAAAAAATTCTGATAATTAAACCGAATTTCTATCAACCCTAATGAAACAGCCGCATCGCTGCAGCATGCCGGCTTAACATTGGGAAATTAAATGCTGTTTTATTTTCTGTATTAGTTTTTTTACCTTTGAAATATAAATCCACTAACATGTACGACCAACTGATAAAAAAGATAAAAACCATTCATTCTTTTACAGATAAGGAGATTGATTTTTTTATCAGCAAACTTAAGGAACGCTTTATTCCAAAAGGAGAACATTTCCTGATGGAAGGTCAAGTCAGCAGACATTTAGGTTTTATTGTTTCGGGAATTGGAATGCATTACAGGAATTATGAAGGCGTAGAAATTCCGACTGATTTTACTGTTGAAAATGAATGGCTGGGTTATTTAAACAGCTTTACAAACAAAACAGTTTCTGATATGAATATCAAAGTATTAGAAGATACACAGCTGCTTCTTTTGTCAGCAGAAGATTTTGAAACCGTCTATATGTTTCAACCCAAATTTATGATCTTAAAAGATTATTATACCGAACTTTCTTTTATCAGTAATACGCGCCACACAGCCGATCTTGCGATGCTTGACGCCAAACAGCGCTATTATAAATTCATGAAAGAAAAAGCAGATCTTGCCAATCGTGTTCCCCAATATTATATTGCTGCCTATTTAGGAATTAAACCTCAATCACTCAGCAGAATACGAAAATAAACCTACTGTTTTTTATTAACAAATGTGAACGAAACTGTTCGCTGTAGCTGCCAATTTTGCATCATAATTTTTATACTAAATTAATGATGGAAAATTTTAAAAAACAACTACTAAAAACAATAGTCGTAATAACGGCTGTAGTAAGTCACACCAATGCACAAACACAAGACTGGAAAACCGAGAAAAGAGTTAATCTTCTTTTTGGAGTAGCCCAAACGGCGATAGCAAAAGGAATAAATGTTGAAGGAAACTATATTCACAATCGTTTTATTTTTGATTATTCCCATGGCGCTTCTCTTGAGTTTACAGGCAACCTGCTGCCTGACGATTTAAAAAACCAACATCTTGCCGTTCACGAACCCTGGACAACCGGATTTGGTATTGGTTACAGAATTAAGGAATGGATCAACATTCGCGTTGAACCAAAATGGCACAAATTTGAGTTTTATTACGAAGGCGATCCGCAGACTAAAAGCAACGAAATTACTTCTTACAACACATTCAGCCTCGGATTAGGAGTTTATGGCAGTTATCTTCCGTTTAAAAAGAAAGACAATTTCCTAAAAGGATTTATCATTTCACCAAGCGTTAGATTCTGGCCAACTGTAAGTTCAAGTTTAAAAGGCGGCGAATTTATTTATCAGAATAGAGAAACGGGTAAAGTTGAAGAAATAAAAACGCTTGATCCCGGAACAAAATTTACACCGCTTGTAGTGAATGTCAGCATTGGATATTCTTTTCAACTAAACAAAAAAAGATAATGGCACCTGAAATTAAAGCCATTGTTTTCAAAACACCGCTGCTTAAGGCAACAAAGCTCTTTTTTGAAAATATTGGCTTTCAAATCAAAGAAACTTCTTTGATGCATTTTGTAATTTATTCTAAAAACTTACGACTGGTTTTTCTTAAATCAGAAAGGGATTTTGAAATAGAATTATACACCAATGAAAAAGAAAGTTCTGAAAAATGTTTAAGCGAAAAGTGTGATGAACATTCTTTTGAAACATCAGAAGACCCAAACGGAATAAAAATGGTAAGGATTTTTAATCATCAGAAAAAGAAAATAACACAAAGTAAAAATTGAAATTAATCATGAAAACATATGCCATAATTTCAGTATTGCTGTTTCTGTCGGGGTTTGCGAAAACCGAACCCAAATGGAAGACTGTTGAACAGCAAAATTATACCGTTTATTATACTCCACTGGACGAATCAAATCATTTAGAATATGTAAATCTATTTGAAAAAGGCGTACAATCTGTAGAACATTTTTGGGAGAACCCGTTTAAAAATCATTTTGATATTTATGTTCATCCCAACAGACAATCTATTGACAGTACTTGGCAAAAGGATTGGAAAATGCCTGATTTTAAATCAGAATGCTGGATGGCAGCCAGCGGAGATGCTGTAAAACTGAATATTATTTCTCCTAAATTATGGGACAAAGAAACCTGCGAACATTCTTATTCTAACTCAATTAAAACGCAGCAGCTTATTACACATGAACTTTTTCATGTATTTCACGGACAATTAAATGCAAGTCCTGATTTTAGTAACGTTGAAGGAATTGATTGGTTTGTAGAAGGTTTGGCAACTTATGCTTCTGGACAATGTGATGCAGCACGAATAGCTGAAATAAAAAAACTTATTGCTGAAAACAAAACGCCTAATAATCTGGATAGTTTTTGGACAGGAAAAATGAAATACGGTTTATCCGGATCGATGGTTATGTATATCGATACTAAGTACGGAAGAAAAAAACTGAAAGCACTTTTAGTTTTCAGCAAAAAATCTGAAATACTTCAATCTCTTAAAATTACAGAAAGTGATTTGCTGCATAACTGGTCAAAATACATGACCAATTATGACATTCAGCAACAACCATTTATAAAATAAATAAAAAAATAAAACATGAAAGCAATAGTATTAGACGGTTTTGGAGAAGTTGAGAATTTTAAAATTAAAGAAACTCCCCGTCCTCAAATCCGCGAAAAAGAAGTATTACTAAAAGTTAAAGCATTCAGCATAAATCCTGTTGATATTAAAACACGAAAAGGCGCTTCACTTGCGAGTGAATTAGCTAAAAATCAACCTGTTATATTAGGATGGGACGTTTCAGGAATTGTGGAAGAAGTGGGTTCTGAAGTGACCAATTTTAAAGTTGGTGACGAAGTATTTGGAATGATCAATTTTCCGGGAGTTGGAAATGCTTACGCCGAATATGTTACCGCTCCTGCCGGACATTTAGCGATAAAACCCGCAAACATAAGTCATGAAGAAGCCGCAGCCAGTACTTTGGCCGCATTAACGGCGTGGCAGGCTTTTACCTTTTTTGGAAAATTAAAAAAGGATGATAAAGTTTTAATTCATGCGGCGGCTGGCGGTGTGGGACATTATGCGGTTCAAATTGCCAAACATTTTGGTGCGTATGTTATTGGAACTTCTTCTGAAAAAAATAAAGATTTTGTTTTAAAATTAGGAGCTGATGAACATATCGATTATAAAAACACTAGGTTTGAAGATGTAGTTTCTGATGTTGATTTCGTTTTGGAAACTATTGGTTATGATAACTTTGGACGTTCTGTTGATATTGTAAAACCAACTGGAACTATTATTAATTTGCCATCGGGATTATCTGAAGAAGTAAAAGAAAAAGCCTTAAAAAAAGGTATAAATGTCAATTTTATGATGCTTGTTTTTTCTGATCCTGAAGACATGAAAAGTATCGCATCGCTTTTAGAAAAAGGAATTGTAAAAGCACACGTTTCAAAAATATTCGATTTCGAAGACATTCAGTCCGCACATACGCAGGTTGAAAGCGGAACGACTGCAGGGAAAATTGTTGTTAGAGTATCTTAATTTAAAAAATACATAAAATGAAATATCATCACGTTGACGTTTTTTCAGATAAACCATTTTCGGGAAATGGACTGACAATTTTTATCAATGAAAATCCTCTGGAGAAATCTTTTATGCAGATTATTACGCAGGAAATGAGACAATTTGAAAGTATCTTTTTAAACCAAATAAACTCCGATACTTTTCGCGCTCATATTTTTACAATGGAAGAAGAATTGGATTTTGCGGGACATCCCATAATTGGAGCAGCCGCAATTGTTCATGATTTATATTCTAAAGATGCGTCAGAAAGCAAAGTCAATTTTCAGCTGAATGAAAAGTTAGTTACGGTAAAAACGGTAAAGCATAAAAATCATTATTCCGCGCAAATGAATCAGGGAAAACCGGAATTCAGAAATATTCTAAGTAAAGAAGAGGAAGAAACTTTTTTAAGTTATTTTAATCTTTTACCAGAAGATAAATACGCGCATCAGCCTTTGCAGGTAATATCGACAGGACTTCCCTATTTGATAATTCCTGTACAATCAAAATCTTTAGCCAAAGTAAAAGTCACAATAACGGATTTAGAAGAAAAACTGCAAGAAGTAAATGCGAAGTTTTTCTATGTTTTAGATACTGAAAATCTGGAAGGAAGAACCTGGGACAATTTTGGTTTGGTCGAAGATATTGCCACAGGAAGTGCGGCGGGACCAGCGGGCGCCTATTTAGTGGAGAATAAATTGATAAATATTGATACGGAAATTATACTAAATCAGGGAAGTTTTTTAGGAAGACCCAGTGAAATGAAAGTAATAGTAAAGGGAAATAATGTGAAAGAAAGTGAAATTTATGTGGAAGGTAATGTTTACAAAATAGCCATTGGAGAGTTGTTTCAATCAGATATATAATTGAAAAATAAGATGTTTCGTCAATTTTAGTACTTTTACATCAAATCTAAGTTTATGAGCATTTGGAAAGATAAATACATCCCGATATTTCTTGTATTGATCCCAATATGCAAGCTGATAAATTTCTTTATCACTTTTTCTGAAGTAACGTATAACTCTGCTTTGGCTGTGGCTTTTGTAATTGACATCATACAAGGATATTTGTGCTGGATGGTCATTCACATAATCATCAAAAAGATGGAAAAGAAACAAAGTTCAGTTCACTTTTCTATAGCTCAATTTTTAAAACAGCTTTTGTTTACTTCGCTTGGAGCAGTTATAACCGCAGTTATTGTTCCCGATGGAAGTATTTTGATTACAGGTAAAAGATACACGAATTCTGATGGAAGTTTTTTAATTCATGACTTAATCACATTTCTGATTTGGATATTACTGATCAATTTCATTTATGTCTTTTTAAGATATTATGATGTCTGGAAAAAAGTAGAAGAAAACCTATTGTTAGAAAAAACCTTAAAAACTGAAGGTCTTACCATTAAAATTGGCGACAAGAATATTAAAGTTGCTTTAACGGATATTCATGGTTTTTATGTAGAAAACGGTTTTACGTTTCTTATTAATTCTAGTTTTAAAACTTTTATTGTCGAAAGTTCTCTGGATAAACTGGAAGAAAGACTGCCCGAACGTTACTTTTTTAGGGTAAACAGAAAATTTATTCTGCACAGAAATGCTATTGTTTCTTTCAAAAGAATAGAAGATAATAAATTATTGATTACAACTTTGTCGGAAAAACCCCTTCCGATAGAACTTTCTATGAGCCGTTTGAAAGCGCCTGCTTTTAAAAAATGGTTCGAGCTCGATACTGCGCTTTAATTAGCTGACATTTCAACCCCAATATTGCTACACTTCAACTTTTGTTCGAGGTGAAATTCACTACACTTCAACTTTAAACCCTTGTTATCGCTAGGATTGCGGTTTCTTGTGCCAATATCTTTGCCAAAAATATTTAACCATTAAAAATCAAAATAATTTAACGCAGGAAATCATGGTATAACAAATTAGGAGTTTCAATCATCAATCAATCACGTATTCAAAACAAGCTTTTAGTCTTTTTTAATCAATCATAAAAAGCTTGTTGCAAATATAATTTCAAATGCAGCTTGTGGATGCTGCAGAATCAAATAAATCAATATCTAATGAAAATTACAAAACAATTATTTTTCAAATTACTATTTCTGATGGCGTTTGCATGGAATGCGTCGGCACAGGAAAAGGTTACATTAAGCGGAACTATTTCCGACGACGCAAATAATGAAACACTCATTGGCGTAAACATTTACATTAAAGAACTTAAAACAGGAATCGTTACTAACGAATATGGATTTTATTCTATTTCGGTTCCAAAAGGAAAGTATGAACTTCAAGTAAGTTATATCGGTTATAAAACGATAATTCAAAACATTGCTTTAAATGCTTCCATTAAAAAGAATATAGCCCTGGAAAGTGACAGCGAACAATTGCAGGAAGTCGTAATTAACAGCAATGATAAAAGTACGATTACCAACATCAGAAAACCTGAAATGAGTACCAATAAACTTACGATTCAGGAAATTAAAAAAATGCCTGCCGTTTTAGGCGAAGTCGATGTTTTGAAATCGGTATTACAATTGCCGGGCGTTACCAATTCTGGAGAAGGATCAAACGGATTTAACGTTCGCGGCGGTTCAACAGATCAGAATTTAATTTTACTGGACGAAGCAACGGTTTACAATTCATCTCACGTTTTTGGTTTCTTTTCTGTTTTCAATTCAGATGCCATTAAAGATATCAAATTGTACAAAGGCGGAATTCCTGCAAAATACGGCGGACGCGTTTCTTCTGTTCTTGATATTTATCAAAAAGACGGAAACAGCAACGAGTTTCATATGAATGGCGGTATCGGTTTAATTTCAAGCAGGTTAATGGCCGAAGGTCCAATTACAAAAGGCAGAGGATCATTTTTAGTTGCCGGTAGAGGTTCATACGCTCATTTATTCATGAAATTATCTGACAACAAAAACTCGGCTTATTTTTATGATTTAAATGCAAAATTAAGCTACAAACTGAGCGATAACAATACTTTATTTGCGTCTGGATATTTTGGAAGAGATACTTTTAAAATCAGCGAAGATTTTAGTAATACTTACGGAAACTCGATTTTTAATTTGAGATGGAACCATTTATTTTCAGATAAGTTATTTTCTAATTTATCGGTAATCTACAGCGATTATGATTATGGTTTGGATTTACCTTCGGAAGGGCTTACGTGGAAATCAGGAATTAAAAATTATAATTTTAAATATGATTTTAAACATTACGCATCAGATAAATTAAAATTGACTTATGGTGTAAACGCAATGTTTTATGCCTTTAATCCCGGAACTGTCAGTCCTTTTGGTTCATCTTCCGGAATTAATTTCAAGCAATTGGATAAAAAATATGCTGCAGAACCTTCGATTTATATTCAGGCAGAACAGGAACTTACAGATAGATTATCGGTAAACTACGGACTGCGTTATAATATGTTTTACAGAATTGCCGAAACAGAAAATATTTATGCCAATGATCAGGCCGTAGTTTTTAATGATGCGATGCAAATTTATCAAAGTGCAACTCCAATAAGTGTAAAAAATCACGATGGCGGAGAAGTTATTGCAAGTTTTGACAATCTGGAACCGCGTGTTGCTGTGGCGTATCAATTATCTGAAAACGAATCGTTTAAAGCGAGTTACAACAGAATGAGCCAATATCTGCATTTGATTTCAAATACGACATCGGCAACACCGCTTGATGTTTGGGCTCCGAGTGATAAATTCATCAAACCGGAAATATTAGATCAGGTTGCTTTTGGATATTTCAAAAACTTAAAAGATGGCGCGTATTCTCTTGAAGCAGAGACTTTTTACAAACGAAGCAAAAACCGTATCGATTATATTGACGGCGGTGATTTAATTGCCAACAATGCTATTGAACAAGTGGTACTTACAGGAAAATCAAGATCGTATGGTTTAGAACTTTTGGTTCGAAAAAACACAGGTAAATTAACTGGTTTTGCTTCTTATACGCTTTCAAGATCAGAACAGCAGACGCCGGGAAGAACAGAAAATGAAACCGGAATTAATAATGGTGAATGGTACCGTTCAAGCTATGATAAACTGCATAATCTTTCGGTTACGGGTGCGTATCAGTTTACACAGAAATGGTCTTTCGGAGGAATTTTCGCCCTGCAGTCAGGAAGAGCGGCGACTTTCCCTAACGGACAATATTCTTATGGAGGAATGGTAGTTCCTACTTTCGAAGGAAGAAATAAAAGCAATTTTGCGGCTTACCATCATTTGGACCTTTCGGCAACTTATATTCCTAAACCGGATAAAACAAAAGGATGGCAGAGCGAATGGGTGTTTAGTGTTTACAATATCTATAACAGAGCAAATGCGGCTTCGATGTCTTTCCGTCAAAACGAAACTTCGGGAGCAAATGAAGCAGTTAAAATGTCCATTTTCGGAATCATTCCGAGTGTTACGTACAACTTTAAATTCTAAAAATAAACAAAATGAAAAAACTAAAATATATAGCAATTTTACTGGTAACTCTAATCGCTGCCAGCTGCGAGGATGTTGTTGATGTAAAATTAGATACAGCTCCGCCAAAATTAGTCATCGACGCTTCTATCAATTGGTTTAAAGGCACTAATGGAAGTGTTCAGAAAATCAAATTATCGACCACAACCGGTTTTTATGATACTGAAATTCCAACAGTTTCGGGAGCAGTTGTTCAGATAAAAAATAGTGCGAATACTATTTTCAGCTTTGTTGAAACGCCTAATACGGGAGAATATATCTGCAGCAATTTTACACCGGTAATTGGTGAAACGTATGAACTGACGGTTGTAACTAATGGTGAAACGTATACGGCTGTTGAAAAAATGAAGGGAGTTCCTAACATTGATCGTATCGAACAAAAAGATGATGCCGGATTCTCTGGAGATGAAATTGAAGTGAAATTTTACTTTAAGGACAATGCCAATGAAGCTAATAATTACATGACAACTTTTGAAACTGATATTGTCGTTTATCCTTATTACTCGGTTTTTGATGATGAATTTTTTCAGGGAAATGAAAGTTATGGTTCTTATACGCATCAGGATTTAGCACCCGGAAATGAGATGAAAATGGCGCTTTACGGAATTTCTAAAGATTACCTTAATTACATGAACATTTTGTTGAGTGCCTCTCAGGATCAATACGGTCCGTGGTCGACAACGCCAACCAATGTGAGAGGAAATTTTATCAATCATACTGATTCTAAAAACTTTGCTTTAGGTTATTTCCGCCTTTCTGAAGTGGATAAAAGAGATTATACTATTCAGTAAATTATTTAATACAGGAATCCTTCAGTATTTAAAGAAGGATTCCTGTATAAATAGCTGCAAACATGGAAACTATTCGTAAAAACCTGCTGAGAATTCACGGCGTATTATTAATCTTAATTGGAATATCTGTCGCCATAAATACAACGGTTGGTGTTCATTTTAATCGAGGCCCTTATCATTTTCTTTACACCAACAAACTTGCTTTTATTGGCTTATTTCAGGCTTATTTATTAGTCGTTTTAATTGGTATTGTTTTATGGTTAGGCTCTCAAAAGAAAAACAGGAAAAAGTGGAATCGCATTGGCTGTCTTTTCCATTTTTTTATCCTGATTTTATATGTTCAATATTGGGATTTCTTTATCTCTTTATATGAAGAAGAAAAAACAACACTTATTAATTTCACCTTTCATCTTACTTTTTTTTCACTAGAACTCTGGGCGGGTTTCGCCAAATCAAAAAAAATACAGAATTAAACAATTTTACAACAAATGAAAAAAGCAGTTAAATTATTTCTAATCACAAACGGAATAATCTTAATTCTTCAATCTATGCTGCTTTTAATAAAACCATCAGCATTTAGAATAACAGAATGCATAATACCTGAAAGTCCAAATCTGGTCGAAATAATGACGCTGTACGGCGGACTAAAACTGGGCTTGGGTTTTTTTTCTTTTTGGAGTGCGTTTAATACTAAAAGGTATAAAATGGCACTTTCAATATTTACTTTTATTTATTTTATCACGGAAATCACCAAACTTATTGGCATAATTCAATACGGAGACAAGGATCTAAACAAATTAATAGCAATGGCTGCTAAAGTTGTTTGTGCATTTTCTGCATTCTACATTAATAAGGTTATTTTTTATTCGAAAAGAAAAATTGAGTCTCCTAATTTTTGATAGAAAAGAATATAAATAACTGATAATAAATCTTTTAAAACAGCTCATAAAATAAAACACAGGATATTTTCTTATTTATTGCATTTTTAAAAAATATTAATAATCTGACAATCAGCCGATTTTTTTTTAAGATGTACAAAAAGAACATTGAAGGATTGCATTTTTAACACATATTTTAGCAAAAACACTAAAACATCTGTAATTCAGTAATTTACATAATAAAAAATAAGTTTTTTTTGAATAAAACTGAATTTCTTTTCTAATTTTGCGCCACAATAATCTTTGACAATCAAGCCATTAAAAAATGACAAAATTTAGTAAAACAGTTTTAACTGATACCTTATTACTATCATCACTTTACACTTATGCTGATGAAGAAAAAGGAGACTACATTTTGATGATCGATACCGGAAACGGAAAAGTGGAAAGCTTTACTCTAGATGGTGCTGAAAACGCATCTTTTACTATATGTGATGAAAATCACAATTTAATTTACTCCGGAGAACCTGAAATAAACAAATTTGAAATATCAAAAACAATTAGTTTACAAGGTTATCCATCTGGAATTTATTTCTTAGAGATAATAGAAAATGGAAAAGTTGCAAAACACCAGATTAAAGTTACAGCTAAAAAAGAGAAAACACTACAATTAGACGAAAGTCTAAATCAAATCCCTTCTTTTAGTTTATAATCCCCTTTTTTGTCCCAACAAAATCTTCTAAACAGCTTCCTGAGCTGTTTTTTTGTTTTTGTCCAATTCGTAATCATTCATCTTCGGCTTTACTGATCATTTCTAAAACAATATCAATAACTAAAAGGGCTTTTAATCTGGTTCCGCAGCTCAAATAAATCCAGGTTCCCAAAGATTCATCTGCTGTAAACATGCAGGTAATTTGAGAAATATTAACGGTGTACTGTGTTAAATCATCGGTTCTGAATTGGATTGTTTTCATTTGTAGGGAATGTTTAGAAACATTAAAGTTATCTGATGTTATTCGTTTAACTTCAAAATTTTAATTATAATATTATTATAATTGTTTCAACGAATTATTAATAACTACGAGGAAAAAACTTATTATAATAGCTCATTAACACACTAATTATGAAGGAAATGTAAATTTATTTCTACTTGTAAGATTTAGATTCTTTTTATCGATTTAAAATAGTATTAAATGAAAAAGCAACCCTAAGGCTGCTTTATTTTAGGCTGTGATAATACTGTCAATAGTTGATTTTCTGGGGATGTAATAATGTAAAATAAGTCACTAACATATCAGATAGTTTATCGATTTGATGGGGACATACTTAATGCCAACAGGTTTTTTTGCATAAATATTTTCATAACCAAATATCATTCACTCGTTAACAGGAATTTTAAATTTCTATCCTGGACAGCTTAAGCCATTTTGTCTGCAAAGCTGTTCTCCAGTATCAGGATCAGGAGGACAACAAAAGTTACCCGGTTTTGGGCATACTCCAAGTACGCAAGCTAAACCACCTTTAATACTTCTTTTTTCATTTTTGGTTAATTCTACTGTACCGCTTAGGTCTAAAATTTTTCTTAACATAATACAAAGTTTTAAAAAATTAGTTAATACCTCAATCCGTTTAAAGACACTTGAAGTTTATGTCTATTCCTGCGCAAGAATTTTTTATATATTTTTATAATTAAATTACTTTTCTTAGACTTATTTCTTCTGATAAATCACTTAAAAAGTATTTCAATTCATTGATATCGTATTCACTAGGAAAGATTTTATCGTTCACAATTTTTACTGGTGTATAATTAAATTCATTTTCATGACACCAATCATACTGCATCTGGATTTGTAGATTTACTTTCATACTAATACGTTCCACATTCCATTTTTTAAGCCATTTATCTAATCCTATTTTTTCTATGTGCCAGTCTGAGATTGCGTTTAAAACCAAATCTTGATTTGTATTATTAATTTCTAATAATCGCTCTACAACAACTTTATATGGATTGTCGTTATTTTCGGGATTGATATTGAATAAAACGTGTAGAAATATTTTTTCAGGATAGCTGTTCAATAATTGTAAAGCCTCTTCAAAAGCTTTATGACAATATCCGCAGCTTGGACTTAAAATAATTAAAAGCCTGACATCTGCATCTTCATTTCCAAATTGTAAACCTTCTAGTTTATCTAAACCGTCTAAAACTGGAACTTCCTTTGATAAGTAGTTTAAAACATTATAATTTCTTTTGAATTTTTTCAAATTACTTGCTTCTTTTTCTGATTTCATTTTGCCCATTAAAACAGGTCTTATGCTTAACCAGAAAGTAGTTATTAGTATTATTGAAAATAAGTATGAAAAAAGACTGGATGAACTGTAAATAAAAGTCTGTTTCATAAAAATCCAAACAGTGCTTTGAAGAATTATTAGAAAAGAAATAGCCAAACATAATAAGCACCATTTTTTAAGCTGCCATTTTTGTATCCAAATAGAATATGCTATTACCGGAAGAGATACTAAACTTAAAAACCCAATTATACCACTTGAGCTGTTAGTATTGAATAACGATAGTAAATTGATCCCAAAAAACAGTATCGGAAGATCTGAAAAATTAACCCATTTATTAATGTTTCCTTTATCTGAACTAATTACAGAATCACAGGATGCATTAGGATTCAGGTTACAGAATTTAGATACCATTTCGTTTTTTACACCCAGTTTTTCCTGAACTATAAAAACGCTGAAAATTAAGCCTGTAATTGAGGTTAGCAGCAGCATAATTTCGCCCCAGCCAAAATTTTTATAAAATGAAGAAACTATTATTAAAGCAAGAACTGAAATACCATAATACAGCCAATTTAGATTTGTTTTTAAGTTTATCTTACCAGAAGTTTCATTAGGTTCTACAACTACTACAATTCCATCCCAGTCCTGAGCAAATTCATCAAATGAAAGACTTTTTTTTCCTTCATTTTCTGAATCGATTTGTACTATATTTTCATTTTTGGCAGCCAACACAACATTCTGTTTATATACCGCCAAAAAAGTATCGGGTAATTCAATAAACTGCTCTTTTTGAATTTTAACTGCAACATTTTCTATAGATAATAAATCTAAAGTATCGGTAATTGCAAATAGACTTGGGAAATCTGGATGAGATTGAAATAGATCTTCAAACTCGTGTTTTTTATCTGTAAAATTATTTATACTTAAATACTTTTGGACTAATCTTACCATATTTTATTGTGATATTATTTTCGTAAATGTAAATTAAATCTTTCAAATAAAATTTTATTTTAACAAAATAATTATTACTTTTTGGCATATTTTTTGATAATTTCACCAAATAAAATCAATAAAACCGATATTTTAATACCAAAAACAGCGTTTTGTTAACATAAATAAATTGTTGTTTTTACATTTAATTTTGGGAATTAATCTTCAAAATAGAAATTAAAAACATAATATTTCTGTTAAAAAAATTGCTTTGAATCTTTTTCTAAAGCTGGAAAGACTTAAAATATTTAAGTGATTTTTTTTAACAGAATACTTCAAAGTTTTAAAACATAAAAAAACCTCGCTGATCGCGAGGTTTTTTTATATACTTTGTGTTCACGAGCAAGATGCTCGCGCCAGCAGGGGATTTTCTGGGAATTTAATAATATAGAATCAGTTGTTGACAAATTTCTAAATATGCTTTTTTTTAGGGCAAGAAAGGGAACTCTTCGGAGAGCGGGGCATTATTTAATGGCGGAGTTTGTATGAAAACTTTCCATAACAATAGTATTTCTTTAAAATCAGTTAAGGGAATTTCTTTAATTAAAACCCCGTCTTTATTTTCAAATTTTGCTGTAGTATCAGTATACATTACCCTCATATTATCCATAAAAATATCTCTACAATAACCATCATCATAATACCCATCTGTAATTATGAAATTAATATCTTCTATTATATCTTCTACATCATCTTTATCAGTAAAGAAATAAAGAAAATAATTAAAAAGAGGGATCGATGCATTTTTATCATCTGCCTCTTTCGAATATTTTTGCCCAGTTGGGGTATTTATAATCGCATTTTCAAAAACTATATTATATTTTTCTAAAACTGTCATTTTTTTAATTTATAGTTGGATAAGAACCTTTGCAAAGTGTTCTTTATTATGCAACATGCTCCGCAAATGTCTCTGACTTTACGGTACTAAAAACAAATATATTTAAAAAACGTAAACGTTTCAAAAGTCTCTAACTTCAAAAACAAAAAGCCCAACTTTTCAGTCAGGCTTTTTCTCTATAAAAACAATATCTTCACTTAAACACTATTCCATATTACACTCCGCAAGCCAATCATAAATTTCCGTTTGCGCGCGTCTTGGTTCATCCGTAGTCAGAACCTCCAATTCATTATTTCCCTCACTATTTATGGTTCTTTTTTTTGTATTATCTTCCAGCTGCAATTGAATGATTGTATTAATTTCTTCAATGTGTTTTTCATCATACAATGGAAAAGCAACTTCAATCCTTCTGTTTAAATTTCGGCTTAACATATCTGCAGATGACAAATAGATTTTTTCCTCGCCATTATTTGCAAACTTGTAGATTCTGGAATGTTCTAGAAACATATCTACAATTCTGTAGATTTTTATATTCTCGCTTACATATTTTATTCCCGGCAATAAAGTGCAGATTCCGCGGACAATCAATGTTACTTCAACACCTGCCCTGCTTGCTTCAATAAGTTTGTCGATAATATCTTTTTCATCAACTCCGTTTACTTTTAAAAATACAGCAGCTTCTCCTCCGTCTTTTTTATTTTTTATTTCAGTATCTATTAATTCTAGTAATTTCTCTTTCATGTTAAAACCTGCGGCCAAAATATGTTTTGGTGCGCCAGTTTTTTTCTTGGTTTTTAAAAATGCAAAGACCTTTTTTAGATCATCTGTATATTTTTTTTCTGAGGTGAAAAATCCAAAATCAGAATAAATATTGGCGGTACTTTCATTGAAATTTCCCGTCGATAAATAATTATAGTATTTTTTATTGCCATATTTGTCTTTCATGGTCACCATTGCCACTTTTGCATGAACCTTTAAATTCGGCATGCTTTGAATGATTTTTATTCCGGCATTTTTCATTTCGCGGGACCAGAATAAATTATTGTATTCATCAAAACGTGCTTTGACTTCTACAAAAACAGTTACTTTTTTTCCGTTTTTAGCCGCACTTATCAAAGCATTTGCAATTAACGACTGCGATGAAATTCGGTATAAAGTGATTTTTATCTCCAGAACATTTCTGTTAATTGCCGCCTGATTAAAAAACTGAAGTACATAATAATACGATTGATACGGAAAGTGCAATAATTGATTTTTTTTATCAATAACTTCAAAAATAGATTTCTTGCTTTCAAATGGCAGATGTTTGAGACCCGGATAATTTTCTCCCTGAAGATTGGGTTTTACAGGATTTGGAAACTTGAATAAATCATACAAATTATGATGGCTTCCTCCTTTTATCATTTCATCTTTTTTAAGACGAAAAGTCTTTTTACATACCGAAAGTGTTTCAGCATCCATATTAGAATCATACAGAAATCTTGTCGACGAACCTCGTTTTCGCTCTTCAATTTTCGCTTCAATTTTCGCTATTAAATCTCCTGAATTTTCATCTTCTATCAAATAATTCTCATCCCGATTTAATTTTATAGCATTACAGGAAACCACTTTTCCCGAAGGAAATATAAGCGATAAACAATTCTTTATAATCGTATCAATCGAAATAATATAATGTGTATCTCCCTGACTTTGTAATTGTTTAAATCGGTCCAGTTTATCCGAAGGAATATTCAAATAAGCATAATTAAAGTTACCCGAAGTATCTTTTAATTTTACCAAAAAGTATAAACTGCGATTGTTTAAAAAATAAGTTTTAGGCTGATTTATTGAAATATAAATAACCTGAATATAAGAGAGAATAATGCTTTTAAAATAATACTCAATCTCCTCAAGATGCTCTTCAAGAAGCTCTTGATTTTCATAGTAAACAATATTATTAGCGGCTAATTCTGGCAGTATTGATTTCTTCCAAATTGCCCCGAATCTGTTTTGCTGGAGATTTACTTCGGCTAAAATTTTATTGAGTAATTCTGTGTTCTTTTTTGAATTTTTAGTAAGCAGTTTTCTGATTTTAACCCTGAAAAATTCATCTAAATTAGACGAATGAATGGCTAAAAACTTAATTCTTTCATATAACGAATTATTGGAATCATCGGCTTCATCCAAAATACAATTATTAAAAGAGAGCCACGAAATTTCTGAAGGTATAAGATGGTTTTGCACGTAAAAAATTGGTTTATACTTTTATTGATACTTGTAAATTTCAGCATTAATTATTTTAAAATATAAATGCAGATAGGCTGTTAACCATAATTTAATTTATTGGTAACATATCTTAATCTGCACAATTTCATAATAATAACTTATTCTGATATAGTGTTTTAGTTCCATTATATACCGCTTGAACCTAATCATTTTTACTGAGTTCAACAATTATAAATTCCTCCTTTTCCTATTAACTTTTTGTTAACCGTATTATAATACTGCTCCGATAGTACGATTTCTCTTTTAAGGTACTTACAAGTAGTAAGAATTATAATTCAAAACAATCCGTTCTATCGACAAAATTTTCAGAAAACAAAGCTGATTATTTTTTATTTCTCAGTTGGTTATTGCTATCAAATAATTTATAAAAATCATTGAATTTAAATATGTTATAAACCATTAAAACTAGAATTATGAAAAAACATAATCCAAAAAAGGTATTAAGTAAAGCCTTAATTATTATGCTGTCGGCCATTACATTCTCATGTCAGGATACGACATTAGAAGAAACCGAAAATTCTGCTGTTGCAAAAGAACAGCAAAATTTCAAAAAAATGAGTGTCTCAACAAGTTCTAATTTGGCAAGAAGATGGGCTCCAATTCATTACAAAGATGTAGACGCTACAGGGACTTATGCCGAAGGAGGAAAATCAGATTATCTTACTGCAATTAACTACGACAACGACTGGAATGCCGAAAACAACTGGAACAACCTTCCTGCTTATGCTAATTCTTTAGCGGCACATTGTTACTATTCAGTGGTAGAATCAAATACACATTGGTTTATTACTTATGCTTTTTTCTCTCCACGCGATTGGACAGATAATCCGTTTTTATACAATTTAGATCAGCATGAAAATGATTTAGAAGGTGTATTAATGATTGTAGAAAAAGATGGTTCAACTTATGGTTCTTTAAAAGGAGCGGTTACAGTTAGTCATTCAGATTTTTTCTCTTATGTACCATCTGGAAGTTCTTTTGTAAGCGGACTGGAAAGTGTTGATGGAACATTACAAATGAGAGATTATAACGGAGAATTGCATCCTATTACAGCACAAGATTCTAAAGGACACAGCCTTAAAGCATGGCCGCAGCACGATATAGATGGAGATGGAATTATCTACTATCCTTCGGCAAGTGGAACTGCACAAATACCATCTGATAATTATGACACTTACGTGGAATACAAACTTGTTGATATTTTTGAAACTGGAGGATTATGGGATCAACGATTCAATACTGAATTATTTTCTAGCCCGGGAGGAGGATTTAAAGGAAATGATTTTAAAACTGGCGGTGCTAATGCTCCGTGGGCGTGGAATGACGGAAATGATGCTATTGTACAAGGCGGAGAATTTGCAACAGATCCTGCAAAATTAGCCGATAATTATTTTGATGGCGTAGGCAATTTGTCACATATCTATACTGATAATAAATATAATAGTTCTGCCGGAGGCGTTGTTACAGTTTACCAAAATTGCAGCTATACAGGTTATGCAATTGCTTTGCCTGCGGGCGATTACACATTGGCTCAGCTAAAATCGTATGGTATTGCAAATGATGATTTATCTTCTGTTCGTTTAGAAAATGGATACAAAATTACATTCTACCAAAACGATAATTTTGGAGGAGAATCTGTTGTTGTAACAGGAAATAATAGCTGTTTAGGAAATTTTAATGATAAAGCTAGTTCTATAAAAATCAGCGCTATATAAACTGACTTTTTAGTTTAAATATGCAGACAAGAAGCTTAATTATTTTCTTGTCTGCATATCTTTTTTTGTTTTTATCCAAATCTCCAATTTCAATTAAAATGGCATAAATTATAGTAATTTAATTCCTTAAAAACGGTTTAATTACAAGCAGAAAAATCTTCTTATAAATCATTTTTTACTAATTTTACGTATCAACATTTAATGAATTTACATGGAAATGAATGATTTGGAATTAGTTTCCATTAAAGAGGTTTGTATTACAAAAGTGAACGGTTTTGAAAGTTCATCTTTATTAGACATTCTTTCTGTAGAAGAACCGCTTGAAATAAGAATTTCTTACGGCTCCGAAGCCGAAAAAATACACAAAAATATCTCGGTAACAATGCGTACGCCAGGCAATGATTTTGATCTTGCCATTGGATTTTTATTTACCGAAGGCATTATAACATCTTATCAGGATGTTAAAAAAGTTTATCACACCAATACAGATTGTTCCTTTCAAAAGAAAAATATTGTTCAGGTAGATTTAGTTGAAGATTTCATTCCGCATTTGATGTCGTCAGATCGGAATTTTTATACCACGTCCAGCTGCGGCGTTTGCGGAAAAAGTTCTATACAATCCATCAAAACAGTCAGTACTTTTAATCCATTAGACAATCCAAAACTAAATATCGCTGCACAAGTACTTTATCAATTATCAAACAAATTAAAAGCAGCTCAAAGTAGTTTTGCCGTTACTGGCGGTATTCATGCGTCGGGACTTTTTACTATTGAAGGCGATTTAGTTTTTTTACAGGAAGATGTTGGACGACATAATGCGCTGGACAAGCTAATTGGTAGTGCTTTAGCAAATAATTTACTTCCATTAAATAAGCATATTTTACTCCTTAGCGGAAGGGCTAGTTTTGAGTTAATTCAAAAAGCGGCAATGGCAGGTATATCCGTTGTTGTTGCCATTGGTGCGCCTTCGAGTCTTGCTGTAGAGTTGGCTAGAGAATTTAATATTACCCTTTTGGGTTTTCTTAAAGAAGATAGATTCAATATCTATAATTCCAATGATCAGGTTGTAATCAACTTCTAATAAAAATTAAAACAACAGTTAACCCGTTGGGTGTAATGCATAAAAAATAATAATTAAACACATAGAGACATAGATTTTATGTTTTTGAAAAAAGTAAATCAAAAAGAAACTAGTTTCTCACACATAGAGCTATGTCTATGTGTGTTAATGCAAGTGAAACGCCTTTCTTGAGTTCAATAATTCTATGTCTCTATGTGTTAAAAACAATTACACCCAACGGATATAAAAATTATTTCTATAACTGATATTAAAATCATAATTATTCCAGTTTCTGCGAATAAGCCAATTAAATGCAAAAGTCATGAAAGAAGATAAATCTCCAAAAGACATCAACGATAAAATTACAAAAGAACCAAATGCCGAAAATCCATATAAACTTTTAGATCTTAAGCTTACAAAAACAGGAAAATGGGCTGCCGGAGTTCCTGCTGTTATCTCAGCTTTTAGTGATCTTATTGAAGAAAAAACACTTGTTCGCGGGACAAAAGCTTTATTCAAGATGAATCAAAAAGGAGGTTTTGACTGTCCGAGCTGTGCATGGCCTGATCCCGATGATGAACGTTCGCCTTTGGGAGAATACTGCGAAAACGGAGTTAAAGCTTTAGCGGAAGAAGCAACTACCAAAAAAATCACAGCTGATTTTTTCAAACAAAATTCTGTCTACGATCTTGCCCAATTAGACGATTACCAAATTGGAAAAATGGGAAGATTAACCGAACCTATGTATCTTCCTAAAAATGGAATGCACTATGAACCTATAAGCTGGGATAATGCATTCACAAAAATAGCAGAACATCTCAACGCATTAGAATCGCCAGACGAAGCTGCTTTTTATACCTCAGGAAGAACGAGCAATGAAACATCATTTCTTTATCAGCTTTTTGCAAAAGAATTCGGAACCAATAATATGCCCGATTGTTCTAATATGTGTCATGAAACGTCAGGATCGGCTTTAAGAACTACAATCGGAATTGGAAAAGGAACTGTAACATTGGATGATTTTTATGATACAGATGTAATTGTAATTATTGGTCAAAATCCCGGAACAAACGCGCCAAGAATGCTGACTGCATTAGCAAAAGGTAAAAAAAACGGAGCAAAAATTATTGCCGTAAATCCGTTGCCGGAAGCGGGTTTAATGGGATTTCATAATCCGCAGGAAATTAACGGAATTATTGGAAACGGTGTCAAACTAGCCGATCTTTTTCTTCCGGTAAAAATAAATGGAGATATGGCGCTTTTAAAAGCCCTTGAAATCATATTATTGGAACTGGAAAATAAAAATCCCGGAAAAGTCTTTGATTATGATTTCATCAAAGAAAAAACTACCGGATATGAAGCTTTTCTAAAACAGTTTGATCATTATAATTTAGATGAACTTGTACAACTTTCAGGCGTTTCTAAAGAAGCACTTTATGAAGCTGCAGAAATCATCGCTTTCAAAAAACGAATCATTGTTTGCTGGGGAATGGGACTTACGCAGCAGCCAAACGGCGTAGAGATGATTAGAGAAATTCTTAATATTTTACTGCTTAAAGGAAGTATTGGCAAACCCGGCGCAGGCGTCTGCCCCGTTCGTGGTCATAGTAATGTTCAGGGAAACAGAACCATGATGATTGATGAAAAACCTACTAATGAGCAACTGGATCGTCTTCAGGCTTATTTTGGTTTTAATCCGCCTCGCAAACACGGATATGATGTTGTGAGAGCGATTAAAGCCATGAAAGAAGAAAAAGTAAAATTACTATTTTGCATGGGCGGAAATTTTCTATCGGCAACACCAGATACAACTTATACCGCAAGTGCTTTAAGAAAACTAAATTTAACTGTAAATGTATCTACAAAACTGAATCGCAGTCATTTGATTCATGGGCAAGAAGCTATTATATTACCTACTTTATCCCGAAGCGATATTGATGTTGTCAATGGTGAAGCACAATTTATAACCACCGAAAATTCAATGGGAGTTGTGCAATCGTCAAAAGGGATGCTCAAACCGGTATCTGATAATCTTATTAATGAAACTCAAATTGTATGTAAATTGGCTATGGCAACACTTGGAAATAAATCGGTTGTTGACTGGAAGCGTTATCATGACAGCTATGATGATGTGAGAGATGCTATTGAAAAATGTATTCCCGGTTTTGAGAATTATAATGAAAAAGTACGCCAAAAAGGAGGCTTTCATTTGCCTAATGCAGCACGCGATGGTAAATTTATTACTAAAGATTTTGGAGAACGTGCACCATTTACATTAACGGAAATTCCAAGAAACGAACTTGCTCCAGATGAATATATGATGGCAAGCACCCGAACACACGACCAGTTTAATACCACAATTTATGGTCTTGATGATCGTTACCGCGGTGTAAAAAATGAGCGCAGGGTAATATTTATGAACGAAAAAGATATTGCGCAGGCAGGATTTAAAGCTGGAGATAAGGTTGATTTATTTAATTATGATGATGATATCGAAAGAATTGCGCCTTTGTTTGTTATTGTTTCGTATCAAATTCCGGAGAAAAACACGGTTACTTATTTTCCAGAAACAAACGTTTTGGTTTCCGTTAATAATGTGGTTAAGGATAGTAATATGCCAGCCTCAAAATATGTAAAAATTAAAGTTAGAAAACACGATCCTAAAATTTATGAGAGAATAAATCGTTTGTAAAAATATAGGTGGCATGAGGCAGATTATCAATAGAGATTCTTGCTTTGAAAAGCGTTAAATCTATCTAAATAAACAAAAATAAAAGGTATTTTTTTTATTCATTTATACGATAAAACACGCCAGCTAAGATTTTTCTTAATTAACTCATTTTTACCTATGTATAATTTACTGCCTTTGCTTCAAAAGAAAATACAATTGTCACTATTTGTCATTTTAGGTCTTTTGAATATTAACCTATATGCACAAGATATTCCAGTATTGCGAAATGTCACAAAAGCAAATAAAAATAATACCAGAAATGCAATAGGAACACCGGGAAAAAAATACTGGCAAAATCGGGGTGATTATACTATTTCTGTAGATTTTAATCCTTCGACATTAAAGGTTCAGGGCAAAGCCGCTATTATATACACAAACAATAGTCCTGACACTCTTAAAACACTTGTATTTAAGCTGTTTCCTAACTTTTACAAAAATAATTCCATGCGTAATATGATAATTGCTCCCAAAGATTTGGGCACTGGAATTAACATCAATACGATTACTCTTGATGGAACTTTATATAATGAATCTAAGAAGAAAATTAGAGGAACTACAATGTATTTGCCAAGCGTAACAATTTTACCGGGAAAAAAAATAAATATCGAAATTGAATACGACTATACATTAAACAAAGGATCTTTTGTAAGAACGGGACAGATCGATCCTGATAGCTTTTTTATTGCTTACTTTTTTCCTCGAGTTGCTGTATATGATGACGTTGATGGCTGGGATGAATATCCTTATTTAGGCAAAGAAGAGTTCTATAATGACTATGGTAATTTTAATGTTTCGATCACAGTTCCCGGAAATTTTCAGGTATGGGGTACGGGTGATCTTAAAAATCCCGATGCTGTCTATAATCCTCATATAATTGAAAGGATTGCTATGGCTGAAAAAGGAGATAAAATCGTCAATATTATTACACCTTTGGATATAAAAAACCAAGACATTACGATAAAAAACAAAACAAATACCTGGAAATTTGAAGCTTTAAATGTAACCGATTTTGCTTTTGGATTGAGCAATAATTATGTTTGGCAGTCAAAAAGTGTTGAAGTAGATTCGAATACTAAGCGTCGTACAAGAATAGATGCAGTTTTTAATCCAGAGCATACGAGTTATAATAAAGTGGCTGATTATACGGCAAAAACTGTAGAATTAATTAGTAACCATTTTCCAAAAATTCCTTTTCCTTATTCACATCAAACTGTTTTTGACGGACTTGACGCTATGGAATATCCTATGATGGTGAATATGCTGCCGTTTGACAATCATAATGAATTGCTTGAATTAACCACTCATGAGGTTTTTCACAGTATATTTCCTTTTTATGTGGGAACAAATGAAACAAAGTATTCTTTTATGGATGAAGGCTGGGCAACATTTACCGAATTCTATTTTTCGCCCATGATTGATTCTTCTGAACCATTAAATTATGATATCAGTTCTGTAAATAACAGCGCCGGAATTGCCGAAGATATGCCTATTATAACTCCTACTCCGCAGCTTTATGGTAAAGCTCGTTTTTCTAACAAAGATTTGAAACCTGCATTAGCAAATTTTTATCTTATGGAATTACTCGGAAATCAATTGTTTTTAAAATCTGTTCAGGGTTATATTAAAAACTGGGCCGGAAAACATCCCACGCCTTATGACTTTTTTAATAGTATCGAAAGTGAAAGTAAAACAGATTTAAAGTGGTTTTGGAAAAATTGGTATTTCGAAAAAAATGTTCCCGATCTTGCAATTTCAAAAGTTGAAAAAGCAAAAAAGAATTACACAATTACAATTTCAAGTCCCGGAACATTGATGATGCCTATTCATTTGATTATCACGTATTCTGATGGCAGTAAAGAAACCATTTCTAAAAAAATAGATTCTTGGAAAAATGGCAATAAAGATGTTATTATTTCTTTACCTGCTCAAAAAACAATTACACAAATAAACCTTGGCGATTCTTATGATGTTGATATAAATCCTGCTGACAACGTGTGGAAGGCTAAATAGTAATTATAGTAATCTTTGTAAATCAAATTTTCGTAATTTGTAAATGTTTTAAAATCAATTCTTAAAAAGAATAACACCTAAATCAATTTTGAATGTCGGTATATCAAAAAATAGCAGCAGTAGGTTCGAAGTATATTGGGAAACCAAAACTTTTTAAATACGGATTTAATCTGTCTCCAATGTACCGAAGAAGTACGGCCAGAGTTGTAAATGTATCGCAGGATTTGTTGCAAATTCAAATAAAACTTCCTATAAGTTATAAAAACAAAAATTATGTAAACTCAATTTTTGGAGGAAGCATGTTTGCGGCAGTAGATCCAATTCCAATGGTACAATTGATTAATCTTTTAGATGAAAATTTTGTAGTTTGGGATAAAGCAGCCGAAATTTATTTTAAGAGACCTGCAAAAGAAAATTTATATGCCGATTTTATTTTTACTCCTGAAGAACTGGACGAAATTAAAAACAAAATTAGTCAGCAAAATGAATTAGAAATTGTAAAAACTACATTGCTTACAAATAAAGATAAATCGATCACGTACTGTGAGGTTCGCAAAACAATTTACATTGCTGATAAAAGCTATTTTAAAAAGAAAAGAGAAAATAAAGCTATAAAATTTAGCTTTTTTTTACTGATCAAGCCAATTCTTAAATTCTGCTACTTTATTTTTACTGATAAGAATATCTATTTTGGGATCGGGTTTTATAATTAGTTTCAACTGGTTTTTTCCATAAAGCAAAATACTGCTAATAGAATTTATGTTAATTATAAACTGCCTGTTTGCCCTGTAAAAAATAGTTGGATCAAGCCATTTCATAACCTCATCAAGGCTGTTATTGCTGTTATATTGTCGATTGTCAAAAGTATAAATATACGTAATTCCGGTATCCAGTAAAATATAGGAAATCTCCTGAATATCTAATTTTATCAGTTCATCTTTATGATACGTAAGGATTCGTTTCTTTGGAATTTCAGACTCTTTTGATGTATCATTTTGAATCGTGTTATATGCCAGATTTTGTAATTTCTGCTGATTTGAATTCAACTGTAAATTCAGGATCTGAAGCTCATTTACCCTATAATTTAAATCCTCTTTTTCAAGATCAAAAACCCTTTCATATTTTCGATAAATAAGCCGTATCATTAAGTAGCAGCAAACACTTATGAAAACTGTACTTAAAAACAGACTCACCACAAACTGCAGATACAAATCTGATAATTCTTCTTCTAAAACAGCCAAGTTAGCATGCGAAGCAACCATCCAGTCTGTTCCTGCAACGGGATTTATATTGATTATTTCCGATTTTCTTTTTGGGTCATTAGGAAATGTTCGCATTCCTCCTATTTTTTCTCCCTGTTCTAAAACGGTACTTAAAGGTTTAAACTCTTTATTGCCTATTCCATTCACCTGAGAATTATTCTCTTGAATTTTAAGCCCAATTAACGCCGGATTAGGATGGCAGAGTTCAATTCCTTTTTGGTTGTACATGCAGATAAAATCACTTTTTATATCTGTATTTTCAATACTTATTTGAAGATTATGAATTACCTGGTCTTTAGATAATCCGCTGCGAAGCTGCTGTTCCAAAAGACGGGAAATTTCCCGAACTTCCCTCTCGCCCGATTCTAATTTACTATTGCACAACTTTTCTTTGGCAGACAAATAAAGATAACTGGAAGAAATCAAACTAATAATTAGAACAACAATACTAATGCCTGTAAGTGTCAAAGTATAAAGGCGTGCTTTTTTCATGTAAATTTATAGTCCTTAAAATGAAATCCGTTTAGAAAATTTTACTTAGGCTAAAATAAGCAATTTATTTAGCTTTTGATATTTCGGCTTCAAGGTCAAAAAATCCCCTTTGAGCCAATTAAATCTTTTAAACACAGGGATTAGGCCTAATTTTGAATTGATTATTTATTTCATCTAAAAAATAAAACAAATGAAAAAAGGACTTAAAATCTTCGCAATTTTACTGGTTGCATTTATTGCTTTACAATTTTGGAAACCTGAAGAAATTGAATATAGTACACCAACAAAGGACTTAACCAACGTTCCTGCAGAAGTAAATACTATTTTAAGAAATTCTTGTTTTGACTGTCATTCTAATACTGTAAATCTTGCGTGGTTTGACAAAATAACACCTGCCAATTTTATAGTCGCTTCTCATATTACGGATGGCCGAAAAGCACTGAATTTTTCTGATTGGGATAAATTAGAAAAGCCAAAACAAAATGCTACACTTTTTTATGCTTTCAATAAAATACTATCGGGCGAAATGCCGCTTAAAAGTTATACAGCCCTTCATCCGTCTGCCAAATTAGATGATCGTTCTATCTCTGTTTTAAAAAATTATTTAGCAACAATAGCAGTCCGAAAACCAAATCAGGGAATATTGCCTGTTGCTGCTCCGAAAGATGCAGAAAAAGTACTTCCGAATAAAAAAATAACAGATTACTCTAAAGTCAAACCGACACTAAATAATATTTCATATATCCCCGATTTTAGAAACTGGAAAGCTGTCAGCACATCAGATCGCTTTGACAACGGCAGTATGCGTATCATTTATGGAAACGAAATCGCCGTAAAAGCTATAGCAGAACATCAAACTAATCCGTGGCCCGATGGTGCGATTTTTGCCAAAACAGCCTGGAAACAAAAAACAGAAGCCGATGGAACCATATCTGCCGGAGCATTTATTCAGGTTGAATTTATGATAAAAGATGCAAAAAAATATGAAGCTACAAAAGGTTGGGGATGGGCAAGATGGAAAGGAAATGATTTAAAACCGTACGGCGATACTGCCAACTTTGATCAGGAATGTATTTCATGTCATAATCCAGTCAAAAACAATGATTACGTTTTTACTACTCCGCTGCATCTTGATATCAATAAATTTAATATTTACAATAAAACCAAATAAATATGAAACCACTTCATTCTATCATAATCGCGTTTATTATTTTACTTTCCGGATGTAACGGAAATAATAAAGATAATCTTAATGAAAAAGCTTCTGTATCAGCATTAGATGCGCTGCCGGAAAATCCTTTATTATTATCTCCTATTACATTTTCTATTAATCCAAATAAAGCTGTTATGTCTACTTTATACGGAAATAAAATTGCTTTTCAGCACGCAAAAATTAAAGCAGACAGTTCTTATCCTAATGGAGCTGTTTTATATGAAGTTAACTGGAAACAAAAAGCAGATTCACTATGGTATGGCGCTAATATTCCCGATCAGATTATTAGTGTCGAAAAAGTACAATTTACCGGAAACGCTGTTCCGAGATATGAATTGTATGCCGGACATCCGTTAAAAAAAGTTTCTTCTAATGATGAAAACAAAAGAATAGCTTTAATACTATCTAAACGTCTGGCAGAAACGCCTTAAAAATAAAGTCCGTTTATATTTTTAGAAAAAATCTTATTGTTCTTCGGGATCAGTTAGGCTAGAAATTTTTTTAATAATTAACTTCCTTAACCGTTCCTGATTTTCATCTCCCCAGCCTCCTAAAGCGCCTATTACAGGAATCAGGGTTTTTCCAAATTCAGTAAGGCTGTATTCTACTTTTGGCGGTACTACAGGATATATTTTCCTCACAACAAGTTCGTGTTCTTCCAATTCATTCAACTGGATATTCAAAACCCTGCGTGAAGCATCTGGTATTTTACGCTGTAATTCGCTTGGTCTTTTATGGCCTTCATTAATAAACCAAAGCAAACGTATTTTCCATTTGCCATACAACACTTCACCAATCAGGTCGAGTCCACAGTTTAAATTCGGAATTGTTTTTCTTTCATACATATTACAAAAGTAAACCTATGTTCTGATTTGTACAATAGGGGAAAAATTTATCCCTATCTGAATCGTAATTCCGTACTTGTGAGAAAGTTACATACTTCTGAAATTTGTACAAAAGAAATCACTATGAAACAACAATTCGATTATCAGAACGAACTATCAGGCAAAATTGCACTGGTAACAGGAGGAACAAAAGGAGCTGGAAAAGCCATTGCAGAAAGATTGCTTCAAGCCGGTGCAACGGTTATCATAACTGCAAGAAACGCACCCGAAAAAGAAAATAGCAAGCTGCATTTTATTGCTTCAGATTTAAGTAAGGCAGAAGGAACACAAAAAGTAATTAGCGAAGTGCTGTCGGCTTACGGAAGACTGGATATTCTTGTGAACAACCTTGGATCTTCTTCAACACCCGCTGGAGGTTACAGCGTATTAAGTGATGAAGACTGGGAATCAACCCTGCAGGCAAATTTGCTGGCTCCCATCAGATTAGACAGAGGATTTTTACCGCAGATGATAGATCAAAAAAGTGGTGTTATTATTCATATCGCTTCTATTCAGGGTAAACTGCCCCTTTATGATTCTACTTTACCATATGCTGCTGCAAAAGCCGGATTGATAAATTACAGTAAAAGTTTATCAAATGAAGTTACCCCAAAAGGTGTCCGCGTGCTGACTGTTTCGCCGGGATGGATAAATACATCTGCATCGACAGCCTGGCTGGGTGAGATTGCAAGAAACTCAAATATTACTGTAGAACAAGCTCAAAAAGGTGTTATGGATGCACTTGGGGGAATACCTTACGGCAGACCTGCCGAACCGGAAGAAGTAGCTGAATTAGTTGGTTTTCTTGTTTCACCAAGAGCCAATTATTTAACAGGAACTGAATTTGTTATCGATGGAGGTACAGTCCCAACAATTTAATTTTTCAAAAAGAATTATAAACAATAAAACAGATACATTATGAACTTACCAGAAGTAATAAAAGACTTAGTTAACGCTCAAAACAATTTTGACAGCACGGCTTATGCTAATTGTTTTTCAGAAACTGCAATTGCATTTGATGAAGGAAAAACCCATACAGGTAAAACAGAAATAAAAAGCTGGATAGAAGAAGCTAACAAGGAATATAATGCAAAAATGACACCTCTCAGTTTTGACGGTGATGCTGAAAAGGGTTACTTAAAAGCAGAGGTTTCCGGAATTTTTCCAGGAAGTCCTTTGGTTCTTACTTATAATTTTGAGTTTGATGGAGGGTATATTGGGGCTTTGAAAATTAGCTGATTTTAAAATATCTTCTGAAAATCTAAGATAAGTAGGATTCAAATATCTTTACGTATCTGAAAGTTGTATACTAGGACATCTTCATAAATTAATTAAATAAAAAACCTAATACCAGAATGATATCTAGTATTAGGTTTTATTATTTTAATCGGTGTATTTATGACTCATCATAACAAGTAGTTAAAAAAACAGAACAATCTAATTGGACAAATGAATGAATTATATATCATGCCAAATATGTCCACAAATTGCACTTTTCGCTTTTGGAGTTCTTGCTAATTCTCCACAAACAGGGCAATAGTTCATGTAGATAATTTCATTATATGTTGATAAAAGTCGCGAAATTATCTTTTCTTCAAATTTTATATCGAATTCTGTTAAAGTAAAATCATTAGTCTTTTTTTGGGATTTTATTTTTGAAATAATATACTCCTGTTCTAGAACTTCAAGTAAATTCCAATAATTCTTTATCAAATAATCAAATATTTTACTACTCATTTAAATTAAAATTTAAATTAACTTCTTTACCTTTCTTTGCTGAACTACTCCAATCTGCCCTCTTTCCTTCATATTTAATTTGCTCATGTCCACTAGCTTTAAATACTTTGTTTATTTCTTTAAATACTTTTAGTATTGTTTTAGCGCCAAATTCATTAACAGGATAATTGCCACCACCTTCAGAATTTCCTTCTACGGAAAGATTTTTTATGATTACGTTTTTCCCATCTGAAACTATTTTTCCTTCTATAAGTATATCTCCTTTTCCTTCAATCTTTACTCTCGCTGTTAAATAATCAGATGTCGTTTTAATATCTGTTTTTGCAATTTTTATCGAATTATCTACAATCGGAACCTTTATATTTGTTTTTTGATTTTCTTGCTTATTTAATTTATTGATTGATTTAAACACTTTATGCAAAATAATCATTGAAGCAATGTCAATAACAGTTCGTCTATTTATCTCAGAATTGGTCCAATATTCACCACTTGCAAGTGCTTTTATTGGATCTTGTGCAAAATCTCTATCAAAATCTTCAATATAATTTCCAATTCCTGAACCCGGTGTATAACCTTTACGCTCGTCACCCCAAATTGAAAAAGTATATGTAGCTACTCCATTCTTTGGTAAACCAACAACTTTAACTACTACTTTATCTTGCCAAAACCAACAATCTTCTTCTCTGATTAATTTTAATTTTGGTTGTTCATCCTGTAAATTAATTGTATAGTGACGCTGTTCTAAACCTTCTAATTCAATTCCGTCAATAACTCTGTTTTCACTAAAAGCATAAGGAGAATTGTAGGCATATTGTTTTTCTAGTGGATCAGTTGCAAAAAATCTACCAATCCTAGAATCGTGCATCCTAAAGGCATAATTCAAAGAATTCCCCTCACCTTTAACTTCATCATCCATCTCTTGTCCTTGGAAACCATATCTGTAATCATTACTGTTTCCGTGCCTGCCAGGAACTAGCTGTCCAAAAGGATAATAATCAGAATAACTAAGAACTTCTGGATTGAAATACGTTAAAGAACCTGCAGACAATGATGGTATTTTTTTGTCTGAAATTACAGAAAGTACATTGCCTAAATGATTCGATAGTTCGTATCGTTTATCCCCAATCAAAGATATAAAATTATTTACCGAGATAGGTAAAGTGACAGGATAAAGCCCGTTGGTTGGGTCTAAATAATTAGGTATTCCATCGGTTGGGTTATCTGTATTTAATGTATACGGTATGCCTGTTGTTGCTGCATTAAATACTCCCGGACCTCCTTCATAAGATTCCCAAGTAGCATAACCATCGCCATCGTCATCAACATCCAGATAATTTGGTATGCTGTTGATTGTCGCTTTCGGGTTTTGTGCTGATGCTAGTGCATTAGTATTTAAAGTAGATCCTGTGTGAGGATTTTTATCACCATCAGGGTTTGCTCCTTCATTTATTGTGTAAATACCATCTCCATCATCATCTTTATCATCTTGATTGGCTATACCGTCACCATCTGTATCTATAAAACTAAGATCGTCGTTAACTTCGTACAAATCAAATACACCGTCTCCATCTGTATCTAGCAGACAAGGTCCAAGAGTTCTGGTCACATTGCTGTTCATAGCAATTCCCTGACTTGATACTGGAGGATTATTGGTTATGGTACGACTTGCTGCATCATCAAAACTAAAGTTATTTTGAATGTTATTTACTCCGTAATTAAAGTAACACATATCAAATCCTAAAGCTCTTGCATTACCCGCACCTCCAAGTTCGTTATTACCTACAACAGGAATCGCAGCCGGATTAATGTTAACAGGTACACTCCATAATTTTTCATCTTTATACAGGGTACTTCCGTTTACAGCCAGTACTGTACCTTCTCCAAATTTAGTATTCAAATTTAATGCAATACCATTGGCAATTTGAGCATTTGTTAAAGCTCTGTTGGCTGGCAAAGCTATCTCATAGTTTCTGGTTGTAGCAGTTGCAGGTGTAGCTGAAGTTATTTTTGTATACTGATTGACGGTTACTTTTGGTCTTACACCTGTTGTTTCTTTTACCAAAGTGATTTGTACCTGATTGGTAATTTCTTTGGTAATTTTTTTCTGTACCTTCTTCGTAACTTTTAGATCTGTAATTCTGCCTGCTGACGAACTAATTTCAATACTGGCCGTTGCTATAGCACGATTTGGAACCGTTATTTTTAATACGGAACCTCCGTTTCTAAAAAATTCAATGTAAGTGCTCGAACCATCTGGATGCAAAGTCTTTTCAACTCTTAATGTTTGAGCTGGGTTGGTCAACGATAATCTGCCAATTGAACTAAGGGTTGTTCCATCGGAAAGTAATAAACTTCCAGTCAAACCTAAATTATTAGCCCATGTCGTTCTAAAGCCATAAAACCTATTGTTTAGTTTAAACCCAACGGCAATGTTGTTACTGGTTAGTAAAGATGAAGTTTTATATTCTAACGCTCCTTCTTCATTTGGTTCAAGAAGTTTAACTTCATTTCCTATGGTACAAGAATTAGAATTTCTTCTTGTTACAGTATATGTTCCAGAGGCTGCTGCTAATTTCAAACAATTATTTTCAATACCTGTTAAAACAACATCTTCAATTGTATTAATTGTTTCTTCTTTTTCGCCTTTGTATTGTAACTGTCCTAAGAAATAAGTTCCATTTAAAAGGTTAAAGTTTGATAGTTTTATGTTCGTATCTAAATTCAAACTAACTAACTCTGGATCTATTGCCGGTGAACTACCTGCCTGCATAGCCCAAGCAACAGTTGGTGTAGTAGCATCAAAATGCAAAGCATAATCTCTAAAAACAGGTGTTCCTGTTAATATGGATGATTTAGCTAGTGCACTGCTGTTTTTAGCAAGCAAATTTTGAGATGCTCTATTAGCTGTCGAATTATTCATGTATTTGTAAACAAGCAAATCTGTTTCTTCAACGCCAAGTCTGCTGCTTCCAAAAAGATGATGTTCTTTTAGACGGTATAAAGATTCATTACTACTTCCTTGAACTTTATAATTCTCTTCATAAACTCCTAAAACATTCCCTTGTGCATCACGAGCATAATGTGTACGGACTACATCTGCACCACGCTGTACACGTTTAGCTATTCTATTACCAAGTCCATCGTATTCAAATACAATAGTAAGTCCAGACTTGCTATTTGTAACTTTTTCTACTTTACCATCAACACGCCAATCTATAGTTAAACCTTCGTTTTTATCTTCTATCAATTGACCTATAGCATCATAAATGTAGTTATAAGTATTTCTATTCGTTACATTATACGCTGCTTTTTCGGTTAAATTCTGCTTAATATCGATACCCGTTTCGGTAAAAATATCATTTGCTACATCAAAAACATTAGTCAGCTGATTGGTTCCCGGAAAGTATTTATACGTAAAGTTATCCATTTCCGGATTTTCCAAAGTTGGTGTTTGAGACTTTGGATAGACTCCAGGTGCAGTATTTATTAAGGTTTTTAAATTTCCGTTTTTATCATAAGAATAACTTGATTCGTAACTTTTAGCGGCCTTCATTGTGAAAGCATCAAAAGCTTGAGAAGTCATTGTTTTGATACGATTAAGCTGATCGTAAGTATAATTATTTTTTTGTATGGCCAGCAATTGATCACCTTCTTTACGAATAGCGGTTGTCATTTGCTTAATATTACCGTTGTATAAATTTTTAAGATTCTCTCCTACTGCATTGCGGCTTACCATCAAAGGCTTGAATGAATCAGTACCTGTGTCTCCAGATATTGCTTTATAATCATTATCATAATAACTTAAAGAAAACCCGAAAGCATCTTTGGTTTTGGTTGTTCCAGACAATGATCCGTCTTGACCTAAATCATTTGCACTATTCGCTAAATTTTCACCATTTACTGTTTTAAGCCATCCTTGTAAAGTATAAGCGTAGTCGATACCCTGAACTTTTTTATCCCCCAGTTCTACTCTGGCCAGCGGTCCATGTGCATAATATTGATAACTGGCATCTTTTTCCCACAAAGTACCATTCGCAGATGTTTCTACATTAACAATACGATTATCAGCATCATAATTGTAACGATGTGTAAACTGGTCAGGTTTGTTAGGTTGAAATTTAACTGTATTTACATTACCGCTTATTAGATCATAATCATAAACAATTCTTTTTAAATGTGCTTCACAGTCATTTGTTTGTCCTGTTGTCGTATTTATAACCGTTTGAGTACAATTCGGATTTTTTAATGCAGTATAATAATTGACTATTTCTTTGACATTTCCATGAACATCGTAATTGTATAAAATAGCATTATCAAAAACCTTTGGACTGCTGTATTTATTATGATAGAATACTCCTGTTACACGATTACGGTTGTTATATGCTGGATTATAACCCGATGCAAGATTCGTAATAAATAATGATGAAGCTTTTACACTAGTCTCTATTTCCGGATCTTCGTCATAAATAGTAGTTGTAACTTGAGTTTTAGGTAAAGTACTATCAAAACTATCTACTATTCCGGTTGTCGCTCCACTAGTGCATACAAGCCTTCCTTCATTAGATATGCTATAAATTACAGATGCTGATGGGTTGACAGTATTTAGCACAAAACTATCAATTTCACCAGCTTGATTTATTCTGCCTAAGCTATCATAATTGGTGTAACTCATTTTGGCTATAACTGCTGTTTGCTGCTTCTTATTTTGCGAAGCTATAATTCTGCCCAATTTATCATAAGCAAAACTTGTTGCACCGCCATCTGGGGTGCTTTGCCAAACTAGCTGATTTAATGAATTATAACGGTATTCTGTTTTAAATTGATGATTTGGCGACAAACTTCCAACATCTCCTGTAAAAGGGAGAAGCGGATTATCAGCTGCCTTGTAGGCTTCAATAAGCGAGTTCTTAGCTTTTATATCTGCCGGTGAAAAACGTTTCACACCTTCCGGAGCTACAGTTTGTGTAAGATTTCCAGCCTGATCATAATAGTAAAGCGTATATTGATATTCCTGATCATAATAAGTCATATCTAAAGTTTCTACTACTTCAGACATTGCCTTTTTAATGTATGAGGCAATAAATTCTTTGCGTTTCGCTTGTAATAAATTGTTATAATTATCTGCTGAGAAAGCTTCCGCAATATTAGTAACCAGCTTTTCACATGGAGAAACTGTTTCCTCAGGCAATTCAGGAGAAACAACATTATTTAATGCTGCCGGAGGGCAGATTTTCCCCTTATTAGCTGCTTTAAATACCGTTTCAACCCAATCATTCCAATTAAGTGTCTCTGGATTTGCTTCGTTATTTACTACATTTTCCTCATAATATTTTTTGTATTGGTCTATAACAGCATTGATACCATTAAAACCATAATGTAAATAAGTGTCTCCAAATTCAGCCAAAGTTCTAAAACGAACATCATATAATTTGGTAACATTTAATTCTTTTAAATATCTAACATAACTATCTGAAATGTATTGATAGCCATTTTCACAAAAGTTATCAAGTGTGGCATCTGGCACTTCATAATCCTCTATTCTGTTATTCATTTCTCTTATAAAAGCCTCTCTCTTTTCATCGCAGGCTACTGGAGCTACTGTTTGAGGAATACAAGTTAAGCAAGATTCTACCGCTGATAAACTCATACGGCTTACGGCTTTTCTTGCTGTGAAATTAGTATTTTGATTTTGTGAATAGTTTTGACTAATGAACTGACAGTTGCTATAAGAATCACTTCGATCAATACCCATATTAGAACTGATGTAATGAATCAATTTTACGGTACGTTTTTTCTCTATGTCATTAACATCAACATAACTGATTAGAACGTCGTTTCCTGATAAAATATCAATGTTCGTAAACTCTTTTATATTATCTATTTCACCAGCATTAAATCCTTCCAATGTGATATATCCAATATATAATAAAGTTTCACTATAGAGTAAAGTTCCTATTCTACCATTTTCTATATCTTTAAGATAATCACTTCTTTCTAGTGGTCTTGCAAAAAAACCATAATCTTGAGGAAATGTTTCATTACAATAACTCTGTAATGATATATATTTATCTGCTAGTTTTGTATCGTTAAAAAATTTAGAAAAAGGGTTACTATTATAAATATTCTGGTATGTATATTGTGGTTTCGTGATTATATCATTAAAAAAAGTTTTTAAACTCTCTTCATAATTTGTTTCATCCTGATTACTAAGGAAACATGCATTTTGGTTTTCACCAGTATCCTGTAAAGGAGACAAGAAATCACAAAAATCATATGTTAGTGAATAACAAGATAAATCATTAATTACAATATAATCTGTTACTTCAACATCAACACATTTTATACTTTTTGAATTATAATTTGTATTGACAGAATTATAGCCAAGGATATCAATTTTATTAAAATAATTAGATGGTTCATATACTCCATCGTCTGTAACCAGATAATGAACTCTTATTCTAAAACCTCCTTGCTGCACATCATTTTCATCGTAAAAATACAATGAAATTGAATCATCAACATCTTTACCTAATCTAAATTGAGATAGTTTTATATCGCCTTTATCAATACACTTTGAAGATTGATCCCTGTCTTTTAAAGCTTGAAAATGTTCTCTTAAATGTGAATTGGCTATAAAATCAGCCATAGAAGGAAAAGTACTACATACTCTCAATGGTGTTTCTAAATATCCATATTCTGGATTATAAGAAGACGGATCTGATAAAATTTGATTAATAACATTTTTAAGTCCTGTTTCAAATGCAATTTCATCAACAGTATTCTGGCATGAATCAACATTAGGACTTGGGTTACAACCCGGTTTTTCCTGACATGCATCTCCTATACCATCTTTAGGATTTATATCCAATTGATCTGTATTGGGTGTATTTGGACAATTATCTAAATCATCCGGAACACCATCATGATCATTGTCAATAATAGCAACAAAAGGACAGCAGTCAAAATTTGTATTAAAAAGCTTTAAAGTTCCATTTAAAATAGCTGTACCAGTAACAAAATTAGTATTGCCGGAAGTAACTAATTTAAATGAGCTTGATGCATCATTATCAGGTGTATTAAATAATACAGATTCGAATTTTTTAAAGGTATAAGAATCTATAAAAACTGGTGTAGTATGGTTTCCGCTATTTGTATCAGCATTTGATGCAAGAACTAAATTTGCAATAATATTTGTTCCTTGCTTTAAATATAGATTTTCTGCATTTCTTTGCCATGTTATACCCGTATTAACTCCAAAAAATTCTGCTAAATAAGAGTTTCTATAAGCTGCATAATTGCTTATATCAATAGGTGTACTGCTATTGAATGTTCCTTTTGTTTTTAACTCATTTAAAAGAGGAATCAAAGCTTTTTCAAACTTAGATTTCTTGTTACAGCCTACTCCCTGATCATTTGTAGCCTGATTAGGATCAAGAACTTCACCAATAGCATTTGGCGATATACCGCATTCTCCTATAGGCGCACAAGTTTCTCCAGTAAGAACAATTTCACCAGAGTTAGTAACGCTTCCAAAAATAATTCCTATTTGAGCTACAACTGAGAATTTGAATTTACCTTCTGAAGGTTTTGAATTCCCTAAATCATAATATAACTGTTTTAGATTTTTTATATTCCATGACGAACCATAATTTGACCAATTGTAAGTACCCGTTGAAGGTAGTTGTATTGTAATTGGACAGGTAGTAAAACCTCCTCCAGTTTTTGGGTTAAAATTGATACTTAATATTTTTCCCGAAACCTGAGTTGTAATTGTCAAAGGTTCTAATCCTGCCTGAAATAATCCATCAACAGTTTGATTAACTGTCGGGATCATTAATTTCTGAATTAATTCTTTGGTAATATACTGTTTATTAAAAGACGCATTTGTTAAAGATAGCGGTGATGTAAAACCCTGATCCTTGAAAAATCCATTCAAAAGCATATCAAAATCAAACAAAAGCGGACAATTACCAGTTTGAGCATAATATTCAAAATGATTTCCCTTGATTAAATTAGCAACAGCATCTGCAGGATTTAAACCAGAATTATATCCAAAATCTGCCGGAAGATAATTTTTTTGTTTCGCTTGGTACAATATATTACTAGTACTTTCACATAAAGAACCCGCTGTAGAAATGTTTTGAATGTAAGTCGCTAATGTTTTTTTCTGAGGAAAATTATCACTTAATACATCTGTAATAACACTTGAACCTCCTGTACCTATACAACCATTATAAGATTTACGTTGTATAGCATATGTATTGATAAATATGTGTTTAATTTTATTCTTTAATCCGATATACAAAGCTTTATAAACATTCCAAACTTCATCTTTTTCAGAATTGCTTAAAGTAATATTGCTCAAATTACATTTAGAAAAAGAGTTACAAAGCACACTTTGTAAAGCGACTTGGTACATGCTCAAATTGGTTCCATTTTGCCCAATATAACTACTATTTAAAGCTTGGTACATAATACTTCCTGTACCAGTTCTCATATTATAAAGAGTAGAATCTTCAAATGGTGATGATGATTGTACTTGTTTAAAATAAGGATCATTATCATAAATTTTTAATTTTCCTGAATTTCCAGCACTGTCAAAATCAATAAATCCTTTAGAATTTGCGTCTGCATAAGTTGTGGTATTCATTAAATAAGAATCATAACCATCAGAAGATAATGGTGTAGCAACAATTGATGTTACATTTCCTGTATTTTTAGCAATATTAAAGTTTGTAGTTCTTTTGCATATTTCGCGGCTGTATTCTAGATATTTATATTCCGGGTGGTAAACTAACAAAGATTGAGCCCAGCCGTCATCCCAATTTGCTATGAAATCACTTACGTTAAATAACTGTTCAGGTCTTACAGTCCAAATATCGCTGCCATCCGGAGCTTTTACAGCACTAAGAACCGGAATAGCGGCTGGATCAACTTCAGGCGAATATTTTTTTGGATTGGATGTATTGTCTACTATTTTTACCTCAATTACTGATGGTATTCCATAAGTATCTTTATAAATATCCTCCTGATCCTGAGTAGGACTTACTGCTTTACGAGGATGTTTCCAGTTATTTCCCGCAGTTGCACCATTATAAAAAAGACCTCCATTTGAATTAAAAACACTTAATTTATCAAAATTTAAATTTAGCTGTCTATTGCCGTTAGCATCAATAATATATTCATCTGTAGCTCCATATTGTCCATTAGGTCTCAAATCTGACACTAATAGATTTTCATTCATCTGGCAAGCAGTTTCAAACTCTATTAATGTAGGATTACAAACTGTTTGACATTCTTTATTCAATAAATCCCATTCTCTATTGAAACGTACATTTAAGGCATTTACATCAGATAATACGATTAGATTGTTTTGAGCATCTGTAGCTCCGGAGTTTAATGAAATGGTTGTTGTATTTCCTGATTCGGATACATTCAAAACTACTTTTCCAAATAATTTATCAAAAGCATTTTGAACATAATATCCTCTAGTTCCTATACTTGCTATACAGCTTTCACATGTTACGTTACAGGAATCAAAAATAAGCTGAGCATTAGGTGCTAACCCAAATTTTGGATCTGCTGGATCAATATAACATTGAGAACCTGGCGTAGTCAATTTCTTTAAATAATCATTAGCGTAGTCATTAAGTACTTTTTCATTTACTTTTATTTCTTTTATCAAACTATAGCTGCCTGTATTTAAGGTTGCTTTTGGTTTAACCGCTGCTAAAGAAGCTGGAATATTAGTACCTGAAAGACTAAATGTTCCTACTGTTTTAAAAATAGGCGTATCTAATTTTTCGATGCCGCAATTGTCTTTTAAACTCAATTTAACATCATATACAAATGGATATAGACCTGTAGGACAATAAAAAGGAGAAAATGAATTAGCTTGATTTAAACTATATTCAAACTCATACCCATCTCCATCGTTTGTTACTTCTATTGATTTTGAAAGAGTGAGAACATCATTGCTTTGAGGAAATATTCCGGTAGATTGTAAAATGTTGTTATCTTTAGGAGTATCAGCAGCAGCCGGAGTAAGCTTGTTAAGTAAGTCTGCAGTAGTAATACCATGACCATTTGCATCTGCATTTACCTTGTTATCTGCATTTTCTTCTGGTAAACCAGTAAGGTTAGCTGGTGATTTTCCAGCCAATGCAGTAGCGATAACACGTCCTTGGGGGTCAAGATAACTTACAGAGACTTGCTTATTAGGATCAATTACAATATTTTTTTTATAATGAGATGATTCTCCCACGCTATAACCAAACAATCTGTGTAATTCTGTTGCATCGGGAGTTGTATAAAAGTATTTCATTTCATGACTTGAACCTAATTGATGCTCTGCACCAACTCCTCCTTTTCTTGATACTCTGCCTGTATTGTCAGGTGTGTATTCTATTTGCGAAAAAGGATATTGTTTTGCATCAGGTACATAGGCCTGATTTGTTCTTAAAGAAAAATCAGCATAACCAGACAGCGAATAATATCTGCTCGATCCAGAACTGTCTGACATTCCGGAAATATTACTAATACAGCTTCCACCATCTAGATCAAAATCTTTGAAAGAGTATGATTTGTTCTGGTTATTTAGGTTAAAGTTTTTAAAATAATGAATGCTATTATCTATCGTTGGCGTTGGTAATACTTCAACAGCTGCTCTTCCCTGAGCATCATAAATAACTTCACCTACAATGGTTGTGTTATCAGTATTTACTTTGGTTACTGTCTGACGATTTCTCAAAGAACCATCAAAGTAGCTTACGATTTCTTTTTTCTTTCCATCTTCGGCGTAACTTGCCTGAAATTGCCAGTTTTTGCCTGTTTCATGTTCCGAAATAATGCTTTGATGAGGCCAGTCGGCTACTGTATTTTTTGCGCTTGTTCCAGAACTCCAATTGCCATAATATTTAACGAATTCGGTATTTCTGCTGATACCTCGCACTCTATATACTAAATAACCTTTTCCATAAATTAATGGTATTTCAAAACTATTTTTAGAAGTTATGATTCTTGTATTATTAAGTTCAAAATCCCTTTCTGTTAATGGTATTTGATTTCCGGTTAAATTGGCGGTTATACTTTCGTTACTATAATTATCAATCCAAGTCCATTCTAATTCATATTCTAAAGCACCAGCCAAACTTTCCCAGTTAATAGTAATTGAGCTTGCTGCAGCATTAGTCGAGCCTATCGGATTTAGTAATTGCTCAGATACTGCGTAATATCTCTTACTCTTAAAACCCATATTGACAAAAGCATTGCTTGGCACAACATTTCCGTTACTTGTATTTACAGCTTTATAGGAAACCAGTTGTACTCTAATACCAAATCTGTTTTGTATTTTCAAGTAACTTAAATCACTAAAATTAGCTCCTCCACTATTAGCTTGATTAGGGTTGTAGTTTACTATGAGTTCCTTATTAAACGGAGTATCATTACTGCCATCTTGTTTTAAAGGCGTGATTCTAAAAGTAGCCTTTAACTCATACGCTACATATGGTGCGAGATTATTATCAATATTTAATGATAAATAGCAATATGAAGCCAAGTTATTTTGATTTGGAAGATTAGCTTCTGAATCAAAAATAGAAATGGGCGTATTTCCAAAACTGGTAATCGCTGTTGGTTTAAAATTACTATATTCTTTTTCTTGTACCTGCGCACTAAGTATTATTGTGAATAACAATAATCCAATTAAGCTTAATTTTTTACTTAGCACATTCAATGATATATTCATATTATAATTATAACGTGATTTACTTATATGTTTTTAATCCTTTTGGGGGATTATTATTGTTCATCTTGAGATAAAATAGCTGATCGCCATTCGTCAAGTTACTCCTAGTTCTTTGAACTATTACTACGTGTCTCTTGTATGGTATAAACTCCTTTTTCTGTTTCCTTTTTTACTCTTACGAGCCCACCTTCTAAATCATACTCATAAAATGTAGCATAGTTATTCTCGTCTAACTCTGCCATGAGTTTTTGGGTGTCTTCATCATAAACAAAACTTTTTAAATTTCCGTTATAAGGGAAAAATCGGATATCATCAAAATAGCAATCTGCTGTAGTACTGGTACAATTTAAGGTTATATCAAGCTTTGGATTATTTAACGGGTCAGTTACAGGAATTTCTATAATTCCCAAAATACGCTGCCAGCCATCAATGATCATTCCTGACGGTTTGAAGGTTTCTGAATAAAAAGGCGCACCATTTCCATTGGCAATAGAAATTGTTATGTTACTATTAGAATAAGTAATTTGCTGCTGAGCCGTATTTTCTTTAACCCAGCCCGAAACAATATATTTACCTTTTTCTGGTATAAACGAGCTGATAGATAATTCATCAAGAGCTGTTTGTGTTTCTTGTGAATACTTTTTTACAATATAGGTAACTACGTTTGAGATTACATTACACGCTTTTTGTCTGATTGAAATGGATTTGTCTATGTAGTTATTGGCATTATTCCCTAAAATTGCTGCAGCATTGGTATTTAATTCTGATAATCCATTAAACTGTGGCATGTCAATCCAATTTACAGAATCTGTTGAGTATTGCCAGCGATAAGAATCAGTCATAAAACCTGACTGACTAGTTATTTTGATATTATCATTTATCGTTAAGATCGTATTAGAATTTGGAATAATCTTAAGATCCGGTCCTACTGTATACTTAAAAGTTACAGGTGTCATTCTTGGTGAATAATCTCCAGAAAATGTTCCACTTATACAGTTACCAGATTCTACATTCTTAAAAACAGAAGAATCTGCGTCTGTTCCAGTTCTAAAATTTACAAAAGCAAAGCATTCAATTCGTACAGGCCTAAAATTTCGAACATTAGAAAACACAAGTAAATTGGTTTCTCTATCACCATTGTTATTGATATTTCTTTTATAAATATCTTCAGTAGTACCATTTTCATAGTACAATGTAATTCTTATATTAGAAGTTGTGCTGTTTTTAACACCAGCCCTTATTTCGTAATTTAAATCATATACTTTGATAGCATAGGACTGGGCAAATGATATTGTAGAAAATATAAAAAAGACAAACAGTATTATTTTTTTCATTTTTTAATTTTTAAATATGAAAAGATTATTTAATTCTAAATTTCAAATATTGAAACGTTTAAAACCTTATTACAGCCATAAATTTCAATCTCATTGTAATTCATTCTTATAATTTGAAATCTGTTACGACGTATAACTATCTCATATAGGATTCTTTTTTTTATATCATATATGAAAATAATTTACTTACAGGGAGATTAATTTTAAAAACATGTCATACTGCCTTCCTTCGAAAAATCTCTTAAACAAGTATGCGTCCATGTTCCATCATTATTAAATGTAATTTTTACGTAAACATCCCGATCTGCAGGAATTGAAGGTGAAAGTTGTGGAAAATGTATTGTCAAATACATAATTTGGTTACTAGCAGGAGTAAGATTGATTCTATCTTTTGCTACTAATTTTGCACTTCCACCGTTATTTGGATATTTAAGGCAATAATTAATACTTGAATAAGTTATACTACTACTACCGGGAGTTCCAAACCCTAATCCTAGATCTATACAAATAGGAGTGTAAAGACTATTAATTTGATCAGGTGTAGGAAATATAGCTGTAGAAGGGCAAGTTGGACATCCTATTTCCCCACACATAAAACACTCTACAGGAATAGAAGGACATTTTGCTTCTTCTGTAGTTTTGATTGTAGGATACAAATTTCTAGTCATTGTACTAGAGGTTCCTTTAGCTACTTTTAAACTGTTTTTCCCTGTATGAGATTGATTAGAATCAATGTTCAGTTTGTCAATAGCAAAACCAAAATGCTTTTTCACTGTTACTGTTTTCTTTTCCTCAAATCCGTCATACCCTATTTGCTTGTATTTAGCATTTGAAGCCACTGCCATAGGCAGTTTATACATATAACCATATTGAGCAGAACTGTAACGTTCAAGAGCATCTTTGTTTTCGAGTTCTGCACCATAAGGACTGTACTGACTCACGCTACTCGCATATGTCCAATTACTTTCATCAATTTTCCAAACAGGAACAGCAGCACTGCGATCCAGTTTATAAAATGAATTAAAACTAGTAAAGAAACCTTCATTTCTAGGATTATTAGTGTTTCCTCTTTTACTATTTCTTCCTGTTAAATACGCATACGATTTTTCTGCTCTCCAATTTCCTTTAATATTCCATACATAAGGATTTACTTTAACATCATTAGGATATTTCACGTCCCCTGAAGGACTAATCGGGTTTAAGTCTATATCAATTATAATATTCCCTGTAATTGGGTCTCTGTGAGAAGCAACGCTGTTTGAATTATAATTTGGATAATAAGGAAGAATAGACTCTAACTGCGTATTCCAATAATCATTATAAACAACTGCACTAGCATTCACAATTCTAGGATTGAAACTAGAACTAGCATTGAATTGAAACGAGTCCTGATCTAGTTTTCCATTTTTGATAGGATTAATCATAGAAGTAATCGATGCCATAGAAGCATTACTCATATTACGGTATCCTGAACGTACGATTTTAAAATTAAAATTACCTAAATCTTCACATTTGTTGAGATAATTACCATTTCTATCCATTAATAACACACCTGTCTTATCACTATTAAAACCTACTATCCATAATTTAAATACGGGTGGTAAAGGCTGACCAAAAAGACCAGGTGACTGGATTATTCCACTATCTACAGCAAGTTCATCTCCTACATGAAAGATTTTAGAAATATCACCACTATAATTATCCAGTTTAAAATATGGATTACCTGCCTGACCTGTAACGGTAGTACCACTTGAAGTTGTGGCATTAGCAATCAATTTTCCTTCAATACCAATATTTTGAGAGGCTGCTCCCATACCGTCATACATCCAATAAGCCGGGAAGTTGAAAGAATAATAGTGGTCACTGTACTCATTAACAGTTTCAGTTAATAGAACTTCACCTGAACTGGCATCCCATCCAAGGTTTTTAGTAGAAACGACAGCACCTAAATCTTTTGCAATTTTTTCAACTAATATGGCCGTTTTATGAACATGTTTAGTAGTCACTGCCGTACGAAGTTCATTAATATTTGTAGAGGATTCCGGAAATACAGTAGGTATAAATATAGGTATTGGGAATATCCCGACAGGAATCAAAAAGCCTGCAACATTTGCTTTAAAACCGGAGGTTTCTGTTTTAGCAAAACTTCGGTTAAAATCATTTATTAAATCGTAGTCAACACCAATTATTCTTTTAGCTACATTACCTTTTTCATCTATAGTTGTAATATTATTATCGAGATTTCCTTGTTCATCGATATTATATTTATATTCTACCGAAGAAATTACCTCATTGGCTTCATTATATACTTCCTGCATTCTTATTTTACCATTCATATCATTGGTCTCAATAGAATAACCTTGTGTCATTGTCAACAGATTTCTAACGTCGATATTCCCGCCTCTTATGATATTCTTCAACATATCCTTAACAATGTTCGTTGGCGTAATTCCGTTGATCATCTTTAAATCAGTGTAAGATACTTTTGTTGGAAAATCATAGCTGGTATAATGACTTGTTACTACGCTTCCAGTAGCATGCTTTTTAACTATAATTGTTCCCGCACTATCTTTCTTATCTAAATTTTTCACCGTAACCCTGGCATAAGTAACTCTTGGTGCAGGAAAAAAATTAGCCCCAAAAGGTTTTTCTACATAATTGCTTTCCATAGGAGCCGCTACCGTCTCTGCATAATTTCCTTTTGCATTATAAAAAGGCTCTACAAAAGGGTTTTCTGCACACATATTAGGTTCAAAGGTTGCTACTCCGCTAGAATTTCCTTTTTCATCATTATAAGAGTAAGTTTGACCGTACTCCATGTCATTCAGTTTTGTTCCTGAAGTTCCTTCCAGCATTTTAGTCCAATTGTCACTTAATTTTATAGATTTTACGCGAAGTCCGCCGCCTAATTTATGACCATCAGAATTTTCTAGTCTAACCCAGGATTTTTCAGGCTTAAAAATTCTTGCACGGCCTTTTCCTTGTAAATAACCATCAGGACCATCAAATATTTCTTTAATAATACTTAAACTGCCTCTTAGGTTTTTTACAATAGAAGAAAAATCTGTATCTGAAGGATTGTCATTTATACCACATGTTAATCTATTTAGGAAAGTACGACCAAAACCCCATCCCGCTTTGGCAATTGGATTTACCATATTACCATTTCCTTTATCTTTTGATAGGAATTCTACAGGAATAGAAGCTATAGTCCCTCCTAATTCTGAACTATATTTAACATCAATTTCATTAGCATTTCCTATTTTAAAATAACCAGAAACATATTCGAATTGTTCTTTATTATCAGACATGTTAAGCATAAATTTAAACTGAATAACTTTATTTAGATTTTCACTTAGGTATCCATCCAAAAATTTCTGCTTTGTCAGGCCATCACTAGCTGCCACAAGATTATTATCACTTAATTTTACATACAAAAACTTTTTATGAGAGCTGCCATTATATAATATGTCTTTGTTTTTTATATCATCAGATGTAGGAACTATATTATGACCTACTCCAACAACTTTATACATCTGCATTGCTTTTTTATTCTGCACATACTGATAATCATCACTCTCTGTTTCAATTGTAATTTCCCCTCCTGAAGGCAGTCTAACAGATTTTAAATTCCATGAAGCAGTGTTAATATCTGCCTGGTTTTTAGTTTTCTCAATATTTACTTTGGATTTATTTTGATCAACAAAAGGAAATTCAGTATTTGATAACGGAGTATTTATATAACCGCTATTTATTGGATTTTCTTTATAGTTACCCCAAATATCAAATCCTTTCATATCGTAATTAGGATTATCAGTTGTATCATCAGATCCATAATTAAAAACATACGGAGTGTATTTTCCCATGTTTGAACCTCGATAAGTAAAATAAACTTTCTCAAGAGTTAACTTTCCTCCTTTATTACTTAACTCATTAGGTGTAAGAGCAGCACTTTTATCATTATTAGGCATTCCTTTGCATATATTGTAGCTATATACAAAATGTGCTGTTTTTATTGGTTTTACATTACTTCCTGTAATTTTCGTCGGATCAAAAATAGCACCTGATGCATCGGTAACTTCAGGTCTTGAATACAGTCGTATTGCATGAAGCTTTTTCATTCTTTCGGTTCCGGCACCGCCATTCTCGCCAGCGACACCAATAGCATCTTTTCTGTCTTCAAGATCAAAAAATGCCACATGGCTTTTCGTTACTATTTTATCCAGGTATTTAAGTTCTTTTTCTCCATATAAATAATTCCCCTTTTGATCGTCTTTTTTTGAAATAAGACCTTCGTTATAGGTAGCCTTATTTGCTTCAAAAGGTACTCTCCATTTATAAATAGCCGGTACTGTTGTGTATTCAAACTTGGTAAAAGCCCCTAAATCATTTACGGTTGGTCCATTATCATCAATATCCTGATAATCGGAAGACAAAACAGTCGATAATAAATAAGTGTGAGCATACGCAGGAGTTATAACTCTATTTACAAACTGATCACTTGTATTATTTCCGTTTCCATAAAGAGACCCATTGTATCCAACCAGTCCTTTAGTATTGTCACCGGTTTGTCCTGAAACATCAAAAGTTGCTTCTGCTTTTTTTGTATTGTAAGCAGTTTCTCCATACACATAAGTAGTACCATCAGTCTGTAAAACTTTTATTCCTGCTGTATGATGTGATTTAGCATTACTGTTTTTTATAATAAACTTATCTCTGGCAGCTTCTGCACTTGTAACTTTTTGAATAACCTGACTACGTAAAAAACGTTTAGTCCTCTTTATTTCTTTATCTCCATATTTACCTCCGGCAAATGTATATGCACTGGTGAAAGTATTTTTTTTATTTCCGTCAATATCGATTCTTAATGGTGTTGCCTCGTATATTTTATCTTTATAAATAGTTTCCGGATCCACTATCGTAGCTCCAACCATTTTAAAAGTAATTGGTTCGTAAGTTGCTTCTTTTTTATCTGTATTTTTTTCGTTAAAATGTGCCAGCACATTATTATTTTGAATCCATCCACCTGTAGTACTCTCAGAAGGGGCCTTTTTAAAATCTCCACTGGCATGAAATAAATTCCCTAAACCTACTTCAACTCCAAAATTCTGGCTTTTACCAAGATCTACAACTTCATCATTATATACACTGCTGACTTTTGATCTATAAGGTCTAAACATACCAGCTGCACCTTGTCCATCAATATTATAAGTATCATAAGTATAATTGGTTACTGGGAGAGCCAAGGTATTTTCAGTAACGACTCTTTCGTTTTCTCTGTTAAAATCTAAGACTCCGGATTCATTTGTTTTTTTATATTCAGTATTTTCATATCCATAACCTTTTTCTTTTCTGTTACGGTATTCATCTGCAATAGTTTGATAAGAGCCATAACCTGTAACCTGAACCTGTCCTTCTACTCCAAAAACCTCTCCTCCAAGAGCTCCGTTAAAAGAAAAGTTTTCATTTCTAAATCCAATTCGTTTAGTAGGCGTATAACTTAGATTATTGAAAGAAATACTTCCGCCAGTACTTGTTCCGCCTTTAGATTTCACTATTTCGGACATTTGTTTTTCCTGATTATCTTTTATGCCTTTTCCCATTTGGCTTACGCTTGCCGAAACATTAAGATTTTCGACACCTTTACGACTGTTAAAACCAAGGGATATTGAGCTTCCCAATGAAGTCGTAGTACCGTAAGTATCATTTATCTTAGTAGAGATACCAATTCTAGGAGTTACAGAAGCTCCCCCATCCAATGAACTCGAAAAATCCATCCCAACAGATACATTCCCGTTAAAATTAAATCCGATACCATAAGAAGGTTTAAATGATATTCCTTCATAATTATTAGATTCTACTCCTAGTCCAACACCCAATTGCAAAGCATCAAAACCTGTATAAGCAGCATTTACACCTACATTAATACCAACTGTTCTATTTTGCTTTAAATAGTTTTCATAAATCATTTCATCGCCTCTAAAATCATCTGGTAAACCTCTAACCTGCCTTTCTATCTGACCAACATTCAGGTTCCATCCAAGCCCTACCCAAGAAGCTTCCTGATCCATTGTTATTCCAGAATTGTAAGCAAGATTTAATGGATATCCGCCCACATCCATTATTGGAATGTTATAATTAAAATCACCGCTTGTTAAATCCACCATATCGGAAGTGTCGATTGGTGTAAATGAACTAAATTCAGGCTGTTTAGGTCCGCTGGTCAAAGCATACATCTGCATTGGTTGGAAAGTTTCCAGAAGAATCATCATTGCTAAATAAAGTGCAACAACTTTTTTAAATTTGCTTATTTTTTTTGGCTTGATCATAAGGTAATAAATGGTAAAAGAATCTTTGGATTTAAATTTTAATGTTCCTTTTCTAAAAGGCAGTCATTGTAAATTAATTGTATTTTATTAGGAGTTATTCCTGAGAAGAATAAAAAGTACTTTTCTTTTGAATGGTGCTTTTTGTAATTGCACAAAGTATTCACAGCGGAACAGACGTCAAGAATCTGTAATTATATTTTTTGAACTAAATTCCTTCATTTTTAAGAATTTTAATTCACTGTGAACATACTTGATTTGAGAATCAGTATTCATAAAATTTCCAATGATAGATGATAATAAGATTATTGCTATGATACTTTTAATCATTAGAATTGCTTGAGTATATTTTTTCACAGAGTAATAACAAGTATGAATTATGGTTCTATTTAAAAAAAAAGAATTTTTAGATTATATCTTAAAAAACTTTTATAGTAGTATTTTAAGAAAATACCTACTATTTATATAAGTTTTTAAACATTAAATTATGTTATTTATTTGTTAAAAGGCTCAAAAGTATATTATTTATCTTAATAATTAATGAGGTTTTCCACATTTGGAGTATTTTTTTTACATCAGCTATCTGATTAAAACTTTATCTAATTAACATTCAAATAGTTAATCATTAATTTAAATTGCATTTTTTTCTTAATTTCATCTTGTTTCTTTACCAATTAACATAATATTTAAGAAAAAACCGCAATTACATCTAGTTTCCATTTAAAACTATACTGCTTTTTAAACAATTTTTACTGTATACGATGTTAGATATTTTATATAGAAATTAGATAAATTCTATAACATCTTTAAAATTTAAAACTTAATAGAAAAGTTATCTTAAAAACAAAAATGCCTCTTAAAATTTAAGAGGCATTTTTTATAAATAAAACATATGCTTAGCCATTCTAAATGAAAGCTATAATTAAGTTTTTTAGAACAAACTCATTATAATAAAGAGGCTAAATCTTCAAATTAAAAATATAGCCTCTTCGTCTTTTTAGCTTTGACAAGAACTGCCTTTGCAAGATTGCCCGCTATTCTGAGAAACAGTTGTACATTTTAGCCAATTATCAACAGCAGTTTTTAGGTTATCATAATCCTGATACCCGTGCGAAATGATTTTAGCGACTCCATTTTCTAAGCTAAGCAGCGTTGGGAATCCCTCTACACCTAATTTTCTACTGCATTGAAATCCCTTAAGTGTTTTTAGCTTCATTTCTTCCGAATTAAAATTGTCTAAAAAGATATTGCTTTTAATTCCAATCTCTTCGGCCAATTCAGCTAATACATTTTCGTTTGTAATATCCTTACCTTCTACATAAAATGATTTTTGCATAAGGTTCAAAAATTCAAAATCCTTTTCTGGAATTAGGTTGTCAATTACTGTTAAGGCACGACTTGAAGGTTCTGTATCATAACGGAACGTATCACTAACAAACTTCATCGAATGGTCAAAATACTGACCACTGCGTAAGTTTACATTTCTCCAGTGTTTTTCAAGGAATTCTTTATATTCATCCGTAACAGGCTGTTTACTTCCCGGCGAAAATCCTCCTGATATGATTTCCAAATCAATATCTGGATAATTTTCTTTTAACTTTTTAATGACAGGACTAAAACCGTAACACCATGAACACATAGCATCTGTGAAATAAATCATTTTCATAATTCTAAATTTTAAAAATTTATAAATATTTTGTTTAGAATGTAAGTATCAATTTGAACACGTTTCTTTTGATTATCAAATCAATACTATTACAATCCCATTTTTTAATAAGACAAAATTAGTCCCGTTCATAAGGGGATCGTTTCATTAAAAGTTCAAAAAATATCCTATAAAGTTCAGAGTTATAAAAGCTAAAGTTTTTGCTGCAATTGCTTAGGTGTATGGTTGTATTTTTGTTTGAAAGAAGCTATAAAATGGGCAGGAGTTTCAAAACCAACTTCATAAGCGATTTCTGTAATGTTCATTTCAGATCGCAGCAAATTATAGGCTTCTTCCAGTCTTCTTTCCATAATCCATTTTCCGGGATTCATTTTAAAGGTTTGGCTGAATTTACGTTTAAAGGTTGACAAACTGCAATTAGCCAGAAATGCATATTGTTCCATAGAAATATTTTCCTTGTAATGGCTTTGCATTAACTTCACCAAATCGGGATTTAAATGTGTGTCAAGGCTTCGCAATTGTGCTTCAAAATGATGCCCTTCGGGTGCCGAAATCAAAATTTGAAACAATTCACGAATTTTTAGAGGCAAAATAGATTCTAAACGTTTAGGATCTGTGTTTAATGTTAAACAGGTTTTAAGCTGTGTTATTAGAGCACACATCAATTCATCTGCCGGAAGAAGTGCCATATCGCTTCTGCATGGAGAAAATTTTCCTGAAAGAGCTTCATTTACATTTCCTAATACATTATCAACTTGAGAACGCAGCCATTCGTCTGAGAAAAAAATGATAATGGATTCATAACCTTTTTCGGGATCATCAACTTTATCTGTAACTAAATAAGAGCCTCTTTTCATAAAATAACCAGAACCGGCAGGAACAATAATTTTACTGCCATGATCCAGAATTTCTTTTGTTCCCTCTAATACAACACTAACGAGATTCATATGCACACACATATTGGCTCTTTTTATTTCTTCTTTCTGTTTGTAATGAAAAAGATGAATGTCTTCGTTCCAGGATAAAACATCTGGGCTTTCTTTTATAATGGTATTGCAGTTAAGGTCTTTCATATTGTCTTATTTAGAAAACAGTCTGCAAACATACCATCATAGAAATTGATAAAGAATGGATAAATTTTACTTTATGATGGATAAAATTAAAAAAATAAACCGCTCAATTGGCGGCTTACTTTTTGAGGTATTGAAAATCTTTTTACAAAGAGCCTGCTTTTACAAAAGTCTGCCATCCACGCATGGTTTCAATAAAACGTTCGCTCAATCCTCCTTGTCGCAAATAATCGGCCATTACAGGCAGCTGCGGACTATCGTACATTGGATTTGCTTTTACTTGAAGCGGAAAATCACGCTGCAAAATTGCGGCACGTGCAATCAATACAAAATCACAGCCTTCATCGAGAAGTTCTCCTGCACGCTGTGCACTCATAATTTTTCCTGCAGCTCCTAAACGCACTCCTTTACGCGGAAGTTCCGTAAAAACACTCAACATGGTTTTTCCTTTAAAAGTTCCTTCACGAACGATTTGAGCAGAATCCCACAACGCTAAATCTAAATAATCAATTAATTCACGATCAAAAATATCGGCGGTAACTTCTCTTAATTCTTCCAAAAGCAATCCGTAGCGTTCAATCGATAATCGCCATCCAATTTGGAAATTAGGGCCGCAGGCTTTTCGAATTCCTTCGATAACTTCAATAGTAAAGCGTGCACGATTTTCCAGACTTCCTCCATATTTATCTGTTCTGTCGTTCAAATTTGGCGACATAAACTCGGAAAGAATCCAGCCAAAAGCTCCGTGAACTGAGATTCCATCAAATCCTGCCAATTGCGCTCTTTTTGCTGCAGCGATGAAACTGTCACGAATTCGATCTACTTCTTCGGTTGTAATTGCTTTTATTCCTTCTACTGTTTTTCCTGAAGCCGGAGCAGGGATTCCTCCTATTGAAGGTTTGGCACGATGTCCCGCATGATGCAGCTGTACAGCAGACAACGCACCACCATCTCGAATCGCTGAAGCCATTTTAGTCAATCCGGACAAATGATTATCGCTGTGAATTCCTAATTGGCGTTCAAAAGCTATACCTCCTGCTTCAACTGTCGAAGCACTGGTTTGGATCAATCCGTAACCGCTTTGAGCCAATTGCTCCATCCAATATTGATCAAATTCAGATGCTGTGCCATCAAATTCACTTTGCTGACTTGTTAATGGTGCAAGCATGAAACGGTTTCTCATTGCCGGACCATGCAGCAACGTAAGGGGTTTAAATAAATCAGAAACAGACATATTGTTTATTTTTTAAAGTTCTACTTATGTGAGTTATTATCGATGCAAAGTTGTCGAGATAATCAATGGATAAAAATGGATGATTTTTACTTTATAATGGATGTTTTAAACCTGAACTTTTAAAGAATTTACAGGAGAAAAAATTCTCCATTATAAAGTAAATTTTCTCCATTCTTTAGCAGGCATTGTCGTCAGATCTTTGCCTTGTTAATAAAATTTAATCAAAATGAAAAAAACAGCAATTATTATTCTATCTGATCCCAAAGCTGGTTCAGAAGAAGCTCTAGGACGTGTATTCAATGCTTTAGCATCAGCATATGAATTCAAACATGCAAATGAAGATGTAAAAATTATTTTTCAGGGTGCAGGTATAAGATGGCCTGAACAACTTGAAAAAGAAGATCATCCGGTTTATGGACTTTATAAAGAAGTAAAAGATCATGTTCATGGCCTTTCTAAAGGTTGTGTGGCAGTATTTGGTACAGAAATATCTGGCTATGATCTTTTAAACGACAATGAAGTTCCTGGAACTCCTGGTCTGCCAAGTTTCCTTAACCTTAGAAACGAAGGCTACGATCTTTTGATTTTCTAAAATACCTTATAAACTGCCCTCTTATTTTGATAGAGGGCAGTTTTAATTTTTTACAAATACAAAACGTTATCAAACAATGCTTGCTTTTAAGTAATTTAGCATTGCTGGAAATACATCTATAAAATCAAAAATTTAAGTTATAAAATTATGCAAGAGGATTTTAAATATTATATGCATCAATGTTTACATCTTGCTAAAACTGCTTTAGCAGAAGGAAATCCGCCGGTTGGTGCTGTTATTGTATTAGATGGAGAAATAATTGGTACCGGAATTGAATCTGGAAAATCGACTGGAGATATTACCAATCATGCAGAAATAATGGCAATCAGATCTGCTATAAAAAATGGTTATTCAAATAAACTCCAACTAACATCAATGTACACGACGCACGAACCTTGCATTATGTGTTCCTATATGATTCGCCATCATAAAATTGCTGAAATTGTATACGGAACAGCAGTTCCTTATATTGGTGGATTAACTTCTCAATTTAGTATACTTTCTACTGAAGATATTCCAAAATGGGGAAATAAACCAAAAGTTATAGGAGATGTTTGTATTGAAGAATGTAATGCCCTTAATGCTCAATTTTTAGAATTATTAAGCAAAAAATAAAATACCATGCTTTCACAGTCTGTATATACGCTTGTTAACCAGCAAAATGGAAATCTATCATTCAAGGTGTTTGAATTTGATAACAGCAGTTATTTTGATCATATTCAGCGAAATAATTATTTTACAATCATAATTATTACTTCTGGAGAAGGAGTAGCAAAAGTTGATCTTTGCGAATATGCTTTTCAAGAAAATACTTTGTTTGCTTTTTATCCTTATCAGCCTTTTATGCTGGCCTCTGAAGGAACTTTAACTGGTATTTCTATTCAGTTTCATCATGATTTTTTTTGTATTTACAGGCATCATAAAGAGATTGCGGCAAACGGAATCTTATTCAACAATATTTATCAGCAGCCTTTTATTCTTCTGGATCAAAATAACAAACAAACATTGATGAATATCGTGAGAGAAATTGTCAATGAATTAAAAGTTGATGCTTTGAGAAAAGACGAGGTTTTGGTTTCTTATTTGAAAATATTTTTAGTGTTGGCAACGAGAATAAAACTTGAACAACAATCTATTGAGAATGTAAATGGCAATGAAAAACAAACACTCATTATTCAGAACTTGAGAAACGCGATTGAAGATAATTTTAGAACAAAACATTCTGCAAGCGATTACGCTGATATGTTGCATGTAACTCCAACTGTTTTGGCGCGAACTGCAAAAAATCATTTTAACATGACGCTCTCCGATTTGATTACGGAACGAATCATTGTTGAAGCAAAAAGGGAATTATATCTCACAAACAAAACCGTTAAAGAAATTGCCTACGAATTGGGTTACGATGATGAATATTATTTCAGCAGGGTTTTTAAAGGTAAAACCGATATCTCTCCTCAAATTTACAGAGATACGATAGGTTTTAATCGAGGGGCTTCTTAATCCAATATAACAAATACTTTTTAGCTTTTTGATTTCCGATTTTAGTATTAATATTTATTAACTTTATCTGCATTTACTGTTTTATCTTTAGCTTTCTTTAAAAAGATAAATAAGTGCACACATTAATAATATCTTGATTTAATATATAAATATGGAAAATTTAAAAAAAGCCTACATCGCAGGTGGATGTTTTTGGGGAATGGAAGATTTGTTTCGAGTGCGTCCCGGCATTAAAGATACTCAGGTTGGCTATTTGGGAGGAAGTAATGACAATCCAACATACGCTAATCATCCCGGACACGCAGAAGGTTTGGAAATTGTATACGATCCAGCCGAGACATCATACAGTGAACTTTTAGATTATTTTTACAGAGTGCATGATCCCAGAACTATGAATCGTCAGGGAAATGACATTGGAGAAAGTTACAGATCTGCTATATTTATTCAGGACAAAGAGGAAGAAGAAACTGCGAAAGATATCATTAAAATAGTGGAGGATTCAGGAAGATGGCAGGGAAAAGTCGTTACTACACTTGAACATTTTACAAAATTCTGGCCTGCAGAAGAGTATCACCAGGATTATTTAGTAAAGAATCCTAATGGCTACACTTGTCATTTTGAAAGGTTTGGTACTTTTTTGTAAAGAACTATTCGTATTGATCTAAAAAGAAATCTAATCTGTAACATATCGTTTTGTTTTAACTGTTTTCAGAAAAAACAATAGACATTTTTATGACACAATTAAAATCGCAGTCAGGTGCCAACTTAATAAGTCTTCAAAAAGTACAGCAAAACATTTTAAGCACGCCTGTACAGTTTAGTGAATATACTATCATTATCATAAAAGAAGACGAAGGAATCTTTTATTCCGATTTTGGAACATTTCCGTTTAAAGGACCAATGATGCTTTTTGCCACTCCTTTACAGCTGATTTACATTAAAGAAATTGATACAATTCAATATGATATATTACAATTTCACGGTGACTTTTACTGCATAGAATATCACCGTGAAGAAGTAGCCTGCAATGGTTTGCTTTTTAATAATGTATATATCGAACCTTCACTTAAATTAGAACTTATTGATCAGGCTGTATTTGATAATCTCAAAGATCAGATTACAGAGGAACTCTCTAACCCTGCTCCTTCAGATATTGTTTTAAAATCATTACTGCAGCTTTTTTTAGCAAAATCAAGTCAGATAAAAACTCGTGAACTGGAGAAAAATACGGATTCTCAAATTCGGGATGATGAAATGGAACGTTTCAAAAATTTATTGGACACTAATTTCCTAACGCTTCACAAACCGTCTGATTATGCAGATCTTTTGAGAATGTCAACCAATAACCTGACGAAGCGCTGCACTAAATACTTTAAAAAAACACCTTCGCAGCTTATTACCGAAAGAATAATGCTGGAAGCAAAAAAGCAATTGCACTTAACAAGAAAGAGTATTAAAGAAATTGCTTTTGCTCTTAATTTTAAAGATGAATTTTATTTTAGCCGTGTCTTTAAAAAATTCACCAATGAATCTCCGCAATCTTTCAGAGATAAAACAGGAATTTCTATCGTAGCAGATTTGTACAGGTAATATCCTTTTTTATCCATGTTTCGGCTTCTATGCCAGATGTAACTTTGTCTCAACAAAAAACAAATTACATCATGAAACATTCAATCATTCAGCAGTTTGCACAATTAGAAAATTTAGCCAAAACGATAACACGTTTTGGTATTGTAGTAGTCTTTATCTGGATAGGGACGCTAAAATTCTTCACGTATGAAGCAGACGGTATTGTGCCTTTTGTAGCCAATAGTCCGTTTATGAGCTTCTTTTACAATACTCCAAATGAGTATAAAACACACCAAAATAAGGAAGGTGAATTAATCGCTGCCAACTACAAATGGCATGTTCAAAACAATACTTACGGATTTTCGCAAGGTTTAGGGGCTTTTTTAATTGTTCTTGGTATTCTTTTAGCACTTTATAAAGTTGTGCCTTTATGGAGTATGGCAGGAAGTATTCTGGTTGTTATTATGTCTTTAGGAACACTTTCTTTTTTGATAACAACGCCCGAAAGCTGGGTTCCCAACCTTGGCGATTCTGATTATGGTTTTCCTTTTTTATCCGGCCGCGGAAGGCTTGTTCTTAAAGATATCGTAATTCTGGGCGGAGCTTTAATAACCTTGAGTCAAACGGCACAATTCTACTTAAAGAATAATAACAACAATCATCCAAAACTTTAATTATACAATTTTAACGATCGTGACTTTGTCATATCCAATCAATATATCTATAAATACTTAAAATATTACATCATGAAAACAATTAATGTACCATCAAAAGATCAGGTAAGCGAACAATCTCAACAAATATTTGATGCTATTACGGCAAAAATGGGTAAAGTACCTAACCTTTATGCTACAATAGGATATTCAGCAAATGCCCTTAAAGGAATTTTAGCATTTGATGAAGCCTTTGCCCATACCGCTTTTACGGCAAAAGAACGTGAAGGTATAAATCTTCTGGTTTCTCAAATTAATAAATGTGATTACTGTCTTGCCGCTCATACTATGCTTGCGGGTCTTAAAGGAATTAGCAGCGATGAAATTATAGAATTAAGAAAAGGGATTTCCAGCAACAGTAAATTTCAAACTGCATTACAGCTTGCAAAATCAATTGCCGAAAATAAAGGCGCTACCGACGCAGCTTTAAAAGATGCTTTTTTTGATGCAGGTTATACCGAAGCTGCTTTGATTGATCTTGCTGGTATTATCACTGTACGTACATTTACGAATTACGTTTATGCTTTAACAGAAATTCCAATTGATTTTCCGGCTGCACCCGCGCTTTAATTTACAGTTAGATATAAAAACAAAAAAAGAGCTTAAAAGCTCTTTTTTTTATATCATAACGCTTTGCAGCTAAATGATTTTATTTTTTCAATTAATAATAAACAGAAAGCATGATTTTAGAATCAGAGCTGTCTATTATTTTTTCAAGTCTTTTAAAGAAAACTTCGCTTACCATTGGGCAGCCGTGACTGTTTATGATGTAATATTCTTTTTCATCATCTGGAACTTCTTTGTAGCAGTGCAATACAATAGCTCTTTTTAGCGCATTACTGTTAGTCTCATCTAAACCGGCAAGTCTGAACGCTTTTCCAAAAACACCTTTATAAGACTTCTCTATAGAATAACGCCCAAGTGAAGTGCAGTTTGAATTTGGCATATTACTAAATTGAAGTATATCGCCTTTAATTCCGGTTTCTGAACCAGAACCGTGTGCAACAAGCCCCTGATCAATGATTCTTTCATTTTCAAGATCGTAAACAAAAAAACGATTTTTTCCGGATTTGATTTTCATGTCAACAAGAAAAGCTATTTTCCTGCTGTAGCCATGGTTTGAAGCTGTAAAAGATTTTACTTCGTTTACATGCTCATTAAGCCTTACCAATTCAATCTCGCTTAAAATGTCTTTCTTGTCCGTTACATTGTAGGTAGTAAAGGAACTTAAAGAAAGAAGAAGTGCTACAAAAAATATTCTCATAAATAGCAATAAAGTTAGTTTAACAGCAAATTTGGGATTTGAGTTGCCAAAAATTATATTCTTCCTTTTGATCTTTGACTTTGCAAAATTATGTACAAATTTTATATAATTCCCATGTTTCGAATGTTAAATATATTATAAATACTTGAAATAATGACACTTATCATAAAATATTTGAGATTTTTTTTTCTTTAAAGCACCGTTTTAATAAAACCTTCTTTTTCCAAACCTCCCGTTTTTACTGCTTTTCTTTACATTTTTATTGTTTTACATCGTTATTAAAAAATTAAAAACGGTTGTAAAGAAAATTTTTACAACCGTTCTATTTTTTTCAATTTTTATTGAAAATTATTTTTAAGGAATCACTTTTCGTAATTCATTCAGCTTATTTTACGTCAAACCAAAGTTTCGTAGTCAATAAATCTTTTCCTTGTACAGCAATTGCCGCTTGGTAACTAGTACCATTTAATGACTGCTCTGTTCCTGGATAGAAGAAACGAGAAGGAATTTTTCCGTCTAAAACCGTAGCAGGACCAGCAGTTAATACTGGGAAATCCAATCTTCTCCACTCTGTAAAAGCGTCAAGACCTTGTCCGTAGAACGCAATCCATTTTTGAGTTCCTATTGATTTTGCATAATTTGATGCATCGTATTTTACAACCGCCTGATTAAGGTAAGTAGAAATAGTCGCTGCATTTGTAATACCAAACTGATTGAACGAAGCCGTTATAGCATCATTATAAAGCTGTTCTGCATTTCCAGAAATATATCCGCGAGCTACAGCTTCTGCAAGATTGAATAATGTTTCAGAATAAGAAGCAATTACTGCCGGCGATGAAGATGTCAGGAAGTAAGTTCCCGGTTTTGATGTTTTAGCAAAACCCTGACTGTTCGCATCACTGTTTGATAATCCGTTAGCACCTCCAACATATTTACCTACAGTTGCATCTGATGGCAATTGAGCATAAACCGGCAAACGCGGATCTGCTAATTCATTTAATTTATCAACTAATGTTTTTGAAATACGGTAATCATCACGAGTTTCAAACCAAGCCGAAGCCGGATTTTGCTGTGGCGAACTTGTATAAGTAAACTTAAAAGTATCGCTGTTACTGCTTAAAACTCCTGCAGCATCACTTGTTGCTTCAATTGCAGTTTGTTTTGCCAAAGCAGGTTCTCTGTCTGAAATTCTCAAGGCGATACGCAAACGAAGTGAATTTACCAGTTTTTTCCATTTTGTAATGTCACCTTTGTAAACCAAATCTCCCGTTACAGTTCCGTTTGCTGTATTTAGCAAAGTCTGTGCTTGTTTTAAATCTGCTAGTAATCCTGTATAAACCTCTTTTTGAGTATCATATGCCGGAGTTACTTTTTGACCTGCTTCTTTATAAGGAATACTTCCGTAAGCATCTGTCAACAATAAAAAGGTCCATGAACGTAAAGTCAAAGCAATTCCTTTATAATTTGAATTGGCCTGATCTGCCGGGAAATTCAAAATAGTGTTCAAATCTGTAATTAAAGTTGCATATCCTGTGTTCCACAAAGAAGTGAAAGAAGCATTAGACACATCATATCTGTCTGGTTCTGTATATTGGATTTTAGCCCAATGCTGTACATATAACAAAGACGAATCAAAGTTATTTGTTGATCCCCAGTATAAGTCAGCTCCTTGTTTTAATGTTCCCGTTAATAAGTAAGGTGCTAATGGAGTTTCTGTTGCATTTGGATTTTTGTTAATCTCATCCAAATCATCACTGCATGAGGTCAGTGTCAATGCAAATAGAGTTATATAAGCTATTCTTTTTAGCATGATTTCGTGTTTTTAAAATTTAAGATTTAAATTAAGGCTGAAATTTCTGGTTGTTGGCAGCGCTAAACTCTCCAATCCCTGAGCATTTCCTGTATTGAAAGCTGTTTCAGGATCAATATTTGGTGCATCTTTGTAAATAAAGAACAAGTTACGACCTGCAGCAGTAATGCTTGCCCCATCAAATCCAATTTTTCTAGCCAGTTTCTTATCAACATTGTAAGTCAGTTTTACTTCTCTCAGTTTTACAAAAGTTGAGCTGTAAATGTATGCTTCGCTGATATTGTATGATGCTTTGTAATATTCCTGTGCACTAAGCACTTGAGTGTTTGGAGTTCCATCAGCATATACACCGTTAAAAATCATACCATCATCGTATACCGTAGCTCCACCTGGGGCACTTGCACCTGCTGGTAATAAAGTTTTTGTAGTACCTGCCAAATAGTAGTTTAATCCGCCATTCTCTGCACCACGACCTGGAAGCGTTTGAGCTAATACTCCTGTATAGTTACCTGTTCTGTTAGTTCCTGAGAAAAGCTCTCCTCCTACACTTGCATCAACTAAGAAAGATAGTTCAAGGTTTTTATACGTTATTGTATTGGTAATACCTCCAATCCAGTCTGGAGTATAATGTCCTAATACTCTCTTTTGCGGATCAGCTTTTGGTAATCCGTTTGCACCAACTACAATATTTCCGTTTGCGTCACGTAAATAAGCAGTTCCGTAAAGTGCTCCGTAAGCTTGTCCAACAGATGCTAATACATCAACACCTCCTGAAGTACCAATTGTGTAGTTTTGAATTTGTCTGTCGTAATCCAAAATCTTTACTTCACTTTTATTCTTAGAATAATTTAAAGCCACATTCCATTTGAAATTTTCAGTTTGAATTGGATTTCCATCTAATTGAAGTTCAATACCACGGTTGTTTATTTTCCCTGCATTGATTAATTGTGAATTATAACCGCTTGAAGCTGTTGTTTTGATTTCTAAAATCTGGTCAAAACTGTTTGTGTTATAATAAGCCGCATCAAAATGAAGTCTGTTTTTCCAGAAAGAAGCTTCTAAACCAACCTCTGTTGAACGAGTAGTTTCTGGTTTCAGGTTCTCATTCAATTTTTTCTGTGAAGAAGTTTGAATAGGATTTCCGTCAAATGCAGTTTGGAAATTGTAAACTGTAGACAATTGGTATGGATCTGCATCGTTACCCACTTCAGACCAACCTCCACGTACTTTTAAGAAATCAAGCGTATTGCTTTTTAAATTTAAAGCCTCAGATAAAATTAAACTTCCATTAACAGAAGGATAAAAATAAGAACGGTTACTGCTTGGTAATGTAGACGACCAGTCATTACGAGCTGTAAGGTTTAAATAAGCATAGTTTTTATAACCAAACTGAGCCGATGCATAAGCACTATATACTTTCAATCTTGAATAAGAGTTTGATGCAGTCAACGGATCTCTTGAATTTGTTATAGTATATAAATCCGGTACGGCTAAACGTGGTGCTTTTTGATAATTGTTTGCATCACTGTGTGTACGAACGTTGAATCCTCCAAGAGCGTCTACAGTAAAGTCATCACCTAGTTTTTTAGTATAAGTAAAAATACCTTCTGTATTTTGTTCGCTTACCGTGTAAGCATCTTCAGCATACGATCCAAAAGGAGTTCCGTTTGTACCATATTTAATCTTGTATTTTCTACGATCGTTATAGTAATCAATTCCGGTACGGAATCTAAAATTAAGTCCTTCTGCAAGTTTTGCATCTAAATGGATATCTCCAATTATACGGTTACGCTGCTGACTTGTAGTATTATAATAAGCATTCCAGTATGGGTTGCTGTAGTAACTGTTATTCCAGTTTACGTTTCTGTTATTTTGAAGCTGATTGATATCAACCTGACGTCCGAACCAGATAAACTGCAGCATTACACCCGCAGCACGGTTACCAGACGGACCTCCCGGTAAAGCCGGAGCATCTGTAACAATATAATTACCCGTTACTCCTACCTTTATACCTTTAGAAATTTGATAATTAGAATTAATACTAACGTTTGTTTTATTTACTTCACTATTAGGTACTGTTCCTAATTGTTTTTGGTTGTTTACCCCTAAACGGAAATCTGATTTTTCATCTGATTTAGCAACCGAAACACTGTTGTCATAAGTAACACCTGTATTAAAGAAATCTTTAACGTTATCAGGATGAGCTACAAAAGGCACTGCTTCTCCATTTGAATAAAATTGAGGAATAAGACGTCCGTCTAGTCTTGGTCCCCAGCTTTCATCAACACCATCATTGATTCCGCCTCCTTTACCGTCTACAAAGCTGAATCTTCCATTTGAACCTTGTCCAAATGAATTTTGAAAACGAGGTAAAGTAGTAACCTGAGAAATTGTGATACCAGTACTAAAGCTGATACCAAGTCCTTTTTGGTTTTTACCAGATTTTGTCGTGATAAGTACAACACCATGCGCCGCACGCGATCCGTAAAGTGCCGCAGCATTTGGACCTTTTAGTACTGTTAATGATTCAATATCCTGCGGATTTAAATCGGCAATTGCATTTTTAAAATCACGCGTAGCTCCACCAACACTTCCTAGCTGAGAGTTATCTACCGGAACTCCATCAACCACAAATAATGGCTGGTTATTTCCTGCTATAGAAGTTTCTCCACGAATAATAATACGTGAAGATCCCATATCTCCTTGTGAATTGGTGATACGCACACCTGCCAGTTTACCTGTAAGGTTATTTAAAAAGTTGGTTTCTTTAGTATCTACAATTTCCTTGTTTTTAAGGGATTGTGTAGTATATCCTAAAGATTTCTTTTCTTTAGAAATACCTAAAGCGGTAACTACAACTTCAGATAATTGATTTTGTTCCTGTTCAAGACCAATCACAACTGCGTTTTGAGTAACTACAGTTTCTGCTTTTTTATATCCAAGGAAACTTACTACTAACGTATAAGGAAATTTTTGTCCGGTTTGGAAGAAAAACTTCCCATCAAAATCTGTCAAAACACCGTGGGTAGTACCTTTAATGTTTACCGAAGCCCCAATAACAGGCTCCTTTGTAACAGCATCTATTACTGTTCCTTCAAGTTTTGACTGGATTAAAGGTTTCGTTTCCTGAGCCTTAATCCCTATGGAAATCAACAAAATACATATCCATGTATATCTATTTAATTTTTTTTTCATTACTTTGTTTTGGTTTAAAAAATAAGGTTAGCCGAAAACAGATTTATTCTATTCTCGCTTCCTTATAGAGATGTACAATTTCTTTAAGCTTCACCATTTCTGCTGCAACAGAGATGGTTTTTTTTTATCTGCAACGCATTCGTTTTTTCATTTTTATTTTTTTTTGATTATTATTATTTTAATTGGCCTGTATCGTATTTTGGTTCAACCTTTTAGGTTTCATCTTATAGAAAATTTATGCTGATTTGAGATAAAAATATTTGAAACATCAACAAACACAATAAACTCTACTAATTCGATAGAACAAAAGTAAATTAAAAATTTTAAATCAAAAATTTTAACTGTTCTTTTTGCAAAAAAAATGTTAATTAAATTTTTACATATTTTTAAATACCTAAAAACAAGACAGTTAATAGTTATCCGTATTTTTTTTCCGTGTAAGATTTTTTCTAAATTAATGTGAACTTTATTTACATTATGGCGTTTTTTAATTCTGAAATACCTAAAACGTTTTACCAAAAAGTCAAATAGTAATAAAAACCCAATGCTATTTTGCGTGATTCATTATTTTATTACTTTTATGACATAGGTAAGCACATCAATTTATATGAATAAAATATTATTAGTGGAAGACGATCCAAGAGTTGCATCTTTCATTACAAGAGGACTTGAGGAGCATCTTTATGAAATTAAAACCATTACAAAAGGTTTTGATGCCATAAAAGAAGTGATGGAGAATGAATATAATATTATTATTCTCGACATTATGCTTCCGGACATTACAGGTTTTGAAGTTTGTGAAGTTCTAAGAAGCCGAAAAATAATAGTCCCAATTCTTATTTTGAGTGCGCTCGATACACCACAGGAAAAAGTAAAAGGTTTACAAGCCGGAGCCGACGATTATCTTGCAAAACCATTTTTGTTTGAAGAATTACTTGCCAGAATAAATGCGCAGCTGCGTCGTACAGAATTCAGTTCTGGAATTCTGGATTTTCAATCGTATGCCGGAGTCGAAATTAATATGAAAGAACAAAGCGCAACAAGAGACGGAAAAGAATTGAATTTATCTTCAAGAGAATTAAAGCTTTTGATCTTTTTTATGAAAAACAGAGAAAGAGCTTTATCCCGAATTGCTATTGCACAAGCCGTTTGGAATATTGATTTTGATACTACCTCAAATACCGTAGATGTTTATATTAATTATCTCCGAAATAAATTAGATAAGAACTTCCCTACTCCATTGATTCATACTGTAAAAGGAACTGGTTATATGCTCAAACAAAAGAGTTAGGGAACAATAAATATTTAAAATGAATATTGAAAAAGAGAATCTTTTTAATGCAATAAAAATTGCAGATCAAATAATCATGGAATCAAAGAATATTGATTCTTCAACCAAAGAAGCAATGTTAAATTTGTCCAAAGATATTATTAATCGCATAAATAAAAAATGTGAAAATGGAAAAGCAAATTTGACACTAATTAACTTTTATAAAAAAGAGTTTTTAACTTATTGGAGTGAAAGTACTTCATTAGAAACTGAAAAATTTTGGAAAAATCTAAAAATTAGAAATATTGGATATGAAAGAAAAGATCCGTTATTTTTTGCTTTAAATAAAAATCGCTTTATAAATGTTCATCAAGGAATAGATGCTAGAAAAAATTGGAAAGATATTCTTGAATTTGGATATATAAACGAACGCTACACAAAAGACCAAATACAAAAAATAAATGATGTAATAGAAAAAGATGAAAATGATAGATTGGATTTTATAAAAAAATGCCTAAAAAACGAGCGAATCCCTTTAAAAGGCATGAGATTTAATGATTCTATTGCATATTTTCGTCATTGTAATTTACTTTCAAAATATTTTGATGAAGAAACAATTAAAAAATTATACACTTTAACCTAAAAATGCTTGAAAATCGATAAACTAAATTGTCTTTTGAGCAGGTCAAATTAAATTTTTAAACAAGAGCTTATTTTCCTAAAACTCCTATCCTTTACAAGCACAAGAATTCATGAATCTTAAAAATAAATTAGCCGTTAATTCTACTCTGCTTTTTGCTTTTATAGTCGGACTTCTTATGGCTGGCTCATTTCTTTTGTTTAAAAGCCACATGAAAGATCTTTACATTGATAATCTTGAAGATCATGCCATGACATCGGCTTTATTTTATTTTGAAAAAGACGAAATCAATGCAATTAACAGCGAACGCTATCGCCAAATTGAAATTCAATACAACAGGATTAACAATGAATCGATACGGGTTTATAATGCTAAAACCAAAAAGCTTTTTATACAAGATAATATTGATATTAATTTAAGTGATCAATATTTAAATACAATCAAAAAAAATAAGATCGAACATTTTACCATAAACAACAGACAGTTTGTTGGTTTATTTTATAAAGACAATCAGGGAGATTTTATCATTGTAGTTTCTGGAATCGATCGCGCCGGAAATCACCAATTAGAAATTCTGGGTTTAATGTTTATTCTATTTTATTTGATTGGAATTCCGTTAAATTATCTTTTAGGAACATTTTTAGCCAAGCAGACTTTCCGCCCGTTTTCAGATGTTATTGCCAAAGTAAATACGATAACAACCGAAAATCTTCATTCGAGATTAGAAGTTCCGCAGACTAAAAGTAAAGATGAGATTAAGGAATTGGTTACTACTTTTAATTATCTTTTGGAAAGATTAGAAAGTGGTATCATGATTCAGAATAATTTTCTAAAAAATGCTTCCCACGAATTAAAAACACCGCTTACTATTATTATTGGAGATATTGATGTTTCGCTGCAACAACCAAGAACAAACGAACAATACGAAGAAATCTTAAAATCACTGCGAAAAGATACATTACATCTTAAAGCTACTCTCGAAGGACTTTTGGTATTATCAGGATTAGAACTTTCTGAACCGCAGCAAATGGAAACGGTTAGAATTGATGAAATTCTGTGGAATGTTCTCGAAAAGAAAGCCATTGAATATCCGGAATCTAAAATTGCGGTAAATCTGGACGAAATTGCAGATCAAGAAGATTTGCTTTCGGTTTACGCCAATAAACATATGCTTTTTATTGCGCTATACAATATTTTAGATAATGCGGTTAAATTTTCGTTTCCGGCACAAGTGGATGTTTTTGCGCTTTCAAAAAATAATAAATTGGTAATCAAAATTACAGATCGAGGTCCTGGAATTTCAGATGCTGATAAAGATTCTATTTTTGATCTCTTTTTTAGAAGTGACAATACACGTCATATTCAAGGACAAGGATTAGGGCTTTTTATTACCATGCAAATTCTCAAACTTCATAATATTGAATTGATAGTAGATTCTGAGCTTGAAAAAGGCACTTCGTTTTCTTTGGTATTTCCTTAAGTAATAACGGTACTATAAACAAACTGCTTATTTTAATTGCCTCCAGCTTTAGCTGGAGGTCAAGAATTAAATTGAAAAAGGCTTTAGCCAAACTTTTACTTCTTTGGCTAAAGCCCTTGTCTAAGACTTTATTTTTACATCCAACTAAAGTTGGACGCAATTGAATCATATAATAATTTGAAATTTATTATAGCCATGATAGATATAAAATTTCATCTTTTATCTTAAAAAACTAATCTCTTAATTATGCCGATTTTCCTAATCCGTAACAATGGCTTAACACTCTAATCTTTTTCTAATCTACTTTAAATCTTCTTCTAATCCGCTATTTTAAAGCATTTTACACAAACAATTGATTTTAAAGGCTTAAATCATTTTTAAGAAAATAACATCTTCATAATTGTCCCTTAACAATGAATTGTTTTATGATTTTAAGTTAACAAAAGCGTTAAATCTGATCGAAACAAACCGAGTTACTTTGTCAAATAAAAACTAAAAACAACATGACAAAACTCAAACTCTTTTTTTCGGCATTTATGCTTCTTGTTATGGGAAACATTTTTGCTCAAATTACAACCTCTTCATTATCTGCCAAAGTTAATGATGGTACAAGCCCGGTTACAAACGCAGAAGTTACCTTAACGCATTTACCAACAAATGCTGTTTACAGAGCTGTAACAGATAAACAAGGTCGGTTTAGTTTCGAAAATCTAAATGCAGGCGGGCCTTATGAACTCGAAATTAAAAGTGCAGACACTAAAGATTATTCAAACGCACAAATACATCTAGCACTTGGCGACAATGATTTACCTACAATTGTAGTTGGAAAAGCAGATAATACGGTATTAGAAGAAGTAGTAATTACAAGTTCTAAACCTTCTTCTAAAAACAACGGAACTAATATTAACGAGAAACAAGTAAATGGACTTCCGTTAATCAACAGAGGAATTCAGGATGTTACAAAACTAGTTCCGCAGAGTTCTAACAACTCTTTTGCAGGAACCAATTTTCGATACAACAACGTAACAATTGATGGTTCTATAAATAATGATGCCATTGGTTTCAGTCCATCTTTAGGAGGACAATCCGGAACTTCAGGAATGCCGGGAAGCAGCACGCGATCTAATTCTATCAGTTTAGATGCGATACAGGATATTCAGGTTTATATTGCTCCCTACGATATTAAATTAGGAAACTTTTTAGGAGGAAGCGTAAATGCTGTAACTCGCAGCGGTACAAATACAGTAAGCGGATCTATTTACAGCTACGGAAGAAGTGCTGCTATAACAGGTCCAAATAATGCCGGCGACGGTTCAAAAATGCCAAGTTCTTTTGGTGATTATCAAGTAGGTTTCAGATTGGGATTACCAATTGTAAAAGACAAATTATTCTTTTTTACCAATATGGAATATGCGGAACGAACTGATCCTTTATTTTACAATGCAGGAGAAACTAATTCTGCCGGAAAATTAACTTCATTAGTGGATAATGCTACAGCAGAACAAATTTCGAATTTCGTAAAAACCAACTACGGATTTGATCCGGGAAGCTACGGTTCGTATAATAACTTTTCAAAAAGCCAGAAATTCTTCAATAAATTAGATTGGAAAATTAATGACAAACATTCTCTTTCGTTAAGAAACAACACTGTTATTTCTCAAGCTTCAAATTTGGAACGCGATGCTGCAAATTTCAGGTTTTCAAGTATGGATTTTACGCAGAAAAACCAATCTATTAGTACTGTTTTAGAATTAAAAAGTCATTTTAACAGCCAGTGGTCTAACTCATTTATTGCCAGTTATTCAGCCATTAAAGACTATCGTGATCCAAAATCGAGCAATGTTATGTTTCCCCAAACAGAAATTGGTTATAATGGAGGAACAATTTTCTTAGGAAATGATCGTGAAGCAACTGTTTTTAATATGAAACAGAATACAGCCGAAATTACAGACAACCTTACCTACAAAACAGGAAATCATACTTTATTGTTTGGTACACACAACGAATTCTACGACATTAATTATGGTTTTGTAAATGCTCTTAACGGAAGAGTTGCGTATAAATCTCTTGCTGATTTCTACAACAAACTTCCTACTCGTGTTCGTGGAACGTATCCTTTTGACGGTTCTACAAGAGATGAAATTTTTAATAATCCGTATGCACAATTCAAAGTAAACCTTTACAGCGTTTATGCACAGGACGAAATCAGAATTGGAAGCAAATTGAAAGTTACTCCAGGTGTGAGAGTTGATTATACTGATTTGCCTACGAAACCAAACTTAAGCCCGCAAGTTCAAAATTCTCCAGCAGATCCAAACTATGGTACAACGTATTCTTATACGCCTTTAAACCAAATCAAAAACAACTTTTTCAGTACAGCTTTAGTTTCTCCAAGAATAGGATTTACGTATAATGTAGACGAAGATAAAACGTTAGTTTTAAGAGGTGGATCTGGAGTATTTACAGGTAGAATTCCATTTGCATGGTTAGGATATGCCTACTACAATGATGGTGTAGGTTACGGAAGTTATGATAAAAACAACTTAACTCCGGCGCAGGTTGCAGCGGCAGGCGATCCTTTGGCAAACAACGGATTAAACGGATATCATGATGCAACTCCAAAAGTTCAGGCAGATTTAGTAGATAATAAATTTAAAATGCCGGCTGTTTTAAGAAACTCATTGGCTATTGATAAAATCATCGACGGATATAAATTTACGACAGAAGGTATTTATACAAAAGTAATTCGTGATTTGGAGTTTCAACAAGTAAATAAGACAGATAACCCAACTTATTTCTCTTACGATACAAACCATCAAATGCCAATTTACGCGGCTAACATTAATGCAGCGTTTTCAAATGCTTATTTATTATCAAATACAAATAAAGGATACAGATACAGCATAACAGAAATGATTTCAAAAACATACGATTTTGGTTTCAACTTTATGGTAGCTTATACTTACGGAGATTCAAAAGATGTTACAAACGGAATTCGTAACTCTATGGAAAGTAACTTCCAAATGAACCAATCATTGACACCAAATGATCCTCAATTGGCAACTTCTAACTTTAATATCAAACACAGAATTGTTTCTAATGTAGGATATGCAGTAAAATTGGCTGAAAACAATACTTTCTCTGCAAACGTGTATTTCAATGCACAATCAGGAAATCCATTTTCTTGGGGATTTGTAAACTCAACAATTGCAGGAACAGGACAAGCGGCAGGTTTAGCTTATATCTTTAAAGATGCTGCAGAAGCAGCTAAATATATCGGAGTAAATGCAGCAGGAGTTCCATCTGCAACAGCAGCACAGCAAGTAGCGGATTACGAATCTTTCATCAACGGAAATTCTTATTTGAAAAGCAGAAGAGGAAACTTCACAGAAAGAAACGGCGATACTACGCCTTGGAACATTCAGGCTGATTTAAAATTAATGGATGAAATTAATGTGGCACACGTTGGTACATTCCAGGTTTCTTTCAGCATGGCTAATATCGGAAACCTTATCAATAAAGATTGGGGAAGAAGTTATTTTGTTCCAAATACATACAATTCAACAGCAAATTTAGGTTTAACAAAATCAGGAAACTTAGGCGGAGTTGCTACTGGCGACCCTACTTACACTTTCCAAAAACCTACAACTGCACCTTATACTATAGATCAATTAGCTTCAAGATTCCAAGGGCAACTTGGCGTAAGGTATTCGTTCTAAAGATTGTGTTTTATTTTTTTTACTATCCCCCAGTTTCGAGGAATTTGAAACTGGGGGATTTTTATTTTCTTTCCTAATATAACGATGCGTAAACAGTTAAAAAAAATCACTATTTTTAATACACATTTACTCTCGTACTATGATCGATAAAGCACAACTTCGAAGCTCAATTTTCAGACATCTCGACGGATTAGCGACTGCTCCGGTGGCAATAGCATTAAAAAATCATGCAGTTTTAGAATTTATCTTAAACAAAAAACAAGTTCAATTATCAGAATTAGTAACTGTTTTTAAAGCAAATGAAGGTTATTTGAATGTTGGTCTGAGAATTTTGGCTTCTCAGGGATTTTTGGATTATGAAGTCGATAATAAAACGCAGGAAATTACAATCGCTGTAAATGAAAAAACCGAAACAGCCTTTTCGTTGTTTTATCTCTATGAAGATGTTGTCGATCTGCTTCAGTTTTCAATTCAGTTTCATCCACGTCTTTTTGAAGATGTTCCGTTTGAAAAACTCAATCTTATTTTTGAAAAATATAAAAAGAATTACGGAATCGAATCTTCTGATAATCCGTTGAAAAATACTATTCAGGAACAAATTTTAAAACATGTTGAAGGCTATTTAATTGGACCAACAATTGTGCGTTTGGCGATGAACGGAATGTTTCATAAATACTTTATGGAGACTTCTTTCAGGCCCGAAGAGTTTCATAAATCTCCTGAAAATTTCAAAAAAATATTAGACTTTTTTGTACATCTTGGATGGTTTCTGGAAAAAAACGGCAATTATCAATTTACCGAAACAGGTTTGTTTTTTGCAAAAAGAGCCAGCGCTTACGGCGTTACGGTTTCTTACCTTCCGACATTTGCCAAAATTGAAGAATTAATTTTTGGCGATCCAGCCGTTTTAAGAATGATTGCCGATGGAGAAAACGAAATTCATGTGGATCGTGAAATGAATGTTTGGGGAAGCGGCGGCGCTCACGATACCTATTTTAAAGTTGTTGATGAAATTATCATTAAACTTTTTAACCTGCCAATTGAACAGCAGCCAAAAGGAATTCTCGATATGGGCTGTGGAAATGGTGCTTTCTTAGAGCATATTTTTGAAGTAATCGACAGACAAACTTTAAGAGGTGAAATGCTCGACGAATATCCCCTATTTCTCGTTGGTGCCGATTATAATCAGGCTGCGCTGAAAGTGACAAGAGCTAATCTTATAAAAGCAGATATTTGGGCAAAAGTAATTTGGGGAGATATTGGACGTCCGGATGTTCTTTCGGATGATTTGAGAGAGAATTACAATATCGATTTGAAAGATTTACTAAACGTAAGAACTTTTTTAGATCACAACCGAATTTGGAAAGATCCACAGCACATTGACGAAAATAGAGTTAGTAAATCTACCGGAGCATTTGCTTACAGAGGAAAAAGAATCAGCAACAATTTAGTCGAAGATAATCTCCTGGAACATTTACAAAAGTGGTCACCTTATGTACGCAAATTTGGTTTGCTTTTGATAGAATTACATACCATAAATCCAAAACTTGCAGCCCAAAATTTAGGAAAAACGCCCGCAACAGCTTACGACGCCACTCATGGTTTTTCGGATCAATATATTATTGAAATTGATGTTTTTAATGATGTCGCTTCAGAAGCCGGATTATTTCCCGATAAAGCTATTTTTAAAAGATTTCCGGAAGCTGATATTGCTACGGTTAGTATTAATTTACTAAAAGGAGGTTTTTAATTGTTAATTATAAATTGTTAGTTGTTAGTTCTTAATTCACAATTTATAATTAACAATTAATAATTCATGTATGATTTCACAATCAGGCTTAATTTACACCAAGAAAAAATTATTGAGCCACTAAAATATCTTTATAAATAGACCACTCTACACTTGCTTTATAAACTTCTAAAGAAGCATTTGGCACTTTTATTTCTTTAAGATTTTTACAATTAAGAAAAGGCCTGTCAGTATTTGGCGGAGTAGTTGAATTGATTGTTACACTTGTTAAATTCGTATTATAGCTAAAAGCAAAGAAAGAGATTTGAACAACATTTTTTGGGATTGTAAGGGTTTTTAAAGCGGTACAGTAAGCAAATGCATTTTGCTGAATTGTTGTAAGACTTTCAGGAATCGTAATTTCTGTTAGTTTTGCAGCATATGCAAAAGCTGCTATTTCTATCATTGTAACGCCTTCGGGTATTGCATAGGCATCGGATGATTTAGCACTAGGAAAATTTCGCAATGCCGTAACTTCTTTATTAAATAATACCCCATCAATTACACTAAAATAAGAATTGGATTTTAAAGTAAAATCAACAAGAGGACAATTTAAAAAAACGACATCTCCTAAAGAATTCAAATTGTTAGGTATTGCAAAACTTGTTAAGTTAATACAATCCATAAAAGCACCGTTACCAATCTCTTCAACTGTATCTGGAACATTTATATTGGTTAAACCCGGACAGCTTTTAAATGCATATTGCTTGATACTGGTAACGCTGTTTGGTATTGAAACAGCTGTTAAGTTATCGCAAAACACAAAAGCGTATTCCCCAATAGTTGTAACTCCATTAGAAATTGTTATACTACTAATTTCTGTTTGACTTTCAAATGCGTGACCACCAATTTTTGTAACCGGATATCCTTCTATCTTGGATGGTATGGTCAAATCATATTTTGACGAAATTGTCAAGTCTTTCCAAAGCTGAGACAATCCTGTAATTACCACTTCCGGCTTTGCTCCCTGCACTATTTCATAGGTAAATAAAAGATCATCTGTAAGAGGTTTTACATTTACTGCCGTTGTCACTTCATTATTAGTGATTATTAAATCCTTCTCCTCTCCAGAAATTACTGTTTTTGTATTGTATTCGCCTGATGCATTGATTTTTACATGGATTGACAATGTTGCAGTTGAACCGTTACTAAACTTGCCTAGAGACCAAATACCAGTTTCTTCATTATAAGTTCCGTCAGACAATTGTGCGCTGATAAATGTATATCCAGAAGGAATTTTGCTTAATACTTCAACATTTGTGGCGTCTAATGGGCCTGCATTTGAAGCTATTAAATTAAATGTCAAATCGGTATTTGCAATTGGGTTATTTAAATTGGCCGTAACCGCAACTGATAAATCTGCTGCATTTTTAGTATCAATTTCTTCATCTTTAGAACATGATAATAATAGCGAAGTCAGTATCAAAAATATAAATGCTTTTAAATAGAATCTCATAATGTTTCTTTTAGTTCTTAAATATTGCAGCATTAAAGCCGGGGCAAAGTTAATTTTTGACTAAATCAAAAAAATCACTATAAATGAGTATATTTCAGTTAAATTCCCTTTATAATAAAAACCCTAATTTTATAATTCTAAATAAATCATTTATGAGGAAAATTATTCTTTTAGTTCTATTACCGTTTTTGACTTGTTCTGTCTTTGGGCAAAATACTGCGCCAAAGGATTCTATAATAACTGATACCATAAAAAACATTCGTTTCAATTACAAACAGCTTATTATTCCCGGAATTTTAATTGGATATGGTTTTTGGGGAAATGAAAGCGGACAGATCAAAAGCTTCAATAATCAAATACGCGATGAATTTACAGAGGATATTGATCGTAAGGTTTCGATAGATGATTTTTCCAGATATGTTCCTGCTGTTTCTGTTTACGCACTCAACGCATTTGGGGTTGAAGGAAAAAATAATATGCGCGACCGTTCTGTAATTTTAATCACTTCAACAATAATAAATGTGGGAACTGTTTTTGCTTTAAAATCACTCAGTAATGTAGAACGTCCGGATGGAACCTCAAACAATTCATTTCCTTCAGGTCATACCGCCATCGCTTTTGCAGGAGCAGAATTTTTATATCAGGAATATAAAGACAAATCAATATGGTACGGCGTTGCCGGTTATGCCATTGCCACAGGAACCGGAATATTTCGTATGTACAATAACAGACATTGGCTTACAGATGTTGCCGCTGGTGCCGGAATTGGGATTTTGAGTACCAAAATTGCGTATTGGATTAATCCCTATATTACAAGAAAATTATGGCATGGAGAACGAAAAAAATCAATGTCATTTATAACTCCATCTTATGATGGCAGAAATTTGACAATCTGCTATTTCAAAACATTTTAAGCTTACGCGATATTAATATTCAGATTTTCTTCAAAATTCATTTGTAAATTGCGGCATGAAAATTCTTATTATTGAAGATGAGCAAGAAATTGCACAAAGCATCAAAGAGTACTTTAAAACGAATGGCGTTCAATGCGAAACAGCCGAAAATTACGATTTGGCACTCAGCAAAATCGACAGCTACGATTATGACTGTATTTTGCTGGATTTAATGCTGCCCGATGGTGACGGATTTGATATATTAAAAGAACTAAAAGCGAAGAATAAAACAGAAGGTGTTATTATCATTTCGGCAAAAGAAAACCTTGAAACACGTTTGGAAGGATTTAATCTCGGTGCAGATGATTATCTTACCAAGCCTTTTCATCTTGCTGAACTTTTGGTTCGAATGCAGGCGCTTATTCGCCGCAAGAATTTTAAGGGAAGCAACAGCATTACATTCAATGAAATTGTCATCGAAATTTTCTCAAAGACAGTTTTTGTAAATGATATAAAACTGGATATTACCAAAAAAGAACTGGATTTACTCCTCTTTTTAATTGGCAACGAAAATAAAGTATTATCTAAATCGTCGATTGCAGAACATCTTTCTGGCGATATGGCAGATATGCTTGACAATCATGATTTTATATATGCTCATATTAAAAATCTAAAAAAGAAACTCACACAGGCCGGAAGTGGCGATTATATCAAAACAGTGTACGGTTTAGGTTATAAATGGGAAAATGAATAACAAAAAACTACTTCGTAAAACAACAAACAGCTTTCTTTTATATGCCGTTATCATACTATTGATAGCAGCGCCGGTATTTTATTATATCTGTCAATGGCTGTATGTTTATGAAACCGATGAAGTACTGCTTTTTCATAAAGGGGCTTTTGTAAACGAAAGCCACAATAATTACACTGCTAATGATATTGCCGCCTGGAACAAATACAATCCTAATATATCTATTGTTAAAGATATGGGTGTAACAAAAGATTCTATTGTGGGTAAAATGATTTTTGAAGCTTTAGCCAATGAAAAAGAACCGTTTAGAATATTGTATGCTCCGGTTGATATCAACGGAAAAAGATATACTTATATAGAAAAGCGAAATCTGGTTGAAATGGAAGGAATGGTTTTTAGCGTAGCCGTTATGTTTCTGTTTATCATCATTATTTTACTTACCGGAATAATCTGGATTTCAAAAAGATCAGCAAAAATAATCTGGAAACCTTTTTACAATACATTAAGCCAGATAGAAGATTTTGAAATTGATAAAAATAATCCGCCTCATTTTATTCCAACCGATATTGACGAATTTGCGCGATTAAATAAAAGTCTCGAAAGTTTAATTGAAAAAAATACGGCCATTTATAAAAGCCAGCGCGAATTTGTAGAAAATGCAGCGCACGAACTTCAAACGCCTTTAGCATTATTTCAAACCAAAATTGACATTCTCCAGCAATTAGAATTAAACGAAGAACAATCGACTTTAGTGGGTTCTTTAAATAAAGATGTATCAAGACTCAACAGACTGAATAAGAATCTTTTATTACTTTCTAAAATTGATAATGAAAGTTATCTCGAAAAAAATACCATTAGCTTAAATGAGTATTTTGAGAAACATCTGGACTTTTTTACAGAACAGGCGAAAGCTAAAAACCTGACCATTCAAACTGATTTTAAAGATACTTTAAGTGTTCAGGGAAATGCGGCATTGGCAGAAGTGTTATTAAATAATTTATTCCTAAATGCCATTCGTCATAATAAAAAGAATGGCAGAATAGAAATTCAAATAGAAAAAAATACGGTTCGATTTACCAACACAGGTCAGGAAACAGCCTTAGCAGCAGAAAATATTTTCAATCGTTTTTCAAAAGTAAATCCTTCTTCACAAGGAAATGGACTCGGATTGGCGATCATTAAAAAAATATGCGAAATCAATCACTGGGAAATTCATTATTTTTTTAATGATAATCTGCATATTTTCGAGGTGAAATTTTAAAAATTCAAACTTCCTACAGAATCGGTTATGAGCTTTGTACTATTCTTTTTTTAAATAGTACAAATGAAATCAAAAACAATACTGCTGTTATCTTTTCTATTGATAATAGTACTGCAGTTATCCGCCCAAAAAAAATCGGTAACCATTTCCGGAATTGTAAAAGACAGTAATTCTAAAAGGGCAATATCTTACGCTAATGTGGTTTTAAAATCTTCCAAAGATTCTAAAATTTTCTTTGGCACCGTAAGCGGCGAAGACGGACGTTTTACCATTGCAGCGGTAAATTCCGGAAACTACATTTTAGAAGTAAGCGTTGTTGGTTTTAAAACCAAATCGCAAACTTTATTTGTGGGCAGTCTTTCAGATTATTTAGATCTCGGAAACATCGAAATTCAGGAAGATATCAATACTCTATCAGAAGTCGTTGTTAGTTCAAAAACACAGCAAAATCCGGTAACATTAGATAAAAAAGTTTTTGCTGTTGCTGATAATATTACGCAAAGCGGAGGTTCTGTTTTACAATCGATGCAGAATTTACCCGGAGTTACCGTTCAAAACGGAAAAGTACAATTGAGAGGAAATGATAAAGTCACCATTTTAATCGACGGTAAACAAACCGCTTTAACAGGATTTGGAAATCAGTCCGGACTGGATAACATTCCGGCTTCTGCTATCGAAAAAATTGAAATTATTAACAATCCATCTTCTAAATATGATGCCAACGGAAATGCCGGAATCATCAATATTATCTACAAAAAAAACAAACAAGACGGCTTAAACGGAAAAATAGGAATTAGTTCTGGATACGGAGCTTTATGGGAGCGTCAGGCGAATTTGCCAACGATAAGACCGCAATATAAAGTGACGCCAAAAATTAATCCGAGTCTTTCGCTAAACTACAGAAAAGATAAAATAAACGCCTATTTGCAAGCAGATTATCTCTACACAGAAACGCTCAACAAAAATGAATTTGTTACCAGAACTTATGATGACGGCAGCATAATTAATCAGCAGACAAAGCGAAATCGGGATACGCATTTTACTACGCTTAAAACCGGAATTGACTGGAATTATAACGACCGAAATACTTTTTCTTTTTCTGGTCTTTATGGCCGTGAAAAAATTATCGATCACGGAGACGAACCCTTTTTTAATCAGGATAATACGGAGCGTTTGCGTTTGTGGCAGTTTTTAGAAGACGAGCTTAAAACAACCGTTATGGTAAGCGGTTCTTATCAGCATAAATTCAAACAGGCTGGGCGTAAATTAAATGCCGGAATTAATTATACGTATCATCAGGAAGATGAAAAATATTTCTTTGATAATATTTTGCCGGCATCCAGAGGACAAGATGCTTTTAAACTGCTTTCAGATGAAAAAGTAATCGATCTTAATTTAGATTATGTACAGCCATTAAAATACGGTCGTTTTGAAACCGGAATTAAATTTAGAAACAGAGAAATTCCTACCAATATGCAGTTTTTTCCGGGAGAAAATTCTCCAATAGATGCAAATGCCGGAGGCTGGGCGACTTATAAAGAAATCATTCCGGCTGTTTATGGCAGTTACATTTATGAAAGTGAAAGAATTGAAGCAGAATTGGGACTTCGTTATGAATATGTTGATCTTAAGTACGATGTAAATCCTAATCATCCTACTTATAAAAGCAACGGATACAATTATACAGAACCTTTCCCAAGTGTTAAACTGGCTTATAAAATCGATGATAAAAACAAATTTACCGCTTTTTATAACCGCCGCGTTGACCGACCAAATGAAGTCGATATTCGAATTTTCCCAAAATACGATGATGCCGAAATTATTAAAGTAGGGAATCCTGCCCTGCGTCCTCAATATACAAGTGCGTTTGAAGTGGGTTATAAAACCGATTTTAATAAAGGGTATTTTTTAACCTCTTTGTATTACCGCGTTATCAATGGAACTATTACCCGAATCGCGACTACAGTTTCCGGCAGTTCACTGATTTATAATGTATTTCAAAATGCTCTGGAAAGTTCTTCTTTTGGTGCCGAAATTGTGTACGCAAAAGAAATCAATTCGTGGTATTCTTTCAACATCAATGGAAACATATATAAAAATACAATCGACGCCTTTACGGTCACCAATTTATATCCAATTCCATCAACTTATACTAGTAATCTTCAGGAAATAACTTCAGGAAATGTAAAATGGAACAATACTTTTTTATTCAATAAAACACTTTCCGGGCAGGTTTCTATGGTATATCTCGCACCAGACATAATTCCGCAGGGAAAAATGGATTCACGCTTTTCTACAGATTTGGGTATCAAAAAGATAGTGCAGAAAGGAAAAGGCGAAATATTTTTAAATGCCACAGATATTTTCAATACGCTGGTAATCAAAAAAGAAATTCAAGGCGAAGGGTTCCGCTATACGAGCAAGGATTATTATGAAACACAAGTCGTTCGTTTTGAGTACAGTTACAAGTTTTAACGGTATCCAAAATGAAATTCAAAATTAATTCAGAATTGCAATATAAAATTTGCAGACGAATGTTAAATAATAATTATGAATAAATTATCTTCAAAGTACGGCAGATATTCACTGTTGATGCATTTTATTTTTTGGTTTTTAATACTATCTCAATTTTTAAGAATTTCCTTTTTCCTTTGGCAGTATAGTGAAGTTTCGTGGAATATTATCGATCTTTTAAGAACCTTGCTAACAGGCCTTTTCTTTGATTTTGGTACTGTTGCTTTCATCTCTATTTGCAGTGTATTATATTATACTGTAATGCCAAATAAATGGGTTGGTTCTTTTTTAGATAAAATCTTAATTTACTTTTTTACATCCTTAACCGTTTTTATTCTTGTTTTTACCTTTTTTGCCGAATTGACATTTTGGGATGAATTTAAAACAAGATTCAATTTCATAGCCGTTGATTATCTTATTTATACGCATGAAGTTGTAGCTAACATTCAACAGTCGTATCCCCTGCCCGTTTTAATTGGCGGCGTGTTACTGCTTACTTTTGTATTTCTGTTTATTTTTTATAAAAGAGGTGCTTTTACAACTACGTTTACGTCTAAAGCGAGTTTAAAAACGAGGCTTTCGGTTTTATTTTCTACTATTTGTATTACTTTATTTTTTGGCTTTTTTATAACCAATAATCATGCAGAATGGTCTCAAAACAGATACAATTCAGAAATATCAAAATCCGGTATTTATTCTTTTTTTGCAGCTTTTAGAAACAACCAAATGAAATATGTTGATTTCTATACTTCCATTCCTAATGATAAAGCTTTTGGACTTATTAAAAAGAAATTAGCCGATCCTAATTCTATTTATACGAGAAAAGATTATTCTATTCACAGAAAAATTACAGACAGCATTCCGTCTCTTGAAAACAAAAATGTTGTCTTTGTTTTAGTAGAAAGTCTTAGCGGAAGCTTTTTAAAGGAATTTGGAAATAAAGAAAACATCACTCCTTTTCTGGACAGTCTTGCTCAAAAAAGCATATTCTTTGAAAATTTATATGCCACAGGAACCAGAACCGTTAGAGGAATGGAAGCCGTTACTTTGTGTATTCCTCCTACGCCGGGTCAAAGTATTGTAAAAAGACCTGATAATCAAAATTTGTATACCATTTGCAGTGTTTTTAAATCGAGAAAATACGATTGTAATTTTTTCTACGGCGGCGACGGATATTTTGATAATATGAATGCTTATTTTGGAGGAAACGGTTTTAATATTTACGATCGCGGACGCGGAAGTGTATTGAGCGATGAGATCAAAACGGTTCGTAATAATATCAACGACAATGAAGTAACTTTTGAAAATGCATGGGGAATTTGCGACGAAGACATTTTTAATAAAATGCTAAAAGTGGCCGATTCACAATATAAAACCGGAAAGCCGTTTTTCAATTTTGTAATGACAACATCTAATCACAGACCATTTACTTATCCTCCGGGAAAAATCGATATTCCTTCTGGAACAAGTCGTGAAGGTGCTGTAAAATATACGGATTTTGCACTGAAAGAATTATTCAGAAAAGCCCAGACAAAACCTTGGTTTAAAAATACCGTTTTTGTAATAATTGCAGATCATTGTGCGAGCAGTGCCGGAAAAGATGAAATTGATGTAGCAAACTATCATATCCCTGCTTTCATTGTTAATTTTCCCGAAAATCAAAATCAGAAAATAGCGCAGCAATGTTCTCAAATTGATTTATGGCCTACGCTTTTTTCGCTGTTTCATTGGGATTATGAATCTGATTTTTTTGGAAAAAATGTTTTGGATTCTCAATTTGAACAGCGCGCTTTAATGGGAACTTATCGAAAATTGGTTCTGATGAAAAAAGATAAAGTAATGATTTTATCTGATCAGAAAAAGCAGGCGTTTTATTCCTGGAATAAAGAAGATAATAGTTTGAAATCACTTCAGATAGATCAGTCTTTTTTAGAAGAAACCATTTCGTGGTACCAAACCGCCGATTTCCTTTTTACAAATAAACTTTTGCAATAATGATCTACATTCATTTTATAATCAACCCAATTTCCGGAAGCGGCAAACACAATTTGTCGGCTTCTTATATCTTAAGCCAGTTTCCTAAAGACAAATATAAAATTGAGGTTGATTATACAAACCAAAAAAAGCACGCAATTGAACTTACAAAAGCTGCCATTGCACAAAATCCGGATTACATAATTGCATGCGGCGGTGACGGAACTATAAATGAAGTAGCTTCTTCACTTATAGGAACTTCCATAAAATTAGGAATTGTTCCTGTAGGTTCAGGAAACGGACTGGCGTCTAATTTGAATATTCCAAGAGATTTTGATAAAGCAATTGCTATCATTAAAAAAGGTCATGCAACAGCAATGGACGTAGGACGAGTAAATGACAAATACTTTTTTAGTAATATGGGCATTGGCATTGATGCACTTATTATCAAAAAATACGAACGAGCAGGAAAAAGAACACTTCCGGCTTATATCAAAGCAGCAATGTCTTCGAGTTTAGAATTTAAGACTCAAAAAACGATTGTGCATTTTGACAATCAAACTCTAGAAATAAATCCGCTTATGTTGTTTATATCCAATTCTAACGAAATGGGTTACAATATGAGTCTTACTCCAAAAGCAAGTCTTCAGGACGGATTATTAGACATGATTGTAATTCCGAAATTGTCTTTTTTAGAAAAAATTATTCTGGGTTTTAACGTTCTTCGAAATTCAATCGAAAAATTCAAAAAAGCACAGCACTTTTTAGTAAAAGAAGTTCAAATTGAAATGCCGTCAAAAATCTTTATCGATTCTCAAATTGACGGAGAACAGCATAATTTAAAAACAAATAAATTAAACATAAAAATACTGCCCGGAGCGCTCAACGTTTTAATAGATTTATAAAATAGAATTTCCATAGAAAGATTTTTTTTAATTCTCTCTATGGAATATTTTTTTGTTTTAAAGTCAGATTTAAAATTGTCTCACAAAGCTGCAGCCCAATTCTTTTCCGTTATAAAAAGGCATAATCATCGATGTAGTTTTGTTTTCTTTTGAAGATTTAAAAACTTTATTCTGCAAATACGGATACATCCAATACGCGGCTTTCGTACTTAAAATTCCAATTCCTGCACCTGCAACAACATCTGTAAGCCAGTGTCTGTCATTGTACATTCTAAAAAGTCCCGTTCCTGTCGCGACCGCATATCCTGCAATACCATACCAAATCGATTGGTCTTTATATTCCTGATACATAAATTCTGCTCCGGCAAAAGCGGTGGCAGTATGTCCTGAAGGAAAAGAATTGTTAGAAGATCCGTCAGGTCTTTCTACTTTAGTAATATTTTTTAAAGCAAAAACCGAAGCACTCATCATTAAATAAGAACTCGCTAAAATAATAGAACGGTCTTTCAGATTATTTTTTCCTTTTACACCCAAAGCATTTAAGCCGTATACAGAAACCGCAGGCGCCCATTGCGAGAAATCATCAATAGAAACTTTGTGATCAATATCTTCATTTACTTCTTCCTTAATTTGTGCATTATAAGTTTTAAGCTGGTCACTTTCTAAACCAATAAAACCATAACCAAGAAGAACGCTGGGAATGATTAATTGTTTGTAGTTAAATTTTAAATTGTGTACAGTGTCTTGTACTGCAATTGTATCACTTACTGTGTTTTGGGCACAAATAGAAGTCATACCAAAAATAAATAAGAGGAACGTTTTTCGCATTTTAAATGAAAATTAGAAATTAATAATTACGCTTGGTGATTAAAATAAACGTAGTTTTTCCTCATAGAAAACAATTAAATTATTAGGCAAAGTTGAACACCAATTTTGAAGAAATTCTGTATTTTGAAAGTAATAGAGAAAATATTTAGAAAAACAAAAAACGACCAGATATAAAACATATCTGATCGTTTTTAAAGAGGAATAATTTGAACTGTAAAAGTTTAAACCTTTACATAAAATTCTAATTTATTACTTAATAATCAACTTTTTAGAAACATTAAAAGCATTAGAATTTATTGTAACCACATAAATTCCAGAAGCTAAATGATGATTGATTTTTGCAGAAGAATTGATTTTGTTTACCAAAACTTTTCTTCCGTTAATATCTGTAACCGTTACAGTTGCCGAATCACCCGATTCTAATTCCGGTAAAACAACATTAAATTCATTGTTAACCGACGGGTTTGGATAAATATTAACTACAGCATTTTCAACTTTTACTTCTGCTTCAACATTAGCTTTTTTTAATGTCGAAGTAGATTGAAACTGCCATTGCGCACTTTCCCAATTGTTTTGACCTCCGTTATATTGAGCAGAACCGTTTAAGTTTTCAATGTGAATCATAGCTCCTGTCTGCCATCTGTTTTTGATTCTTACATAAGTTCCGTCTACATTTTCGCTTGACCATTGTGCACTCCACCAGCCAGTTGATCCTGCCGTACATTGCACCGCTCCAGTTAAGTTTTCAATATTCATTATATCTCCCGTACCCACATTTTTCAGGATATAAAAAGTGGCATCAACCGCAACTTTTTCCCATTTGTAATTGTTGTTCGCAACCGTTGCTCCGTATCCAACATTTGCTCCGGCATCATATAAATAATTACCAGTCCATCTGTTTTTAATTGTAAAATAATTTCCTGTTGCAGCATTAACCGTAATCGCTGCTGTACTTGTTTTATTTCCATCTACAGTGGTTACTGTAATAGTAGCGGTTCCTGCAGCAACTGCTGTTACTAAACCAGATGAATTAACTGTTGCAACGCCTGTATTATTAGAACTATACGTTACGTTTTTATTTGTTGCATTTGATGGTAAAACTGTTGGCGTTAATTGCTGTGTTCCGCCTACAGATAATGTTGCCGATGTTGGGCTCAAACTCACACTTGTAACCGCAACATTTGATGAATTCACAGTAATTACAGATGTAGCCGTTTTATTTCCATCCTGCGTTGTTACCGTAATCGTTGCCGTTCCCGAAGCAACTGCCGTAACTAAACCTGAACTATTAACCGTTGCTACGCCCGTATTATTAGAACTATACGTTACGTTTTTGTTTGTAGCATTTGCCGGAGCAACAGTTGGTGTTAATTGCTGTGTTGCACCAACGCCTAAAGTTGCCGTTGTTGGAGAAATGGTAACACCCGTAACCGGAACATTTACAGTAGAACAGTTGCTGCTTTGTGTCCATGAAAATGAACCAATGGCACTAATTTCTTCATTTGCTGCAGCATTTCCGCCTCTGTTAGAATAATTCATATTGCAATAAGTACCGTTTCCGCTAGGCGAACCTGCAATAAGTACGAAGTAACCTCTTCCCCAGTTTCTGTTCAATGCATTATTGTTTGGATATTCTTTACCAGTTCCGTTAACCGTTATGTCTTTAAATGAAAGATTGTAAATCCCATCTCCCGATCTTTTGCTGATAGAAATCGCATCATTTCTTGAATCATTAATATCGATATTATAAAGCTGTACATTTTTAACCTGAGATCCGGCATTTGTAGCACTAAAAATATCTACTGCAGCTACAGGATTATTGTATGTGTCATTAAAAGTTCCGCAAGTTGATACCGTAATATCGTGAATTTCGTGCATTCCGTCATTGTTGAATGGCGCTCCCGGAAAATTATTACTCACTCTGATACCCGCTTCTAAATTGTCTTTGATAATCAAATTGTATCCTTTGTTGTTTTTTCCGCCGTAAATAGCAAGGCCGCAAGCACGCCAGCAGTTTTCGGAAGTATTGTATCGAAACGTATTATTGATACATTCCAATCCGTCAGCAGACCAAATTGCCTGATCGTCATCACCATTGTTTCTGAAATTACAATGCTCTACAACAGAGTTTGCAGTTCCTTTACAAAGATTAATTCCATCCGCATAATTGTTTCTAAAACGGCAATGTGATAATGTAAATCCATCTGCAATTGCAGGTCCTCCGGTATTGTATTGTGCAATCCAGGCGCCGCATTCAAAATGCTCTGCCCAAATATTTTTTACGATTGAACCGCTTGTGAAAACTCCATTTATACCTTTATAAGAATTACTTCTCGAAGCCGAGTTTGTCGTTAAATAAAGATCGGTAAATGAAATATTACTGGCATTGGCACGCAATCCTCCGTTTAAACTGCTCGTATTGGTAAAATTAATTTGAGTATACCACATTCCGGCACCAATTAAGGAAGTGTTTGCCGAACCAAAATACAATTCTCGGTTTACGTTATAAACTCCAGTTGGAACAAAGATTTTTTTACCACCGTTTGCATCGATAAAAGTTTGAAGATCACTTCCATTTCCGCTATACGTTACCGCACCTGACGGAGCTGTTACCGCTGTTGGAATTGGTTCCATTTCTGCAAAATCCAAATGAATGTTACCAGATTCTCTCACAATTTTTAAAGTTCCCGAAACCGCGATTTTAGCAGGAAGTTTGTAACGAACTTCATCAAAACGCATTCTTGGGTTTTGATTCGTGATTCCGTTATTATTCGGATTTCCGTTGCTCCATAAATACTCCCAAGACCATGTTGAAGTCAAAGTAAGCGTTGTAAGCTTTGTGTTTCCGTTATACACGCCAACAGTTCCCGATTGTCCGTCAGGAACACTGTAACGAATTACAAGTCCGTCGGCAGCTTCTGTAAGTGTCCATTGAACTGTGGCATTTGTAGCAGAGAGATTCACACATTGCTGATCTGAAGCTTCTGATTGAAGATCAGACTGTACATATGATTTTGAAGTAGTTGTTGCGCCATTAGACAATTGACCTAAATTGGCTTCGTATCTTTTGTACGGCGCATCATAATAACCGCGCTGCGCATAAGAACTTGAAGTTAAGAGAACGAAAAAAATCCATAGTAAAATATGGCAGTCTCTTTTAAAAAAAATAGCATGTAATTTGTTTCTCATAAGTTTTGGTTTTTAAATAGTTAGTGCCTTAAAAAGGGCATAACGAAACTATACTTAAAAAAGAAATTAAAGAAAAGGTTGACAAAAAATCAAGACTTATATAACGATTTCGTTTACATAAAAACCTAACAATCAATTATATATAATTTTTAAGAAAATAAAAAATCAAGAATAAATATAGATGCAAACTTGATAATTTAAGCCTCTGAAAATGAGAATATAAAAAAATTCACCCTTGTTTATAATGATATTCGCTTTTTAGATAAAATAAATTTTTACTTACATAAAACTCATAAAGTGACTAAGCCAAAAAACTTGTTTTTTTCTTATTTGTAAATTCAATGAAATTGGTCTACTTTCATTGAACCAAAATTCATTTTTAAAATTTTAGATAACTAAATGATTGAAAAACCTTTACATATAGAAACTGCACAACTTATTATTCGACATTTAACATTATCTGACTTATCAGATTTCATTATTTATCGCTCCAATCCAGAAGTCACAAAATATCAGGGTTTTGATGTTATGACAATGGAACAGGCAGAATATTTTATTAAAGATAATTCCAGTAAGTATTTTGGTAAAGCCGGAGAATGGGTACAATATGGAATTGAAAATCGAACAACTGGAAAACTTATTGGTGACTGCGCCATTAAACTTGACGAATATGATCCAAGAATTGCCGAAATAGGAATCACGATTTCGCATCTGGAACAAAAAAAGGGTTATGCTAAAGAAGTTCTTTTGGGGATTTTATCATTTTTGTTTGATGAAATAAAAATACACCGCGTAGTCGAAATCGTTGATGCAGAAAATATTGCTTCGATTAATCTGCTAAAAAGCATTGGTTTTAGACAAGAAGGGCATTTCATTGAAAATATATTTTTTAAAGGAAAATGGGGAAGCGAATTTCAATATGCCATGCTCAAAAGAGAATGGGACGATAAAAAGTAGTTCTTTAATAGCTTGAATGGCAAATTATTAATAACGTCTTTTTTCGTATTTTTGTAAAAACTCAATATTCCATGAAACGTTCCGGTACAGCAGATCTTCCATTACATTATGGACAAGTTCCTTTATGGCTATCTGAACGTATGGCTAAACTTGGCTTTGCCATTGTAGAAACGATTGCCATGGAATTTTCTACTTCTGAAGTTATAAGTAAACTCAGCAATCCTTTTTGGTTTCAGAGTTTTGGTGCTGTTATGGGAATGGACTGGCACTCGTCAGGAATTACAACTTCTGTACTTGGCGCATTAAAAAAATCGGTAAACCCGCATTCAAAAGAACTCGGAATTTATATTTGCGGCGGCAAAGGAAAACATTCACTTTTAACACCACAGGAACTTTTATTTGTGGGTGAAAAAACAGGTCTTGATGGCAGCAATCTTGCCAACTGCAGTAAACTTACTGCTAAAGTAGACAACACGGCTATTCAGGACGGATTTCAATTGTACCAGCATAATTTTATTGTGGATAATAAAGGGCAATGGGCTGTTATTCAGCAGGGAATGAATCCCGATTCTAAAACGGCCAGAAGATACCATTGGCATTCGCAGGATTTAAAATCTTTTATAAATGAGCCTCATACTTTTATTTATGGCGAAAATCAAGGTACTATTTTAAATCTTACAGCTCAGGCGGCAGAAAAATCAAGAGAAGGTATTTTAGAATTATCGAAAGAATCTCCAACAAAAATCATGAAGGAAATGCAGTATCTTTCTATGCCTGCGCATCATGATGTTAGAATGGAAGATGTGAATATGAAAAGACTTGGGGCAATGTTGTGGACAACGCACGAAAACAGGCCTGAAGATTTTGAGGAATTATTGCTTTTAAAAGGTATGGGACCAAGAGCTTTGCAGTCATTAGCCTTGGTTAGCGAAATCATTTACGGTACTCCTACCCGATTTGAAGATCCTGCGCGTTTTTCATTTGCCCACGGCGGAAAAGACGGACATCCGTTTCCTGTTCCTGTAAAGATATACGATGAAACTATCGATACTTTGCAAAGAGCTATAAACCGCGCTAAAATTGGAAACAGCGATAAAATAGACGCGATTAAAAAACTATCTGAAATCTCCAGAAAAGCCGAAGAAAGTTTTACGCCCAATGATAATTTTGATGCTTTGATTCAAAAAGAACGTGATGAATCCTATAAATATGGCGGAAGAACTATTTTTGGCGATGCTAAACCGCCAAAAAACAAACCTTCGAATCCCAATAATCAATTGGAATTGTTTTAAAATCTCATTCAAAAACAGCATAAAAAAAACTCCAAAATCAAATGACTTTGGAGTTTTTAAGTTTTTTCAAACTTGTATGTTTATTACATTTCGTTCAAGTCGTTGAATTCGTGTAAAGATTTTAATGTGTTTTCGTAGAATAAAATTGCTGCGATAAGGTTTCCTTTATCAGAGTAAGGCATCATTTTTCTTTGAAATTCTACTGTAGTATCTAAGAAAGTAGAAGTACCAATTGCTTGGTTATCTAAGATTTTTTTGTGGTCTCCATCGTCTGGAATACCTAAATCTGCCATAGTAACTCCTGGTTTTGTAACCAAAGCGATGTAAGGAAGAGTTTTCACTAAAACTTTAATACGCTCGATGTACAATTCTAAAAGTTCACCTTTTTGCATACCGCTCAATTCTTTTTGATCGTGGTATTTACGAATTAAGGCTGTTGTACTGATGATACTTCTTGGGGCATTTTTTGCTTGTGCCATGATAGCGCCAGTCGTCAAGAAGAAAAGGGCACATAATAGTATAATTTTGCTCTTCATTTGTAGATGTAAATTAGTTGTTGGTTGTGACAAAAATATATAAATTAACTTAAATCACAACTTATTTCATTTCTTTTTTTTAGAAAACTTTAACAATGAGTGTTATATCATTCAATTTCGTCATCGTAACTGAGCGTATCTTTAGGAATTTCGGCAATTTGATGGCTGTTTCTTATATCGTCCGGCGACTTAATAATTCTAAATCTTCCCGGATATTTGATCCAAATACTCTTTTTGTTGCCGTAATAATCCATAAATTCTTCGCAAACAAACACGGCATGTGCGTTTGACCAAGCCACAACTCCGCAAAATTCATTTCCGGATTGTCGCTTTAATTTTTGAATTTGTTTGCCTTTTTCAAAACCCAGATATTTATAAATAGTTGGTGTATAAACTTCACCATCTTCTAAATCTTCTAATGCTTTATCAAAAGTGGCATCTTTATCAATTATCTGTTTGTATTTTGCCATTACTGCGTATGCTAGTATGGCATAGTCTGTTATGGCTTCAGCCTCACAATTATCTTTAATAAGAACAAACCCGGCAGAAAATCTGGCCTTATCGAGTTCAGCACTTTTTAGATTAAAGGAAGCATTATTTTTTAGCGTAATTTTTTGCTCGTTTTCGTTTATTTTTTGAGTTACAAAAAGATTGTCTACCCCGTAAATATTTAAAGCGGCTTTGATTAAAGCAATCGATGAGCAGTTGGTACGTTCTCCTTGTTTAAAGCTTTCCCATATTTGATCTGAGCTCAATTGAGAGTAACAATTTGAATAACCGAATATTAAAAATAAAAATATTGAGGTAACGGATTTCATTGTCTTTGGCTTTTATAATTGTTTCCAAAAAACTAATTTTTGGAAATTATAGATTTGCAAATCTATAAAAATCAAACCATAGTTTTTTTTACTTCGCAAAATTTATTAACAATTATAAACTCCTCTCTAGTTGAATACTTAGCAAAGTATTGTCATTATTGTTTTCAACAACTATAATTAATTCAAAATAAAAACGTCTCAAACAGGAATTTGAGACGTTTTAAAATTATTTTTTTTCTTCGTTATTCAACTTATCGTCAAAATCAGGTTCTTTACCTTTAAATTTATGAGTATCAACATCATATTTTCCGTCGTTTGTTAAAACTTCATCATGATCTTTATATTGATGCTTTCTCATGTCACTTCGATTATCAGAACCACTCTTTGGAGTGTTATTCGGATTTGGATTTTTTGTGTTCATAACTCTAAATTTTAAATTTTATTAAAATTACTTAAACTCAAAATCAAACACTTATATAATCATTTTTAAAAGTTACAGGATATTATGTTTCTTCGAATCATACAACATTGCCGTACACAAACAGTTTTTTCTTTCCTTATTTAGTAATATTGGGCAATTGACGCAGGATTTACAGTTTTCCCAAAAAACCTCATCAGTCGTTAATTCGGAATAAGTAACAGGTTCAAAACCAAGTTCGTGGTTCATTTTCATTACCGCCAAACCTGTGGTAAGGCTAAAAATACTGGCATTGGGATATTTTTGACGGCTTAATTCAAAGATTTTTCTTTTGATGTTTTTCGCAAGTCCGGTATGTCTGAATTCCGGAGCCACTATTAATCCGGAATTTGAAACAAACCGGCTATTATCCCACGAAGAAATAAAAGAAAAACCTGCCCATCTTCCATCTAATGCAAAAGCAATAACGGCTTCACCTTTTTCTATTTTTTCTTTAAGAAGTTCCGGCGACCGCCCGGAAATACCTGTTCCCCGCGCTAAAGCAGAGGATAATGTCATGTCACAAATTTCCTGTACCCAAAAAATATGATCAGAATTTGCAGTTTCAACCCAAAATTCAATTGGATCTTCAGGGTTTTGATCGTTGCAAAATAAGTTGGTTTTATCTAAAATGGGTTCAGACAGAATATCTTTGTCTGAAAAATCTACGGGCGGTTCTTGGGTTTTCATATTTGATTTATCGCATTTTAATTTAGTAATAAAGCGTAATTCTATAATTCAAACACCTCTTCCAAATTAGATACCAATTATAGTATTACAATCCAGAATCAAACATTATCATCTGTTTATAAACATCTTACATTAAAAACACAAAATAGTGATGTTTATAAAATACTTCTCAAAATGATACGTTTTTATCATTTTGATTGAATAGTATCCATAAACATCATAATTTAATTTTCTTCCTGATACAGATAGATTTACAAACAAGCAGGCAAATTTTATTTAATATTATTCTATTTTTGCATTTTACTTTTCTTTAGAATGAGCAAGCCCCAACAACCTCTACCACACAACGAAACAGAACGTTTAGCTGCATTAAAACGTTATAATATATTAGATTCACTTCCTGAACATATCTTTGACGATGCTACTAAATTGGTTTCTTATATATGTGCCGTGCCTATTGCGCACATATCTTTTATAGATGAAAGCAGACAATGGTTTAAATCTGAAATTGGAATTGGAGTATCTGAAGTGCCGCGTGAAATTAGTTTTTGCCGTTATACCATTTTGGATTCAGAAATGGTTGAAATTGGCGATACCCTTTTAAACGAAAGATTTAAAAACGATCCTAATGTAGTCGATGGTTTTAAAGTTAGATTCTATGCCGGAATTCCGCTTACAACTCCCGATGGTTATAACATTGGAACTATTTGTGCAATCGATCATATTTCGAAAGAACTGAATGAAAATCAAAAAAATGCGCTTTCGATTGTGGCAAAGCACATTATCAATCAACTGGAATTAAGAACAAAAAATACAGAACTGGCAGCACAGAAAAAAATTGCACAGCGTGCCGTTCTTGCAAAAGATAGTTTTCTGGCGAATATGAGCCACGAAATCAGAACGCCATTAAATGCTATTATTGGATTTACTGATCTTCTTGCTGAGACAAGACTTGATACTATTCAGCGTGATTATATCAATAGCGTACAAATTGCAGAAGAAAACCTGCTTTTAATCGTGAATGATATTCTGGATTTATCTAAAATAGAATCTGGAAATCTGACTATCGATGCGCATCCATTCAACTTAAAAAATACCCTTAAACATATCTATGATTTATTAAAGGTAAAAGTTCCTGCCAATGTCGAATTTAATCTTTTCCTGGATGCCGATATGCCGGAAATGGTAATTGGCGATCAGGGAAGACTGAACCAAATACTGGTGAATCTTGCCGGAAATTCTCTAAAATTTACTGAAGAAGGCGAAGTTACCGTTTCTGTAAAAAAGACTGCAGAAACAGCTGATAATTATTCGCTTAGATTCTCTGTTAAAGATACCGGAATTGGAATACCGGAGAAAAAGCTTAAAACTATTTTTGAGCGTTTTACACAAGCAGAAGAAAGTACAACACGAAAATTTGGCGGTACAGGACTTGGACTTAATATTGTAAAGCAATTAATTGAATTACAGCATTCTGAAATTCAGGTAAAAAGTAAATTGGGTCATGGCTCAGAATTTTTCTTTACGCTTACTTATAAGAAAGCTGATGATATTGAAGAAATAAAAACAGCTTTACCAGTACATAATCCGGATAAATATAAAATACTACTTTGTGAGGATAATGTTTTAAACCAAAAATTGGTGAAAAGCGTTATTTACAACTTTGGTTATGAAGTAGATATTGCCGAAAATGGTGAAGCAGGAATTCAGTTATTATCAAAAAACAACTATGATTTAGTTCTAATGGATCTTCAGATGCCTGTTAAAGACGGGTATCAAACTACGCAGTACATTAGAAATGAAATGAAGCTGAACATTCCTATTATAGCCATGACAGCGCACTCTTTGGTTGGAGAACAAGAACGCTGTTATAAGGAAGGAATGAATGGTTATGTACCAAAACCGTTTAAACAGGCCGTACTTTTAGAAGCGATAAAAACCGTAATGAATAAAGATATTCCGCTTACTCAAAAGCGAAATATCGATTTGTCTTTTATAGATGAAGTTTCCTGCGGAGATCCTGACTTTAGAAAAGATATGATCAGTTTGTTTTTAGAAAAAATCCCGAATGAAGTAGCACAATTGGAAGAAGCGCTTCATAAAAATGATGTTGATACTGCCAAAAAACTTTCGCATACTATGAAATCCAGTTTGGATATTTTTATGCTGAAGGATCTTAGCAATTATGTATCTATTATTGAGAAAGAAGCCAATCTGGGAGAATTTAGCCCCGAAACTATTGGCAAAATAAATACCTTACGCAGTGAAATTACTGAAATCATTGCGATCTTAAAGGATATTAAATAGAGCAAAAAATTAAAGTTTAAAAGCTGTCATTCATTAGATTAAAATGAGTGACAGCTTTTTTATTTATAAATTAATATTGATTCTGTATTGCTTATTTAATAGCGCTCATGGTTACTTTATCAAACATTTTATCTGACAATATTTTTCGCATAAAAAGTGCAGGTCCTGCTAAATAACCGCCATGATAACGTGTTTTTGGTTTATTTGCTTTTAATGCTTTCAAAATCAATTCTGCAATAATAATAGGCCCTGGATTCTTCTTTTCAATATTAGCAAAAGTCTTCATCAATTTATTGACTGTTGTTCCGTAAGCACCGTGACCAGAGGTTTTAACCATACTGTCAAATGCAATTCCTGACCATTCAGATTTTATCCCGCCCGGTTCAATTACAACAACATCAATACCGAATGGTTTAACTTCATTTCGTAAACTGTCGCTTAAACCTTCTATTGCAAATTTACTCGCATGATACCAGCCGCCAAAAGGACTCGCAATCTTGCCGCCAATCGACGATATATTCACAATTTTTCCCCACTTATTTTCTCTCATATACGGAAGACATAATTGAATTAATCTTGCAGCACCAAATACATTTACTTCAAGCTGGTATTTTGCGGTTTCCATTGAAACATCTTCAATTGCACCATAAGATCCAAAACCGGCGTTATTGATCAAAACATCAATTCTTCCTTCATTCGTAGTAATGGTATTGATGCCGTTTAGCATCGATGCGTCATTTGTAACGTCCATTTCTATACATTTTATACCAAGCTGAGCCAGATCTTTCATTTTATCTACTCGCCTTGCTGCACCATAAACGATATAATTATTTGCTGCTAAATGTTTTGCCGTTTCTTTACCAATACCTGCAGATGCACCTGTAACTAATACTACTCTTTGCATAATTCTTTTTATTAAGTGGTTGATTTATAAAGGCAAAATTAGGCCGAATTACAATTAGCCACTTTAGTCAAAAGCTCAGTTTACTTTGTTTAAAAGATCAAACGTTCTTGATCTACATCAATACATTTCCTATCAAATGTCAATGTTTTAAAATAAGATTTGTTTGAAATTTGTATCATAAAATACATTACTGAAAACACAAATTTTTAAAATCCTCTAAACATGGAAAATACAACTGCAAATAAAACAGGACTTGCCTCCTTCTCTCTTTATAACATTGCATTTACGGTTTCAAATATCGATCAGTCCATTAAATGGTATTCAGACATTTTTGATTTTAAATTAGTCAGCCGTACTACATTTGCCATTCCGTCCGGATCTGCAGAAGCTGCTATTCTGGAAGCTGGCGGAATGCGCATCGAACTTTTGAATATTCCGAATCCTGAAAGAATCGAAGCTTTATTTGCCGATGCCCCGCTCCACTTAATTCCGCTTGGCAATAAATCAATTGTTTTACAGGTTGAAGATCTGGCTGTAGCTACAAAACAACTCGAAGAAAAAGGCGTTAATTTTGTTTGGAAAGAACAATATCTCGCTGGTGATAAAATGTTATGTACCATGATTACAGATGTTGACGGAAATAAAATAAACATTTTCCAGACCAATACTATTATCGGAAACTAAACCTGATAACATCTAATAAAAGGCCGGAATTAATCTCTAATTCCGGCTTTTTTATTTCATTTAAGCCGTTTATAAATAGTATATCTTTGTGATATGTTTAGTGTATTTAAAAAATATATCGAAAGTAAAGCTGTTCTGTCTGATGACGAATGGGCGTTTATAGAATCTGTCAGCAACGTTAAAAAATTCCGTAAACATCAGCTGGTTTTAAAAGAAGGCGATGTTTGGAATTTTCACGCTTTTATTTGCGACGGATGTGTCAGACGTTATTCTGTAGACGCTGATAACGTCGAGCATACCATTCAGTTTTCAATCGAAAATTGGTGGGCAGGCGATCGCGAAAGTTTATTAAACGAAACACCTTCCAAACTAAATATCGAAGCCATCGAAAACACAACAGTTCTTTTAATACATAAAGACGATTTCGATAAAATCTGCGAAAAAATCCCAACCTTCAGTTCTATTATAAGCAGCATACTTCAAAAGAGTATGAATACCACTCAAAAAAGAATTCAGGCCGATATTAGTTATACTGCCGAAGAAAAATACCTTCATTTTCTTGAGTTTTATCCACAGCTCGCCAATCGTGTTCCGAGGCATATGTTAGCCTCTTATTTAGGCGTTACACCTGAAACTCTAAGCAGAATAAGGAAATTAGCTTATAAAAAATAAAACAATACATCCCGTTCTTCCATTCTCTTGATAAATGTCAAGATTTTTTGTAATAAACATCAATGGCTTCACTAGTGTTCCTGGCGCAACTTTGTACTATAAATATTTCACTAATTAAAATAGATACGAAATGTCAAAAACAATCTTTATTACAGGAACAAGTACAGGATTTGGAAAATTAACTGCAATCACACTTTCAAATGCTGGTCATACCGTTATTGCAGGTATGCGCGGAACAAACGGTAAAAACGAAGCCGTTGCAAAAGAATTGGCAGCATTGCCAAATGTTGAAGTCGTTGATATTGATGTTACAAACGATGAGTCTGTAACAAAAGCATTCGAACAAACTTTAGCCAAACATGGTACAATCGACGTACTTATAAACAATGCCGGAGTTGCCGGATATGGTGTTTGGGAATCTTGGACTTTAGACCAGATTAGAAACATGTTCGAAGTTAACTTCTACGGAGTTATTCGTACGTATCAAGCCGTTTTACCAAGCATGCGTAAAGCTAAAAACGGTTTAATTATCAACCTTACTTCTGGCGCAAGCGGTCACACTTTACCTTTTATGGGACCTTATTTAGCTTCTAAATTTGGTGTAGAAAGTATTACTGAAGGAATTCAGGATGAATTAAGCGAATTCGGAATTGAAAACGTAAGTATTCAGCCGGGCGTTTATCCAACAGAAATGAATAACGGTCAAAAATCAGGTCTTCAAGCTGATAAAGCTGATATTATTGCCGAATACGGTGAAGAAGCTGCTGCTAAATTCAACGCTCTTGGCGGCGCTTTATTTGGAAAATGGCACAATACGATATGAATCCTCAAACCATTGCCGACGGTATTTTGTCTCTTGTAAACATGGAAAAAGGTACACGCCCTTTACGTTTGCCACTTGACGCTATCGCTCAGGGAACAGATCAGGAATTTATTACTGCAAGAGCTGAGATTAAAGCGAAATGGCTTTCTGCTTACAGCAACTAATTCAACTTAAAATAAGGCTTTACAAAAACTCGTAAAGCCTTATTCACTCTTCAAAATATACTACTATGAAATCTATTATAGAAGCACTAAACTGGCGTTATGCGACCAAGAAAATGACAGACCAGAAAGTTCCTGACGAAATTGTGGAACGTATTATTAAAGCCGCTCATCTTGCGCCTTCGGGAATTGGTTTACAGCCTTATGAAATTATCGCGATCAGCAATCAAGAGCTTAAACAGCAAATTCTGCCTATCGCCATGAATCAGCCGCAAGCCGTTGAATCTTCACATTTATTGGTATTTGCAGCCTGGGATAATTATACGCCGGAAAGAATTAATGGTGTTTTTAAACATCTTAACGAACAAAGAAATCAGGAAGAAACTGTAACGGAACGACAAAAGAATTTCGCCATCAGTTACTTTGGAAATTTCACTAAAGAAGAAAATTTCCATCACGCCGCAAAACAGGCACATATTGCACTTGGACTTTCTGTAGCTGCAGCCGCACTCGAAAAAATTGATGCAACGCCAATGGAAGGATTTAATCCAAAACAACTTGATGAGTTATTAGGATTACCGGAAAAAGGATTGAGAAGTTCCATGCTTTTAGCTTTAGGCTACAGAGACGAAACCAACGATTATAATTTAAAAGCAAAAAAAGTTAGAAAACCAATTTCAGAGTTTCTAACAGAAATAAAATGATAAAACAAATGAAAAAAATTTATAAAACAATCTATATGTTAACGCTAACAACAATATTTTCGCAAAATACATCTGCTCAAACTCCTGTAGTTAAAGGTATTGAACACATTGGAATTACAGTTCCTGACATGAAAACGGCTTTGCCATTTTTTAAAGATATTTTGGGATTTACGCCTGTAACAGAAATTGGCCCTTTTGAACTTGATGATGCCTGGAGAGAAAAATATAAAATTCACTCTGGCGCTCAGGTTGAAAAAATCGTATCGTTAAGAGCCGGTGACGGAGCAAATATTGAATTATTTGAATACAAATCGCCAAAAGGAAATAAAGAAGTGCCTTACGGAGATGATCTTGGCTGGAACCATACAGCTTTTTATACCGATGATATTACTAACAGCGTAAAATATCTTAAATCAAAAGGGATAACCGTTTTGAGTGATCCTAATGTAAGTACTGCGGGACCAACTGCAGGCGAATCATGGGTTTATTTTTTAGCACCTTGGGGAGCGCAGTTTGAACTGGTTTCGTATCCTAACGGAAAAGCGTATGAAAAAGAAAATCCGCAGACTAAATTATGGTCGCCAAAATTGGCCGGAGAATCTTTTGCAATTACCAGCGCAACAAAAGTGATGGCGACAAATGAAGTAGAAAAATTACTTCAATTGCATTTGGCAACCTGGGGCGAAAAAAATGTCGAGAAAAGAACCAAAAACTTCAAACTGATTTATACCAAAGATGTGAATATTGTAGATCCGTTTTTTATTTTAAACGGAACTGCGAACTTGAATCCGTTTATTGATGATCTTCAGAAAAAACATCCGGGATTTAAATTCTCTTTGGCAAAACCAATTGAAACTCATAATAATATTGCACGCCTTTTTTGGCAGTTTGGTCCAGAAAGCAAACCCGATACGATTACTGGTCAGGATGTTTTCGCGATAGAAAACAACAAAATTAAATCGCTTTACATTTTTATCGACGGATTGAAAAAATAAATCCCCAAGTTCTTTTAACTTCAAAATCCCGCTTTATGGCGGGATTTTTTTATTATATAAATCAAAATCGATAATTTTACCCAAACTCATTATTATGTCTCAGGATTTTCTCCATTATTTAAAAACGAAACTTCAAATTTCTGAATCCGAATTTGAATTAATACAGGAAACTCTTATTCATAAAAATATTAAAAGAAGAAAATTTCTGCTGCAGGAAGGTGAAATTTGGCGTTATTATGCTTTTGTTTTAAAAGGGCTTTTACGCACGTATAGTGTAGACGATCGCGGTGTTGAACATATTATTGATTTTTCTTTGGAGAATTCCTGGACGGGCGATATGGAAAGTTATTCTTCTGAAATACCTTCAAATCTAAATATTGATGCTCTCGAAGATTCTGAAGTGATATTAATTTCGAAAGTAAATTTTGAAAAGCTTTTAACTGAAATTCCTGATTTTGCAAAATTCATGAAAAAGCTGTTTGAGATTAGTTTTATCGAATCTCAAAATCGGGTTTTGTCGAATATCAGTTTGACATCAGAACAAAAATATACCAATTTCCTCCATAAATTTCAGGATGTACATTCCAGATTTCCGCAGCATATGATTGCTTCTTATCTTGGAATTTCTGCAGAAACATTAAGTCGAATTAGAAATCAAACTGCCAAAAAATAATTATTTTAACACATAGGAACATAGTTTTTCTGTGGGTTAAAAAGGCGTTTCACTTGCATTAATTCACATAGTTCTATGTGTTAAAATCTAGATTTTTTCAAACATCTTCAATACATCATTTTAAACCTATGTTTCTATGTGTTTAATAAAAATTTTATACCTAAAATGAAATTGATATAAATATTATAATAACAAAACCAATTGTCCCAAATGATAATTTTGATGATTTGTTCGGCTGATTAAAACATTAAGTTTATTTCTAGTTGGATCTTTCTTAAAATCATCTTCGCTTACAGAAGCATGTTTTTCAAGCCATTGTTCCGGTGACATATTTTCGATATGTTCTAACATAACAGCATTTATCTTTTCCCAGTTTTGTTTTAAAACTTCAAAATCAGGAAAAATTTTGCCCGATTTATCCGGAGCAGAAACAAAAATAGGATCCAGTTCAGGATATCTTTTTTTATCAAAACCCAATAACTCAATCATGGTATCGGTTGTAGAAATAAGATGCCCCAAAAGATAAATCCCACGGTTTCTTTCGGGAGAAATTTCTTTGTAGATTTCTTCTTCAGAAAGTTTGATAATTAAATTGTGTAATCTTCTGTTAGATAAAAGCCACGCTTCTATGTAAAGTTTAGTAGTTAACAAGAGCGCTTCATCGCTTTTAAAATTTGACATAATACAATAGTTTAATTATTATAAATGTTACAAAGTTCTTGTTTCTAACTTTGGAAAACATTGATATATAATATCAAACAAATTGACTTTAATCAAGATTTTTATTTAAAATAAAAAAGGGCAGAAAACACCAGTTTTCTACCCTTTTCAATATTCAGTATTAACAATTAATAATTAACCATTAACAATTATAAACTCATTTCTTCAAAGTCTGCTTTCGAATCCTGCTTAAAGTTTCAGGCGTAATTCCCAAATAAGAAGCCACCATATGCTGCGGAACTCTTAAGGCAATATGAGCTTGTTTCTCCATAAAGTTTTTATACTTTTCTTCGGCAGAATGGCTGATACTGCTGTTAATTCGGTTTTGACTTGCTACAAAACTTCTTTCAATAATCAGGTTTACCAAATCCTGAAATTGAGGAATACTTTTAGTAAGCATTGCAAAATTATCCTTGCTTATTAATAATACTTCGCTGTCTTCAATGGCATCGATATTAAAACGTGAAGGCGTTCCGTTCAAAAGACTTTCTCGGTCTCCTATCCACCAATTTTCAATGGCAAAATTAATAATGTGTTCGTTCGATTTATCATTTACACTATACGTTCGCAGACAGCCTCTTGTAATAAAAGCATTAAAACGCCAAATATCGCCTTCCTGCAGCAGATATTGATTTTTTCTCAATTTACGTACAACGGTAACTTCCCGAATCATTTCTAATTCTTTATCACTCAATTGTATCTGATTCAGTAAATATTTGGCAAAAACTTCAAACATATCTTGGGTATAAAAACTTTAAAAAGCTAGTTTTTCCAGCTTAACAAAGATAATACAATTGCTCACTTTCTATTAAAATATATAATCCGTACTCAAGAAATTAGAATCGTGATCCCTTACAATTGAGTTAAACAATTTCTTATTAGCATCTGTCGCTTTAGTCGCAACCAGCGAACGAATTGAAAACGAACGCAATGCATCAGATATGGATAAAGTTCCTTCTGCGCTGTCTTTTCTTCCTGTAAACGGGAAAACGTCTGGCCCGCGCTGTGACTGGCAGTTGATATTGACACGGCTTACCAAATTCACAAACGGGTCAATTAAACTTGCTACTTCTCTCGGATCTTCACTAAAAATACTTACCTGCATTCCGTGCGAGGCATTGATTTGATAATCAATTGGTTCATCGATAGAATCAAAAGGAACAACCGGAATAATTGGACCAAATTGCTCTTCGTGATACAATTTCATTTTATCGTTTACCGGATAAACTACAGACGGGAAAACAAATGAATTATTGGTATATCCTCCGTTCTCATTTATAATTTTTGCTCCGTTTGCCAACGCATCATCTAAACAATTTTTAAGATATACTGGTTTATCAACTTCCGGAAGCGGCGTAATTTTCACATCTTTATCCCAAGGAAGTCCCGGTTTTAAGGCTGCGACAGCTTCACTCAATTTTTGAACAAATTCATCGGCAACATCTTTTTGCACAAAAATTAATTTTAATGCTGTACAACGTTGTCCGTTAAAAGATAATGCGCCCAGTAAACATTCATTTACAGCCACATTTATGTCGGCATGTTTCGTTACAATCGCAGCATTTTTAGCATCAAGACTTAAAATAGAGCGCAGTCTGTTGGCTTTTGGATGCAGTTTCTTTAATCCATTTGCGACATTACTTGACCCAATAAAAGCCAGTACATTTACTTTTCCACTTTCCATTAAAGGAGAAATAATTTCTGCTCCTCGTCCGTAAAGTGTATTTACAGTTCCCGGGGGAAATGCTTCTTTAAAGGCATTCAATAAAGGATAATGTGCTAAAACGCCATGTTTAGGCAGTTTAAATAAAATGGTATTTCCCATTATTAAGGCCGGAATAAGCGTGGTAAAAATTTCATTTAAAGGATAATTAAATGGTCCCATACTCAAAACAACACCCAAAGAAGATCGTCTCACTTGTGCCAAAACGCCTTCTGCTTCTTCAAATCTTGAAGATTGTCTGTCTAAATCTTTTAAGGCATCAATGGTGGCATTGATATATTCTACGGTTCTGTCAAATTCTTTGGTTGAATCCGGAAGGCTTTTTCCAATTTCCCACATCAAAAGTTTGATAACCAATTCACGCTGCTGAATCATTAAATACACAAATTTCTGCATGCATTTAATCCTGTCTTCCACGCTCATGGTTGGCCAGACTCCTTGTCCGTCGTCATAAGCTGCTACCGCTGCGTCCAGCGATTCTAATGCTTCTTTTGCAGAAGTATGCGGAATTGTTCCAACAAGTTTGCGTTTAAGTCCGTCTGCTCCATTCACAAAAACGGGAGAAAAAACTTCTGTAACGTCTCCGTTCCATGGAACTAATTTACCGTTTAAGAGATATTCTCTTTGATGAATTTCTGAAATCTGATATTCTTGGGGGATTAGATTTTCTTCTGTAAAAAGGCCGTCAATAGCCGTTAAGGATGCTTTTAAATTTTCCATATACAAATGTTTAATTGGTAATTAAAATTCTAATTAAATTCGTTTTTGATTTTAACTTATTTCCCTAACAAATTAAGGAATGTTAAGCAGAACTATGTTAAAATTCTGTTATCAGTTTCAATTGATAAGCAATGAACATACCTTTCTTGTAAAACCAAAGAATACAACACATTACAGCAATAGAAAAAATCTTATTTATTTTATTTCGCTAATTTGATATTGAAAATTATTGATATTTAAAAAATAGAACAACGATTAGCCTTCAGTAAAAAATTGAATTTGTGTATATACTAATTTCGCTCTAAATTTGCCCATTCTAAATTTGGTACAAAAATTTAGTTTTAAACAAACGAATATGTGGACTACTTGCCCGGAATGCCAAGGTCGTGGTAAAAAAAGTCGAAGGCTTAGCAAAAAAGTACGGCTTAATTACCAAATGGCATTCGAAGAATTTGAAAAAACACAAGGCAATGGAACTCCTCCTGTTCGTCCTAAGGCTAACTTATATAAATGTTTGAACTGCAACGGATCTGGATTAATTGAATCTAACTTTTTTCCCGAACCAGATACAGAAAATTACCCTCACGTTGCTATTATTGGTGCCGGAATTGGCGGAACTGCGCTTGCTGTTGCCTGTTTGCACCGCGGAATTCCTTTTACTATTTATGAGCGCGATGACAACTTCTCTGCCCGATCTCAGGGTTACGGACTTACTTTGCAGCAAGCCAGTAAAGCGATCGAAGGTTTAGGCATTTTTTCTTTAAAAGACGGCGTAGTTTCTACACGACATTTGGTTCATACTCCCGAAGGAAAAGTGGTTGGCGAATGGGGAATTAGAAAATGGCTGCAGACTGATGCTAAAGTAGCTGCAAAACGTTCTAATGTTCATATCGCAAGACAATCACTTCGCTTAGAACTTCTCGAACAACTTGGCGGACATGATGTTATAAAATGGGGACATCAATTAGTTGATTTTAAAGAATGTGAGGATGAAAGTCTAGACATAAACTTTCTGGTAAATGGTGAAATAAAAAGCACCAAAGCTGATCTTATTGTGGGTGCCGATGGTATTCGAAGTTCGGTGCGAAAGCTTTTAATCGGCGATGATATTACGCCTTTACGTTATTTGGATTGTATTGTAATATTGGGCATTTGTCCGTTAAGTGCACTTGAAGGTGTTGATAGTTCTTTGCTGGATTCTGCAACTGTATTTCAAACCGCAAATGGCAATGAACGAATTTATATCATGCCTTATACTTCAGATTCTGTGATGTGGCAGTTGAGTTTTCCAATGTCTGAAGACGAAGCAAAATCTTTAAGTGCTCTTGGGCCTTTAGCTTTAAAAAAAGAAGCCTGCCGCAGAACACAATGGCACGATCCAATTCCGCAGATTTTAGAGGCAACTTTAGCCGCTCAGATTTCGGGTTATCCTGTTTATGATCGTCAATTACTTGAATCTGAATTATTAGATAAAGGAGGCTCGTCAACATTGATTGGAGACGCTGCGCACCCAATGAGTCCGTTTAAAGGACAAGGTGCCAATCAAGCGCTTCTGGATGCATTGTCGCTCGCAAGGGCAATTGCAAAAGGATGTAAACCTTTATCGCAATGGAGAAAATCCGGAATCAGGAAAAGCGTATTAACAGAGTTTGAAGCCGAAATGTTAGAACGCAGCGCAGCCAAAGTAAAAGATTCTGCAGATGCTGCACAATTTTTACATTCTGATATTGTCCTTCATGAAGGTGATGAGCCCAGGGGCCGATGTTTGAAGAAAAAAGAAGCCTGACAAACTAACTGCAAATTACAACTTGCTGCTTCATAGTTAATTCCTACATTTTTTTTATTTATATTTGAGAGTCTTTTTCTGTTAATTCAGTCGTTTCATTATTTCTAAAAAACAGCTAATCGTATGGATACAGGTATTCTCTATCAAACTGACGCGTGGGTAATTGCGCTATTGCTTTTTGTATTAATGCTTATTTCAAGTTTTATTGGAAAAGTAGCCGGAAATCATATTCGGAAGAAAAACCCTGAAGATGAAAAAACAACAGAAACATCTTCTCTTATTGCTTTACTTTTTTTCTTACTGGCATTTACATTTAGCATGAGTGGTGATCGTTACGATTCCCGAAGAAAAATTGTTGTTGATGAATCCAATATCATTGGTACCGCTATATTAAGAAGTGATTTATATCCGGATTCGACCCGAGCATTGTTCCGCAAAGATTTTAAGGATTATGTCGAAACAAGAATTTCATACTACAAAGTAGGTCCCGACACAAAAGGAATCTTAAAGGCTGATAGTTTATCACAGGTTATTTCTGCGAAATTATGGAAACGTGCGACCACTCTTTCAAAAGATCCGGCTAATCTTGCTGCGACACAGCAAATGATTCCTGCACTTAATGACCTGATTGATGTTACTACTTCCCGCCTATCCGGAGAAAAAGCAAAAGTTCCCGAAAGCATTTTAGTTATGCTGTTTTTTCTGTCTATGATAATTGCATTCTACAGTGGCTATTCTGAAGGTCTTAAAGGCAAAATTGACTGGTTAGTTCAAATTGGTTTTTGTCTTTTGGTATCGTTAGTAATTTTATTTACACTTGATTTAGACAGACCCCGCAGAGGTTTTGTAAATCTTGATGTTCCAAATCAAACTATAATTGGTTTGAGGAAAAATTTTGAATAATTATTCTAACAATACCATAATTTTTTGTCTTTTTCTGGTTACTTGGCAAGATAATTTTATATATCTTGCCATGAAAGTACGCATGTGCTTATCGACGCCTTTAGTTTAATATGACCGGATATACATTAAAATGAATACGAATACAATTACTGCATCAAACCTACAAACGAAACAACATTTTGAAATTCTCGACGGACTAAGAGGCATTGCTGCGATTGCGGTTGTGGTTTTTCATTTTATGGAATGGGTTTTTACAGATCCAACTCAAAATTTTATTGGACATGGATTTTTAGCAGTCGATTTTTTCTTCTGCCTTTCCGGATTTGTAATCGGTTATGCTTATGATGATCGTATAGCAAAAATGGGACTTGGTAAGTTTTTTATATCCAGAATTATTAGGCTTCATCCGCTTGTTATTATAGGTTCTGTGTTAGGTTTATTGGCGTTTTTGTTTGATCCTTTTGGCGGTCATCCAGAATTGTATAGTACGGGTAAAATCGTTCTAACTTTTATTTGTTCTTTATTTCTTATTCCGCTGCCTGTAATTGCTGATCGTGGTTTTAATTTGTTCAGTTTTAATGCTCCGGCCTGGTCACTTTTTTGGGAATATATTGCCAATATTGTATATGCTTTTGTACTGTGTCGTATTAATCGATTTTACCTTCAAATTCTAACGATTCTGGCTGCTGCGGCGATTTGTTATGTGGCTTATAATTCAGAAAATTTACTGGGAGGCTGGAGCGGTCCGACATTTTGGGATGGCTGCGCTCGAATTTCTTATTCTTTTTTAGCGGGTTTGCTTATTTATCGCTGCAACTGGGTTATTAAAAACAAACTTGGATTTATTAGTCTGACTATATTATTGCTTATGGCTTTTGTAATGCCATCTTCAGAGTGGAACTGGCTGTCTGAACCTTTGGTAGTTTTATTTTATTTTCCTTTGTTAATTGCTTTGGGAGCCGGCGCAGAATTGACTCCAAACCTTAAAAAGATCTGCATATTTTCCGGAAAGATTTCTTATCCGTTGTACATGACGCATTATGCCGCATTGTGGATGTTTGGTAATTATTATACTTCGCATAAACCAGATACTTTACAGCTGACTATTATTACTATTTTGGGAACAATTTTGTTGATTGCATTTGCGTATTTGGTAATGGTATTTTATGATATTCCGCTTCGAAAATATTTGAGTGAAAAATGGAATGGTAAAGCTGTTAAATAAGTTATTTTAAATATTAAAATTCAATTCAAATAATCAAAATATGTATAAAAATACTCTAGTTGTTTTCTTATCCATTTTACTATTTTATGCCTGCAATAAAGTTGAAAAAAAGCCAATCAAAAAAACTGCAATTGTAAGCGATACTTTATCCCAAAAAGATACTTCAACCGTTGCACACCCGCCGGCAGAAGTATATTTCGATCCTGTTAATACAGTAATCAAAGAAGAATTTAAAGACTCTTTGTCTGCAAAATTCTCAGATTTGTCAACTGAGGATAAATTTATTATTACCGTTCCAAAGGGAAATATTAATGAAACAACATCAGTATTTCAAATTTTTAACAGCGTTGGTGAATTGATCTATGAAAAGTCTTTTAAAACAAGATATATGGCAAATGGTTATCATTTGATACATATTAAAAATGATGAAGAAATGGAAAAGTACATCTTAACCGAAGCTAAAGAAATGGTTGATCCAAATTCTTTTACTGATATATCTGATAAAAATGAAATAGAAAAGGATGGTGTTCTCGGTCAGTCAAAGGACGACTTTATGAACTATGATGCCTTTATAGAATGTCAAAATGATAAAAGGCCTTTGTTCTCCATCTCACTTGCAGAAGAAGATATGACTTATATTGGTTATTCTAAAAAGCTGAAAAAAGTAGTTGATATAATAGGCTGTTGTTAGTCATCTTTATAAAAACATTTCGAAATCTATTTAAAAATATCCAATGCAAAAAACAACTTTTATTCTCTTTATCATTTCATTTTACCTGTTTCTCTCATGTCAGGAAAAAAAGAAAGAACACAAGAATATTCCATTAAAAGAAATAGCAGAAGATAACTCAAAATTAGAATCAGAAATTAAAGAAGATAGTATCTATCCCGTTTATGATCTGGCAGATAATACAGTAGCTATTGTTATGACCATGTTTGAATCTGACACCATATCCAAATACGAGAAAATTTACAGCCAAATAAATGAAACCGATTCATTAGAGGCTGGTTTTTATAATCCTAAAGCTGTAAAAAATAAGAAATTTGAATATTATGATACTTTAGGGATTGTCAAGCTCGTTAAAAGTAAAAACTTAGAAAAGGAGATTAAAAAAATCATCGAACCAAAATATTATGTTTACGGAACTAAAGGTTTTGCAGAAATGAAAGTTGATGAAGTCATCTGCAGAATTGATGATTGCAGAGAATCTTTTATTGGCTTGACCATCAAAAATTTTGATACTGCTAAAAACGGAAAACCACTTTTATGTTCTAAAAAACCATTAAATCTAAATTACGGAAAAGGCTATTTTCCCATTCAAAGAAAAATTCAAAAAATGGACGACAGCATCGTTTATAGATATAGCGATGTAGACAGCACCAAAGTAAAAGTGTTTGCTAATATTGGTCCTGCCTATTTTGTTTATAATGATGATTTTTTATGGGGAAAAACTTCCGCTAAATCGAAAACTAAATTTCCCGAAAGAAGAATTCTTATCCAGCAAAAAAATGATAAATTTAAAACAATTTATGTTGAAGGATTAGATTTGCATGGTTATCGCTGTGATTAAACCTAAAGCTACGGCAGCGATACATATTGTTTGTATTCTATTTTATTATCGCTGTTTTTATAAAAAACATAAGTGTCTTCGCCGCCTTGATAAAACAAGTTTATTTTTAATGTATCCTGCTCAACCCATGTGTAGGTAACCTCCGCATCAGGAGCTTTCCATTCCTTATTTTTCTGTGGTAATTTTTTCAATAAATTCTTTTGTTCGTAATCTGGTGACTCCTTATAAAATATTTCATAAGCGCCGTCAAATGTAGTTTCATTGCATACACAGGTTTTATTTAAAGGATCATCATATCTCGACATACCGTTGTCGTTTTCTTTGCATTTAAAAAGAAGTTCTGTAAGTTTTTCAGTCTCCTCAACCTGAATAATACTGTCAGTATCTTTATTCTTTTTTAAAAGATCTTCTAAATTGCTGCTATTCTCTTTTTTTATATTTAAAGATTTATTCTCCTCATTTTGATGTTTGCAGCTTATTAATGTAAGTACAGTTATTAGCAGAAATAGTGTTTTTTTAATCATTTTTATTTTCAGTTTTATCTTCTAAAGTTACTTTTCCAAAATTTATTTTCTCCATCTCGTACATAAAAGGCATATGAGAACCTGCTACCCATTCTCCATTTCGAAAAATAAAAGATAAATGTCTTCTAATAGAGCTTTCAGGAGTGAAAATTTGAAGATTATCTTTTTCATTAGGCTCATAATCGAAATCGAAACAATTTTTACTGTTAAGATCAACAAGCATTCTTTCATTTGTCAAATCTTCCGTTAAAGCTTTCTCTGGCATATACCCCATTCCATCCATTGTAGTTTTACTCCAGCCCAAACATTTTTCTAACGTCCAGGTAAAATCGACACGTCTTTTTTGTCTGTTTTTTCGGGAATTCTTGTGGTGAATAATAGTATCCATTCCATTGGGAACGCAGGTACAAAGTTTGATTTCTTTTCCGCTTTGGCACATAGATTTTGATATTAAAAATCGTTATTCCTCTGATATATTTTGCAATATTTCTCGTATTGTTTTTAATGTTTCTGTTGAAGTTTCACGAATGATAATTTTATTTTTCTTGTCTTTAATAAGTTCTGTAAATAAATTGTCTTCGGTATTAATATCAACGATTGTTCCGCCATATTTCAATGTGGTTTCTGCAATTGCCATTGGCAGATTTGTTGCTCCAGAAGTGCCAACAATAAATAGAATTCCTGAGTTTTTAGCGATTTTTAAAGAGCTGAATTTTTTATTTGTTTTTTCATCATAATATTCATCAAACCATAAAATGTTTGGTCGCATCCAGCTGCCGCATTCTTTGCATTTCAATAATTCGATATCTTTTTCTGTCAGGTCTTCATCTATATCTTTACCTTCAATTTCAGCAGGTAAATTTTCTATCTCTTTACATCCGTTAGAACATTTGATTTCTCTGGTTTTTCCGTGTATTTCATAGATTCTTTCCGTACCGGCACGTCGGTGTAAATTGTCTATATTTTGAGTTATTAAATGAAATCTGTCTTGCAAAAGGTTTTCAATTGCTGTTATTTCATGGTGACTTTGATTTGTCTGGGCATTTTCAAACATCTTTTTTCTAAACAGGGAATACTGCCAGACTTCTTCGGGATTTTCCTTGAAATATTTAAACGTACCAAATTCTTCCGGTTTATGAAATTTTGTTCCTTTTATCCATATTCCGTCTACTCCTCTGTAAGTTGGTATACCGCTTTCTGCGGAAATTCCTGCCCCAGTTAAAAATGTAAATAGATTTCTGTTCTTTTTATGATAAACCTGCCTTATAATTTCGGTAAGCTGTTCTTTCATTTTTTAATTCTCTAAGTAATTATTTTACCTTTTTAAATGTTTTATCCTCCAAACCTAAATCTGACTTGAGTATTAATTTCTTAGGATTTTTAATTTCAAAAATTAACTCTCTGAAAATATCAATTTCTGTTATCTCCCATTTTTTATTACCTTTTTCCAAAGCTTCTTTGGTTGATTTAATTGTCGGCGGAACAGGATTTTCTAAAATATCCGAAGCTGCTGCCCGAATATTTACTTGCAATGAATTCTCTCCAGCAGGTTCAATTTGTACATTTGCAACAAAAAAACCAGGTTCATAGCCTTCCCTCGCTTGATCAAATAAATCTGTATTACCGTAAAATAATCCGACTAGTGTTTTCTCTGCAACTTCTCCTTTTTCATTTTTCTCTTCCCAAGCATATCCTTCAAAATCAGCTATGCTTTTGATATCTGCTGTTTTCAAAACTAAAAGAAGGTTTTCCTCTGGATTATCCGGATCTTTAAATTCATACTCTCCAACGAAATCACTTAATTGATCATTACTGGCAGATTGAACTTTATCTTCAACTCCTTTTGGAGTTATTTCTTTTGTTTCTTTTATTTCTTTCTTTGCCTCTTTACAGGCACATAATGAAAGAATCAGAAAGCAAATCATTATTCTAACTTTTATCATTCTTTATCCATTTTTATCCATTCATTAATAGTTCCCTCGCCGCCAATTCCTTTTATAAAAAAATCATCATCTTCTCTTTTTATTAAATAAGTAGGATCTAATTTTAAACAGCGATCGTCTTCTCTATCATAATACAATTCTAAAATAGTACCATTCTGTATTCCTTTATATTCGCCTTCACAAACAAAATCCCCCATAAAAGATTCATACTTTAAATCAATTTTATTTTTTGTAATCGTAAAATAATAAGTAGTATGACCAGTTCCTTCCGAAGTATATTCTCCGTCGGCTTCAGCAGTAAATTTACCTTGAAATTCTTCTGCAATTGGTTTAATGTCTTTTAATTTATGAGGTAATAGTAATTCTGTGAAAAGCTCTATTCCTTCTTTTTGAATATCACTGGTAAAAAGCCTTTTCAAAAAAATCCATTTATTATTTTCATAAACATAAAAATAAGTATAGGCATCTTTTTTTGATTGAAGAAATCCGTCTTTACTGCGGGTTAATGCTTCTTTAGGCGAAAATTCAACAACAAAGTAATAATCGTTTAAGCTCCTTTTTATAATATCATTTGCCTGTTTTTTCATTAGTTTTGGGTCTTCTTCAGCCGGATTTTCAGGTCTAAAGTGAGCAAAAAAACCATCTGAATTATCAGTATCCCAATAATAACGGATTAACCTTGACTTTCCGACATAGTTGACATTAAACTGTCCTAAATTTTCATCATAAAAATGATAGGCAGGATAAGGTGGTGAAATACCTGGAAAGTCTAAACCATCAATTTTATATTTTTCATCCAAAAAATCGACAGGAGCTGTTGTATAATCTTTATATACCGTTTCTGTAGTTTCATCTTCACTAATTTGATGAGTTTTTACCGCTGTTTTATTGAGAGTTTCTTTTTCCTTTTTACACGAAATCACAGCAATTGAAACAAGAAACAGGCAGAGTATTTTTTTTATCACGTTTTGTTTTTCAGTAAATCTAACAAATTTTATTTATCAATGAAAAGACATTTCATAGGATATTTTTTAATTCTGAAATAATTTTTATCTTGCCAATAACCTAAAACCTGATAACTAAATTGAGCACCATTAAAACCAAACTAGCCATAATTCTTTTATCTTCTATTATGCTGCATTCTTGCAAGAAAGAAGAAAAAATTTCGAATCAAAAAGTACACGAGGAAAACACATTACCAAAGATTAAAGAAGATAACGACGAAACAGTAAGAACGGTAACTTTATTTTCTTTTAACAATGAGGATAATACTGAAGTAATTAAAATATCTGGCAGCGATGCTGGCGACGAGGATGATTTTTATCTTGGCGGTGCAAAAAATATAATAATAGCTTCAAAGTATAAAAAAAATCTTGAGTTGCTTAAAAGTGACACTTTGGTAATAAGTGACTATAATCATATCGTAATCGACCCAAAACATACTTTAAGAAAAAAAAATCAAGGTGTAGATTATTTTCTATTTTCGATAAAAGAATCTCCTTTAGGCAACGGTGATCCTGGAATATACCTAAGTTTTATTATGCTAAATATAAATAATCTAAAGTTTTATACTTTAAAATATGATGGTGAATATAGTTTGAGATCCGGTGAATTTGTTGATGGTGAATTTACAAAAGATAAAACTCTGGAAGCTAATACTGCAATCTACAACGAATTATATCAATTTGGTGCTAAAAGTAAATGGATTTATAAACCAACTGAGGAAGAAAAAGACATCAATTATTATAAGAATTTTGAACAAAAATGGGATGAAGACAATTATCCTGAAGGAAAAGAAAGTTCTTACCCAACTATTGTAAAAAGTACTTATTATAGCGAAAATTTATTTGAATTTAATGGAGAATACGATAAAGATCGAGTAATTGAAAATGACGATTTTAAGATTGTTTCTTATTTTCGAAACAACATTATAGGTTATGATAAAAACAAAAAATTATATTTTCCAATTACTGTAGAATCTTGTCATGTAGGATGTGATAAGGAAATAAAATTTATATCTGAAAATGAGATTGAAATTTCACACGAAACGGATTCAGAACGACCTGATATTATTAATTTAAGTAAAATTGAATTCACAAACGAAGAGCTTTAATAGTATTTCAAATACTGCTTATTGATTGAAATAGTACCATAAAAAAACATCTGACACTAAATTACTTTAATGCCAGATGTTCGCGTACAAATCAACCTAATTAAAATCTTTATTTTACCAAATAGGAAACTTTATCGGCTTCGCAAAGCCTGAAATAACCAAAGGCATAATTATTAGCATCGGTAGTGTTTACAATGTTTCCGCGGATATTTCCGGGAGGAATTGAAAACGGACTTCCGCCATATATTTCTAAAAGTAAGTTCATATAGTTATAAAAGTTTTTTGAAATACCGCGATGTGTAATATCAACTGTATTTCCTGCTTTCATATCTTCATGATTGAACCTATTACTTACTTCATTTCCGTTAAAGAAATCATCATCTGTAAGATCATATTCCGGATAAATCAGGAATTCACTTTTATAATCTGAAAGGTAATAGTTCACCTGATCAGCAGGATCTTTATAATAAAAAGTCAGTTCTATAACATCCTCTCCTCCAAAATCAGGAACAATTGCCTGCTCTACTCTTTCAATAGGTGTTACAGAAGTCAGCTTTTCTGTAGCGGTAAGACTCTGGCCTTCTGCTTGCACATAAAGCGTATAATCTGCATTTAGAACAGGAACAAAATTAGTACAGACATAAATACCCGGTTCTGTTTCATTAAAAGTAAAAACAGTTCCGGTACTGTTTTCAACTCTTACCTGCGCTCCCGAAACTTTTGGCGTTGTGTTATTATAATACGGGGCTGTTTTACTGATTTTTATAGTTTGTTCGTTACCAGTTGTTCCTTTAAACCATAGAATTTCAGCATCGACTACTATTCTTGTCTGTCCAGTTTCTAAATCAAGATTGACTACATCTTCACAAGATGATAAAAACAGCACACAAAATAAGCTGAATAAAACTAGTACTTTACTTTTAAAATTATATTTATTAATCCTTTGCATACTCATTAAAATTTAAAATTATAAGAAATTCCAGGTACTACTCCAAAAATTGAAAGTCTTCTGGTTTCATTCGCTCCCGTGTCTTCATTTGTTGCAAACGTCATAGAAGCTGCATTTTTTCTGTTGTAAACATTATAAAGGCTGAATACCCAATAGCTCTGCCATCCTTTCTTTTTATCCGGTTTTGGCGTGTATGTTGCTGCTAAATCTAAATGGTGAAAAAGCGGCAGTCTGTTTTCATTTCGAAGTGAAAAGTTTGGAATGTTGATTCCGCCAAATTCATAATAACTATTTGCATACGTTACCGGCTGGCCCGATTGTAAGGTGAAATTAGCATTAAATGACCATTTAGGGTTATACTCATAACTTCCTACAATGTTCAAATTATGCAGTTTATCATATCCTGATAAATACCAGTCACCATTTGCAATTCCCGGTTCATCAGGAGTTCTTCCCGGTGTTTTTTGTTCTGCTCTTGATAAAGTGTATGAAACCCATCCTGTAAAATTTCCGGTATTTTTTCTAAAAGATAATTCCATACCATACGATCTGGCTTTACCATTTAAGATAACCTGTTCGATATTGTTATTGGCCAATATATCGGCACCATCAATGTAATCAATACGGTTTTGTATCTTTTTATAAAATAATTCTCCTTCAAAAGAATAATCGCCGTCTTTAAAATTCCTGAAATATCCGGCCGCATATTGATCCAGCAACTGCGGTTTTGTAAACGGTCCGCTTGGCGTCCAGACACTTGTAGGCAATGGCGATTGTGTATTAGATAAAATATGAATGTACTGCGCCATTCTGTTGTAACTTGCTTTTACAGAAGCATCATCACTAAAAGCATACGATAATGCCACACGAGGTTCAAGATTATCAAAACTGCTTATTTTATCTCCTTTTCCATAAGATATACTTCCGGTTGGAGTACCTTCTTCATAAATATGATATAACGGATTAAATACTACTGCTTTTCCATCTTGATACGTGTTAATCGTTTCATTACCTAAACGATAAAACAAACTATAACGAAGTCCGTAACGAAGGTTTAATTTTGGCGTGATTTGATTCTCAAAATCAATATAAGCTGATGTTTCTAACGAATATTTCTTATCCAGCTGTTTGTAATTAAAATCCGAATCTAAACTTGTAGGCTGTACTGTTCCGGGGTTGAAATTATAATACTGACCGTCGATTCCGTAGTTTAATTTAAACTTATCTGTTACAATATGGTTCCAGCCATACTTCAATCCGTATGTTCGAATATTATTGTTCCAGTCAAAACTTTCCTGCTGTAAACCAAGGTTAAATTTATAATCACTGTAAAAAACAGCTAAATTAGTATTCAGGTTATTTGAAAATTTATGTTTCCAGCTTAAAATTCCCATTGTGTTTCCGTAAGTACTAGAAAAACGGTCATTTATGTCAAAAACATCATTTCCAAGATATCCAGAAAAAGCAAGTGAATTATTAGCGCCCAATCTATAATTGAACTTAGCATTAATATCATAAAACATAGCCGAATTATTATTATCAGCCAGTTTTAAAAATAAATGTGCATAAGAGGCACGACCTGCAATAAGAAACGAACCAACATCCTTTTTTATTGGCCCTTGCACTAAAAGACGGCTTGAGATTAAACCAATTCCTCCGTTAACTTTGTAATTTTCAAAATCTCCGGTTTGCTGTGTTACATCCAAAACAGAAGATACGCGTCCGCCAAATTTAGACGGAATTCCACCTTTATATAAATCTAATCCGTTTACAACATCAGCATTAAAAATAGAGAAAAATCCAAACATGTGGGAGTCACCATAAACAGGCGCTCCATCCAGCAGAATTAAATTTTGATCTGCTGCACCTCCACGAACGTTAAAACCAGAAGAAGCTTCTCCTGCGTTTGTTACTCCCGGCAATGTTAATAGTGATTTTAAAGGATCAGGCTCACCCATTGCAACAGGAATTCGCTTGATTTCTGCCATCGAAAGTTTGCTCACACTCATTTGAGTATTTCTCACATCAACAGCTTTACTATTGGTTACAATTACCTGCTCTAGCTGCTGACTGTCAGATTCCATGTTGAATTTTATTCTTTCATCGCCATCAACTGCAATCTGTCTTTCTTTGTTTTTTAAACCCACATAACTTACGACCAGATTGTAAATACCTCTGTCCACATCTATGCTAAAGTTTCCATTAATATCTGTTGTAACACCGGTAGAAAGTTCTATGATGAAAACATTCGCTCCTATTACGGGTTCCTTGTTTTCATCAAGAACCTGTCCTGTCAGTTTATTTTTTTTTTTAGCCGTTTTTACAGCTTTTTGTTTTACAAAAATATTACTGCCTACAATCGAAAATTGAATCGATGTGTTTTTATTTAATTCATTAATAAGCTGTTTGATATCGATATTAGTATACACGCTTTTTTGCGTAAAATATCTTTGGCTGGTATTAATTTGATCTGTAAAGGCAAATTTAAAATCAGATTGATTTTCAATTTGTTTAAAGAATTCCTTTAATGTTACCGTTTGATCTACAGTTACCGTGACGTTTTGAGAAAAAACTCCCCAACTGAATAAAAAAAAGCACGCTGAAATTATATGCTTCATGAAATTTTGTATTTTTGAATATTATTAAATGGAATAGTTTTATACTATCCTGACTATAGGAAGGATGTTTTTAGTTTCGCGGCTAGTGCATCCTTTTCTTTTCTATTGAAAAGTAACTTGTTTTAATTTTTCATTTACTTCATAGTTTAGGTTATACATTTCTGATATTAATTGGATAATCGTATTTAAATCTTCTTTTTTATTGATGCGTATCGTGATTCGCTGGTTCTCGTATTCCTGCGGCATAATTACTTTATAACCGTAATTTGTTTCGATATAAGTGCTTACATCTGTTAGCTTTTGATTATCAAAATCTATAAATCGGTTGAATTCTGTAACCGATGTAGTTTGGTTTCCGTATGTAAATTTTTCGCCCGGTTTTAAAATCCATTTTTCATTGCGGTCTTTTACATTCATTTGAACACTTCCTTCATAAAGTTCAACCGTTACTCCTTTTTGAGTATATCCTTTTACTGTAAAAGAAGTTCCTAAAACTGTAGTGGTTGTTTCGTTGCAAAATACCTGAAACGGATGTTTTTTATCTTTTGTTACTTTAAAATAAACTTCTCCGGAAACTTCAAGTTTTCTATTTGATGCAAAATTACTGGCATACGAAATTTTAGAATTCGGGCTCAATTCTACTCTTGAACTATCTGGTAAAACAGCCGTTTTTATTATCGAAGTTGTATTTTCAATTACATTTTCGGTAAGTTGAATATTATTCCTTACAGGATCACTTCCGTTAAAATAAAGTCCGGTTCCTATAAGAACAAAAATCAAAACAGCCGCCGCTGCCGCAAAATAACGCCAAGAGTTATTTTTTTTCTTTTTTGGAGAAAATGCCTTTGCCTGGAATTGTTCCCAAGACATCTCTTTTTCATTATCAGAATGTGAAACAGGGATTTCGTCCCATATTTTTTTCAATTCCTCTTCTATTTTCTTTTCGTCCATGTCTTTAGTGCGTTAAAGTTTTTGACAATAAAATCCTTGTTTATTAAAAACACCATACACCATTTCTTTAATCTCTCTGTTCGTTTCGATTTTTAGAATATGATTACTATCATCTACCACAAAATCCATCGAACAATCAGAAATGATAAACCTAAGAAGCACTACAATAAAGCTTGCATCTTCCTTGGTTTTAACATCAGTTTTATAAGATTCAATATGCATTTTTGTTTCTGTTTATTAGTATAACAAACGAGAACAAAAAAGTTCCTAATCGTTTTCGATTTTTTTTCGAATAAATTTACTGGCGAGGTAAATATGATTGGCAATTGTTTTTTCAGAAAGGTCTGTCATTGCCGCAATCTCCTTATAGCTAAGGTTTTCCAGTTTGTGTAAAGTAAATATTTTTTGCTGCTGCTCCGGAAGTAAATTTATAAAAGCATACAGTTTTTCTTTTCTTTCTTCAAAAATCACATCATCATAATCTTCATTTTCGATTTCAAAATTTGAAGTATCGAGCTGAATTATTTTATTTTCCCTGTTAACGTGATTGATGATAATGTTTTTGCAGATAACAAAGAGCTGTTTATCGAATAAAACATCTTCGTTAAGTAATTCTCTTTTATTATAAAGTCTTAAAAAAGTTTCCTGAACAAAATCCTGCGGAGTAAGAACTGTAAAATTAAATCGTCTGGCAATACCAATAAGTTTATCGTAGTAATTTAGGTAAGCTTCTTTAAAAGAAGCTTCATTACCATTTTTTAAACTTAATATAAACTTTTTATTGTCCATAACGTAAATATGATCCTTAGTCTTAACTCAATGTTCAAAATAATATTGTACACCAATTTTTTCAGCAAAGACTGTATTCCTTATTTTATTACTGCAAAGAACAGAAATTTATTCTAAAATTATTTAACAGAAAAAATATAGTTTTAAACAAGAGGTTATGAAAATCAATATTAACTGTTAAATTATGATAGCAGATACAAGCCGGAGAACTCTAAAGACTTGATTTATATCCCTATATTTGTTCATTAACGATCAATTAAGTCGTTATTTATTAAATACTTATGAAACAAATTTATGCTTTTATTCTGCTTTTTATTTCGTTTCATAGTATTTCTCAAACAACATCTTCTACTGCAGATTATGATTTAAAGAAAAAACGATTACTGATCCAGTTTGGTTCAATGTTTTTATATGCTAAAAATCAGGGAAAAATTGATGAAGACAGTTCGGTTGTATTAACCTGTAAAGCTTACAAATTACCTGTTTATTTAAGTTATAATGAAGGTTATGACAGTAATGCAAGTTTAATAGGCAATGAACTTATCGAAAAAGGAAATATCAGCGCCTATAAAAAGCTTTTATCCAAATCAAAAAATGATACTCAAATTAAAATGCTTTTGCAGCTGGGCTCTTTCTATCTTTTTAAAACCGGAACAAAAGCAAATGACCTTCAAAATGCTTTTACTTCTATAAATGAAGCTTTAACAGAAAGTAATAAGCTGAAAGATAAAAAACTACAGCAGCAGAGTTTATTATTGCTTGGAAAATATTATGCACAGGCATCTCGTTTTGCAGAAAGTAAAAATTGTTTCATCAAAGTTATAAAGGAATGCCGAAAGCAAAATGATTTAAAATCACTTGCAGATGCTTTAGCAAGCGAGGCGCTATGTCTTTCAAATTCAGATCCTGAAAAAGAAATCATTTTAAATGAAGCTATAAAACTTTATACGCAGTTAAATCTGCCAGAAAAGAAAATAGAAAACCATATGAGGCTGATAACCGTTCATTACGGGAAAGGAAATGTAAAACTTGCCTTAAAAGAATTTTATCAAAGTTTATACGATCAGAGAAAAATAGGTTTTAAGCATACTCATTTTACCGAAGCTACTATTTCATATATAGAACTCTTTCTTTACAATACAAAAAGTGCCTTGCATTATGCTTTAAAAAGTATAAAAACAATGGAAACTATTCAGGATTATAACTTTGCAGACATTTTTTACCTGCGTTTTGGAAACGTGTATTTGACACTTGGACATTATGAAGAAGCCCTCGATATTTACAAAAAAAGTGTCGAAATGGGACATCAAAATATGAACAGCGGAGGCTTTTACAGAAGTTACGTTAGTCTGGTTTTGGCCATGTCATCTAAAGGAAAAAATCAGGAAGCCATTAATTATTTGAATTCCATGACGGCAGATTATCCGCCTGTTGATCTTTTTGATAAAATGATTGTGAATAGTACGAAAGCAAATTGTTATGCGCAGATAAATAATTTTGTTTTAGCAGAAAAATACTTTAAGGAAATGGACCGTTATGCCAGTCAATTGTCTGGTCCCGAAACATTAATGGATGTTTTAAATGCTTATTCTTCAATGGCTTCTTTTTATGCCCGCAGACATCAAACTGAAAAAGCAAAGTTATATACAGATAAAATTTTAGCATTGTCAAAGAAATATAAAAGAAATTATAATTCTGAAAATCTCGAAATCTCGCTGTCTATAATCGATTCTGCGCAAGGAAATTATCAATCTGCTTTAAACCATTATAAAAATTATAAAAAGATAAATGATTCTGTCGTTAATTTTTCAAAAAACAAACAAATAGAAGAACTTATAATTCAGTATCAAACCAAAAATAAAGAACACGAAATAAAGCTTTTAGGTAAACAATCCATATTACAAAAAAGTGAGCTGAAAAAATCAAAACTCTTAAATACATTATCTATTTGGAGTCTTATTTTGCTTTTAATTATTATTGGTTTACTATTTAACAGATACCGACTGAAACAGCGAAATAATGTTAAACTTGAATTGAAAGAAAAAGAAATAAACCAAAAAAATAAAAACCTGCGGCATTTGCTTGATGAAAAAGAATGGCTTTTAAAAGAAATACATCATCGGGTAAAAAACAATCTGCAAACCGTTATTAGCCTGCTCAATTCACAATCGGCTTATTTAGATAATGAAATGGCATTGTCGGCAATAAAAAACAGCCAGCACAGAATTCATTCAATGTCTTTAATCCATCAAAAATTATATAATTCTGAAAATATTTCGACAATTAATATGCCGAAATACATTAAAGAATTAGCTGAATATTTAAAGGAATCTTTCAATTTGGGACAAAGAATTCGGTTTGAAATAAAAGCAGAACCATTAGAGTTAGATGTGGCACAGGCCGTTCCGCTTGGGCTTATTTTAAATGAAGCTATTACAAATTCGATAAAATATGCGTTTCCAAATTATGCTGTGGGAATGATTTATGTTTCGGTAGAAAAAACAACCGGAAATTATTATCTGCTGACTATCGCTGATAACGGAATTGGTTTTGATGCTGCAATTTCTTCAAAAAGAAAAAACTCATTTGGAATGAGTTTGATAAAAGGTTTAAGTGATGATCTGGATGCTAAACTTTTAATTGAAAATCAAAATGGAACTACTATAAAAATTGAATTTTTGTCTGAATTTTTAATTGATAAAAAGTTATAGCTTTTTAAATTTAAATCCAGAAATGTCAGACTGAGCGAAGTCGAAGTTCTTTTACGTAAACCCAGCCTTCGACTTCGCTCAGGATGACAATTATTTTCATAATTTACTTTCAGGCTGAGCGAAGTCGAAGCCCCGCCCTGCTAAAACCTAAAACCCGACAGGTTTTATCCCGAGGCTTCGGGACTGTTGGGTTTATTTGAAATTAATAATTTATTGATTTAGTGATAAATATTTACCTCATAAAAGGATAATCTGTATAACCTCTTGCTGTGCCGCCGCCAAATAAAGTATGAGTGTCTGAAATTTCATTTAATCTGAAGTTTTCTTTTACTTTAGCAGGATAATCGGGATTGGTTAAAAATTTTCTGCCAAAACCCACTAAATCCACCAAATTTTCCTGAAGCAATTTCTCCGCTTCATCTGGAGTTTTATTTCCAGTCGCAATAATGGTCTTTTTAAATGTGTCTCTGAGCTCTCTTCTAAAATCAAGCGGAATTTGAGGTGCATCATCCCAGTCGGCCTCGCAAAGGTGAATATAAGCAACGTCGAGTTTGTTTAATTCAGCCGCCGCAATCATTATGGTTTGCAGAATTTCAGGATCGTTCATATCCTTAAAACTGATAAAGGGAGATAATCGTATTCCTGTTTTTTCTTTACCGATGACATTTGCTACTTCTTTTGAAATTTCAATCAGTAACCGAATTCTGTTTTCTTTTGTTCCGCCATATTCATCAGTTCTTTTATTGCTGTTGCTTCGCAAAAACTGATCGATCAAATAACCATTTGCACCGTGAATTTCAACTCCGTCAAAACCGGCTTCAATTGCATTTTTAGCTCCTTGTACAAATTCTTGAATTACAGTATCGATATCGGTTTTAGTCATTTCTCTGGGCTCTTCTACCGGAACAAAAGTTGCATCTCCGTTCACAGCGCCATCAAATACATAAACACTGGTGTTTTGAGCTATTAATGCCGAAGGCGCAATAGGCTGTAATCCGTTAACTTTTGAACTGCTGACTCTTCCCACATGCCATAACTGAAGAAATATTTTACTTCCGTTTTGATGTACCGCATCTGTTATTAATTTCCAGCCTTCAATTTGCTGTTTGCTGTAAATACCGGGCGTGTTCGCATAGCCTTTTCCCTGCAATGAAACCTGAGTGGCTTCTGTAATTATGATACCTGCCGTACTTCGCTGAGCATAATATTCGGCCATTAAAGCATTTGGAATGTCGCCTGGCTGTGAAGCTCTTGAACGCGTCATGGGAGCCATTAAAAAACGATTTTCTAATTGATTTCCGCTTAATTCGTACGGTTCAAATAATTTATGATAATTCATAGCTTTTCATGATTTATAAACCGAATTGAAATTGGCATTTTCAATCCGGTTCATTTTAATTACAATTTTTTAAAATCTAAAAATTAAGCTGCATCGTAATTCCGGCGAAAAAAATATCTTTTCCCGTTCCCGAAGCTTTTATATAATCTCCCGCATTAAACCATGTGGATTCAAAACGAAAATAAAGATACGAATTTGGCTGCCAGATTACCTCAGTTTCAAGCTGGTTTCCAATTTTCTTGCTTGATGTTGTATCTCCCGGATAGATCAAAAAAGTATTTGGTCCATAAATTCCGTCATTGCTGCTGTATCTCCAAAACATATCATAATCGATAACCCAGTCAATATTTTTACTCAGTTGTAAACTTATTCCGGGATGAAAATCCAGAAGATTTGACGGGCCAATTATAGAGGCTAAACCAAAATATCCTCCACGTGGAAACAACGGATTAAAAGTCTGCAATTGATTATCTCCCATTTGTTTATCACCGCTTATGGCTTCGGCTTTAAAGCTCAGTTCAGGACGAAATTTTATTTCATTAAAACGATATCCCAAATTGATCGAAGCTGTCCACGCGCTGATATCTTTTGAAGCAAAATCACCAAACTGATACAAAGCCTCTCCGTCGTAACGCCAGTTTTCGGTTTTTCCCCATATTCGGGTTCCTACAGAATGCCGTTCTTCTTTTCCTGCCCCGTCATTAAATGTGGCTTTTGTTCTTTCATATCCAAAATAATAAACATCGATATTTTTGATAAGCGGAACTTTATTAATTACAAAATAACTGCCCCAAAACTGTCTTTCGGGAGTAGAATTATCATCAAAAATTCCGTCATGCGCCACAACAAAATGACTGTAGAAAAAATCAGCCGAAACATTGTTTTTTGAAGTTATCACTTTTACGGCATCAAAAGACTGGCGGTTATTTGGTCCGTCTCTCATAGCAACCAAACGCTGTGATCCGTACGTGAGTTCCTGCCTTCCTGTCCTTAAAATAAGCTTATGATTTTTTTCATTTATGAAATTAAAATCGGCGAAAGCCTGATGCACTTCCAACGGATTTTGATCAACCGGACTCGGATCAATTCTGCTGTCGGCTAAACTGCTTTGTGTCTGTACAAAAGCCCTGAAAAATTTTCCAGTATGAAAATCTGCATGGAACAAATAGCGTGATAAAACATAACCGTCACTGTCTTGCGGGCCGTCGCCCCAATTTTCATTTTCGGCATAAAAATATTGGTATCGTATACTTCCGCCAAAACTAATATAAGATTCTTTAGATGCCGAAAGCGGTAAAAACTTCATTGTTTTATACCAATTATCAGTTGTGGTATCGTTTTTTAGGAAACTATAATTTTCATCATACCGAAGCGATTTAAAATCAGGATACTGCTGTCCAAAACAGGACAATGAAATGAACAAAATCAGTATTAAAATTGTATTTTTCATTGTCCTTATTTTAAAACATTTACAAGTTGTAAACAGCATTATTTTGGGCTGTTTTGTTTGATATCCTTATACGCATTCGGAATATTGAAATTAAAATGAAGCCAGTTAAAAAGTTCATAACCTTTGTCAAACTCTTTCATTTTAACAGCGGTTTTGGTTTCTTCTAAAGTCAGCCCTTTTTTTACCGCATTTTCAACGTTTGTTTTTAATGCTTCAACATAATCAATCGTATATTTTATTCCGGCTTTATTGGTAATTCGGCCGTGTCCGGGAACTACAATATCTTTATCGCCAATCATATTATAAATCTTGTTCAGGTTATTTACAGGTTCCAGAAAATAACCGTCAAACAACCACGGAATTGTCGGACTTTCGGCAATAAACGGATTTCCTGCCCAAAGCACATTTCCCGTCGGTGATTTTAAATACACAAAAAGATCTGCCGGAGACTGCGCCGTTCCCACGTTTATAATTTCCACAACGTTTCCTTTTCCCATATCAATCTTTAGGTTTTGATTGATAGCGATTGTAATATCTGCCGGACGATAAACGCTTTCTTCAATTCCTCTGCCTTTACCAAAAAGCATAATCATAAACTGTTTGATATTCTCGTAATTTTTAGAAAGGTTTTCTTTGCAGAATTCGTTCTGAATGATAATAGTTTCCTTCGGAAGTAAATAATTCCCAAAACAATGATCACCATGATCGCTCGTGTTTACAGCATAAACAATAGGTTTATCGGTTACAGATCTGATTAGTTTATACAATTGATCGTACAATCTTTTACTCAGCAAAGTTTCAATTACCAATACTCCTTTTTCGCCCACAATAAAACCTGCAGATGTTGCTTGTGCAATACCTTTTGTCGTTTCGGCTTCAACCGTTTCCGGCGCGACTGAATAGACATTTTCTGCAATTTTATGAAGTTTTAAAGTTACCGTATTTGCATCCCAAATAGGAACATGATCCGGCATAGGAAATTGTGCGTAAGCCGCTGCATTACTTAGAATAAGCAATACGATGATTGTAAATCTTAAAATGATTTTTTTAGTTTTCATTAGATATGGTTTATAGAAAATAGCTTAGATTCTTCAATTATTAAGTTGAAGTTATTTTGCAGTAAAAAAGGCTAAAAGATCTTTTTGAACCTGCGCTGTATTTTCCTGAACCAGCCAATGTCCTGAACCTGCAATTTTAGATTCGGTTACGTTTTCTGCAACCAGTTTAGAATGGTCTTTAAGGAACGCTGCTGCAAAATATTCGCCGCCCATTGCCAGTAAAGGCATTTTTAGTTTTGTTTTGGCAAAAACCAAATTGTCTTTTCCGTCCTGAGGAAAATTCCCAAACCATTTAAAACTTGATTTTGCACCATCTTTTACAGCATATGCCCTAACAAATTCTGCTGTTTCTTCTGGCGTAAAAGGATCTTTTACGTGTCCAACCATTGGCCAGAAATTAGTCAAAAACTCTTTTTCTTTTCCTTTAACAATATCTCCCGAAGCTGGCCATGCAAAAAATCCAAACCACCATGCAGAAGCTGAAACCTGTGACCAAACTGGCTCAATTCCCGGAAGCAAAGCGTCCATTAATGCCAGTTTTTTAACTTCAGAACCGTATTGTGCCGCATAAGCATACGCTACCATAAGTCCAATATCGTGACCTGCCAGATTGATATTATTATAACCTAGTTTTTTTACTAACTCATGAATATCAGTTGCCATTGTTTTTTTGTCGTAACCGCCTTCTGGTTTATCAGACTCGCCTACTCCTCTTAAATCTGGTGCGATTACCGTAAAATGTTTCGAAAGTTCTGGTAAAAGACGGTTCCACATATACCAGTTTTGTCCAAAACCGTGAACAAGTACAAGCGGTTCCCCTTTTCCGCCTATAACGTAGTGAATGTTGACACCATTTACTAAAGCAGTTTGGTGTTTAAAATTAGCCGGTGGATTGGCGGGTTTTACCGTAGCGGTATCTTCTGCAACTGTAGTTTCTTCGGCTGCTTTTGCCGGTTCTTCTTTTTTATTACAAGAGGTTAGAGAAAATAAACTGATGATTAAAAGGCCTATAAATACTTTTAAAGACCCAAAATTTTGGTTAAAAATTGGTTTCATAATTTTTTTAAAATTAATTGTTGGTAATTTTTTTAGATTTTCGATTATTCGAATACCAACAAGGAAACCAAAATGATGCCTTTATATGAAACACTTTATTATAAAGACTTTACCTGTTTTTCTAAATATCGTTATTAACTATATATCGCTATCATATGTAAAAGTGGCGATATAACACTAATTTAGATTTTTGAATTTAGATTTCAGATTTAGCTTTGCTTTAAATTAACAAGCATAAAAAAACCGCATTCTAGCGGTTTTAATTTTTAAAATATTCTGTTTATTGTATTGGCGAAGTCAAAATAATATTTCTTTCGTCTAAAAGCGGGACAATCTGCCCAAGAACTAAATCCTGAAAATGGGCTGTATTTCGGTGTTCTGTTACAGCTTCTTCGCTGGTATATCCTTCAAACAATACAATTGTGTTTACATCTGTAATGCTTTGGTGAATGTTGTAAAACAAGTTTCCGCTTTCCTGAATACTTTTTTCCTGAACTGTTTTTAATAGCTGTAAAACGTTTTCTATTTGACCTTCTTTAACTTTCCATGTTGCGAAAACATGAATTGGATTTTGATTTTTCATTTTGTTTTCTTTTGATGAGATAATTGATTTTTAAAATCATATTGACCTCTTTCTAATTTTGGAAGAGGTCAATAGAATCAGCTTATTATTTTTTAGGAGCTTCTAAAATAACAATCATTTTTTCGGCTACTCCTTTTGCAGATGCAGGGTTTTGACCTGTAACCAAATTTCCATCAGCAATACTGTGCGCTGACCAAACTGCGGCAGCGTGAAATTTTGCGCCTTGTTTTGTCAATGCCGATTCTAATAAAAATGGTACATCGGCAATAGCGTACCCTTTTTCTTCTTCATCTGTAAATGAGGTAATGTTTTTACCGTTTACCAAATACGATCCGTCGCTTAGTTTTACGTTTAATAAAGATACAGGACCGTGACAGACAGCGCCAACAACTCCATTGCGTTCGTAAGTTTCTTTGATCACTTTTTTAAGAAGCGCGTTTTCAGGCATATCAACCATTGGTGCTAATCCGCCGGGAACAAAAACGGCATCGTAAGTACTTACATCAACATTAGATAACTTTACTGCTTTTTGCATGGTTTCCCATCCTTTTCCAGTTAAAAAAGCAAGGTTGTCTGGGTCGCCTGCTAAATTAAGAGCGTCTAAATACGGAGTATCTCCGGTTAAGCTTGCAAAATCAATTTGATAATTAGCTCTGTCAAATTCAGCATAAGGATGTGCTACTTCAGGAAGAAAACTTCCTGTTCTTCTGTTGTTTGGACCAATTGTATTTGCATTTGATACAATAATTAAAATTCTCTTTTTCATTTTCGTTTCATTTTTGTGGTTTGTTTTTTCTTCCGATACTTTGTTTTCTTTTTTAGGTTGTGCACTAGCTGCAAAAAAGGAAAGTGCCATTGTCAAAATCATAATTTTTTTCATCTGTATTATTTTTTAATTGGTTATGAATTATTTACAAGACAAATTTATATCGGTATGCCTCCTGAATGCGAGGAGACAAGTCACAAAAAAAGTGTGACGAAAATCACACTTTGAGAGGTTTTAATGATGCTATTTATTGCTGGAGTAAAGCCTGCTAAGGGTTTCACGGCTTACACCTAAATATTCTGCAATATATTTTTTGGGAATCTTCTGCATTAAATTAGGATAGAGATTGGCAAATTCTTTATATCGCTGCTCCGGTTTATTAGAAAGTAAGGAGATTATTCGCTGCTGAAGCGCAATATATCCTTTGGTTAATTTAACCCTAAAAAAGTGTTCCATTTTATGCAGTGCAATCGAGAGTTTTTCTCTTCCTTCGAGCGTTAAACACAAAACTTCTCCCGCTTCCATACATACAACATACATATTAGCGGGCTTTTGGTTGAAATAGGAAATATAATCAGACATCCACCAGTTTTCTGTCGCAAACTGTACAATATGTTCTTTTCCGTCATCATCAAGATAAAAAACCCTGAAAATACCGCTTACAATAATGTATTCGTACTTTGCTTCGTCGCCCTGACTAATCAAATATTGATTTTTTAAAACCTTTCGTATAGTGAAAAATGGTTTGATCGATTCAAATTCTTCATCCGTTACGGGAATAATTTCTTCAATATGTTTTCGCAGTTTTTCCATAATTCAGTTTTACCAAATCAAAGATAAAAGATTTATTGCTTTTGATTATTGCTTATTCATAAACCTTCAATGATAATTAAGTAATTGTTTGCCGAAATAGTATAAGAAAACATGCCATCTATCTGAGTACTTTTGAAATAGCGTGAAATTTAAATCAAGATTTCGCTGCTGACTTAATTTAAAAAACATTCATATGACGGCAGATAATAATAGATATTACGATCAGGACGATAGTAATTTCACAAACGACAATCAAAGTTATGTAGATCAATATCAACAAGAACACATTGGAGATGAAAATGATTTTGAACAGGCTTATTCTTTAAACGAAGACCAGAATTATCTGGATAATGAATTTTCGAATGCGCTTGAAAGAGATGACGATGAAGATTTAGAAAAGGATTTTGACGAAAGTGAATTAGAAGAAGATGATTTGGATGAAGAAGAAGATTTAGATGAAGATGATCTGGACGACGATTTGGTAGAAGATTATGATGAAAATGATCGTGAGCCACAAACTTTTGCCGACGATGCGTATAAAATTGATTAATCTGAATCTCAAAAAAATTTAAAAGTGCTTTATCAAAAGATTAAGCACTTTTTTTTTAACCTGCAACGAACACAAAAACAGGTATTTATACCTAAGAAAAAGAAAAAATAATTAATTAAATTTGAGATAATAATTACGTATAAGCAGTTTTAACTAAATATCGGCACCATATGAAAACAAGCCCAAATCAATCTGTAAAACACTTAAATAGTAATGATTTCGCTTATTCTGCAAAAATCTCAACTCCCAACGGAGAAAAAGATATCCAGTCCTTTCAAATAGGAGATTCAATTTTAGCTTTTTCTGCGAAATTAGAATCAGGTACCGTTAAACTGACAGCTTCTCAGGCAAAAGTTTCGTTTAGCAATGGTATCGAATGTGGAAAACAAACCCGCATGATTTATCTGGATTTAATGGACTCTCAAGGTTCATCAAAAAATATTACCTGCAGCGCAGACCAGCTTTTTTTACTCAGCAACGGAAAATACGCTCCGGCTTCGCAATTGCAGCCGGGACAAGAACTTGTCAATAAAGAAGGTAATCCCATTCATATAGAATCGGTTAAAGCAGGTTCATTTCGCGGCGGTATTCATAGTATTTCAACAAATGCAGCAGTTGGTGACATTCCTAATGGTCATTTATTTGTAGCAAATGATATTATAATGGGAGATTTTTCACTTCAATTGTATTTTGATTATCTTCCTGACGATTTGAAACAATAAAATATGCCCTGGAATATTCTCGAAAATTTATGGAACCGCACTATAAATACTTCCACTGTTATAACGGATGCACAATGGGATCTTGAAATTAAAACCTTGTTCCAATTAGGTATCAGCATGGAAGATACGGTTCAGTTTCTATATTTTGAAAAACCTGATTTTGAAACTTTTAAAATCTGGATTAACCATCAACAGAAAAACGAAAATACTGTCGCTGATACTATAAACAATGTACTTTCAGAACAAGATCTTGAGTTCTGGAATAAAAATGGTTATGTAATTGTAAAAAATGCCGTTTCGCAAAAAGACTGCGATGATACCGTTAACGCCATTTGGGATTATTTAGAAATGGATCCCGATAAAAGTGAAACCTGGTACAAAAGACATAAAGATCAAAAAGGTTTAATGCTTAATTTTTCTGATCATGAAACCTTAAATAAAAACCGTTTTTCTCCAAGAATAAAAAAGGCTTACGAACAGCTTTATAATTCAACCAAAATTTACAAAACGATTGACAAAGTCAGTTTTAACCCGCCTGAAACTAACGATTTTACTTTTTTAGGAAGTCCGCTGCATTGGGATATTAGTTTAAAACAGCCCATTACTTTTGGGTTTCAGGGACTACTCTATCTTACGGATTGCGGAATTGATGACGGTGCTTTTCATTGTGTTCCGGGATTTCATAACAAAATAAATAACTGGCTCGATAATCTTGAACCAAATGAAAATCCAAGAAATAAAGCCATCGAAACCTTGAAACCAAAGCCTATAACGGGCAATGCAGGCGATTTTATAATTTGGAAGAATACTTTACCGCATTGCGCATCACCAAACAAAGGCTTAAGCCCTAGAATGGTGCAATATCTTACCTATCTTCCAGATGATTATGATGCATCCGGAGAATGGATTTAAGGCATTAAAATTCAAAAATTTCTTTAAGTTCGATTATTTTCTTTCCTGTCGGAAGAATTTTTGGAGCCTTAACTAATTTCTGCGCCAAAAGCTGTGTTTCAATTGGTTTCAATTTGGTAAGAATCCCGATGGAATTCAGAAAATTGAAAAGTTTAACCGAAATTTTTTCGCCTAATCGGTCTGTATCTTCACGTACCAAAGGTCCAGGTCTAAAAATAATGTATTGCCCAAAATTAATATCTGCGATATAATCTTCCAGCTTTCCTTTCATTTTAGAATAAAAAACACTGCTTGTGGCAGAAGCTCCGTAAGAAGAAACGAGTACAAAAGATTTTACATCATTTTGTTTCGCTGCAACGGCAAATGCAGCCGGAATATCAAAATCTATCTTCCATTGTTTTTCTTTTGATCCCGCAGCTTTTAAAGTTGTTCCGAGGCAGGAAAACAAAACATCTCCGTTTATTTGATCTTTAAAAGATTCAATATCATCAAAATTGACAATATGTTCTGTTAATTTAGAATGTTCTTTTCCCGAAGGTTTTCTAACAAAAGTTACGACAGAAGTATAATCGTTATCCTTCAGCAGCTCGTCTACCAAATATTTTCCGGTTGAGCCCGTAGCCCCAATTACCAATGCTTTCATAAATTCAATTTTAATTGACTGGTTATAGCAGTTAAAGATACTTAAAACCAATGAATTTGAAATGACGTTTTAAACAAAGTAAATTGGCGTTTTAAACAAAATCGAAAGTTTTGCTTCTCTATAATTTTGCTTCATAACAATTAAACATTTATAAAAATGAAAACAAATAATTATCAGGGAGCATTACAAAACCCTTTACAATCAGGATTTAATGCAAAATCGACTGCGGCAGATGTAATTAAAGGAATTGACCTAACAGGAAAAATCGCCATTATAACGGGCGGACACACGGGAATTGGTTTAGAAACTACTAAAACACTTGTAAACGCCGGAGCAACTGTAATTGTTGCAGCAAGAGATATTGCAAAAGCGCAAAAAAATCTGGAAGGAATTACTAATGTAGAATTAGAAGCTTTAGATTTCATGAATCCGGATTCTATAGATTCATTTGCGGCAAAGTTCATTTCTTCGGGAAGACCGCTTCATCTTCTTATTAATAATGCAGGAATTATGTGGGTTCCGTTACGCAGAGACGAACGCGGATACGAATCGCAATTGGTAACCAATTATTTGGGACAGTTTCAGCTTACGGCAAAATTATTTCCTGCGTTAAAAAAAGCAAACGGAGCGAGAGTAATAAATGTATCTTCGTTCGGGCATCAAATGGCACCGTTTAATTTTGACGATCCTAATTTTCTTCATCGTGAATACCATACTTTACAAGGTTACGGACAATCAAAAACTGCCTGCAATTTGTTTGCTTTAGAATTAGACAATCGTGCGAAAGAGTTTAATGTAAGGGCGTATTCACTGCATCCGGGAAGTGTTTTGGGAACTGAGTTAGGAAGAGATGAACCTATTGAATTGTTTAAACAACTAGGAACGCATGATCAAGACGGAAATTTAAAACCAGAAGTTGCCGCTTTATTAAAAACCGTTCCTCAGGGCGCTGCAACTACGGTTTGGTGTGCTGTAAGCCCTTTATTGAACAATATTGGCGGGGTTTATTGTGAAGATGCTGATGTTGCCCGTTTAGATCTTGGAGAAGTCGAACACAAATTTGATGATCCTTCAACTGTATTTGGCGTTCAGCCTTATTCTGTAGATGAGGATAATGCGAAAAGGCTTTGGGATTTAAGCGAACGTTTGTTAGGAATGTCATTTGACGTTATTTAATCAAGATTTAGAAAATAATATACCGTCAGGATTTTTATCTTTGATAATCGAAGAAAAAGCCTGGCGGTTAAAACAGTTGTAAAATGGAACATATATCAAAATATTTAACTCCCGAGATCAAACTTTCTTGTTATGAAGATAAGTTCTTCAAATCTGATTTGGTTTTTGATGATCATATGCTGATTTGGTTTATTTCCGGAGAAACCAAAATCATACAAACCGATGCCGTTTTTACTTTTAAATCCGGAGATATTTTCCTTATTCCCAGAAATTTACTGGCAACTATTATCAATTATCCCAAAAATGGCCAGCCGCACAAAACAGTTGTCATGCATCTTTCGGTAAAACGTTTAAAAGAGTTTTATAAAAACATTGATTTAAGTACCAAAACTGGTTCAGATCAAAAAATCATTTCTTACAGCAATCATCCGTTATTAGAAAGCTGTCTGGCATCTTTAATGCCTTATTTTGATATTGAAGGCGATTTCCCCGAAGATATTGCTTCTTTAAAAATAACCGAAGCCATCACTATTTTAAGAACAATCGACAAACGAATAGATGCTGTTTTAGCAAGTTTTGATGAACCGGGCAAAATTGATTTGATCGATTTTATGCAGCGCAATTTTATGTTTAATATGCCAATGGAAAAATTGGGGTATTTAACAGGCCGCAGTTTATCTACTTTTAATCGGGATTTTAAGAAATATTTTAATACAACGCCTCAAAAGTGGCTGACTAAAAAAAGACTCGAATTAGCGCATTATCATATGGCAGAAAACAAAAAAAAACCAACCGAAATTTATTACGAAGTTGGTTTTGAGAATCTTTCCCATTTTTCTTTTGCATTCAAAAAGCAATTTGGCTATTCGCCAACAGCATTAACCAGTATTGAATAAACTATTTTCTAGGTTTTATTCTAACTGAATCTTTATCAATATTTTGCTTTTTTGAAGAGCTGGTATAAGTTGAACCGTCCTGAGCATCTTCGCCCGGGCCAATTCCGGTTCCGGTTCCGCCGTTAGCTGTGCCTTCTTTTCCTAAATCTTTATTGGTTGTTGTACTTGCAGCGCCTGTAATTGGTTTGCCGGTACTTTTGTTCGTTCCCGTTTCATTTTTACCTGTACTATCTACAGGCTTTTTTGTGCTGTCTGGAATGGTTGTGGTTTCAATTTCGTCACTGTAACCATCCTGATTGTTTTTACATGAAAATAAAACTGCGGCGAGAACAAGAATTACTGCGATATTTGATCTGAATAATGATTTCATAACTGTAATTTTTAAATTTATAGGCTTAACTTATTTTAAACATGGAAGCTGTAATACATTAGCATTCAATGGCTGTTCTATTTTTCTTTCGAGTTTTTCGTTGTTCACGGTTATATAAATTTCCATAGAACCCGTTCCAACCTTCAAGGCAAGAATATGTCCGCCGTACGCATCAAATTTATCATCTGTGGCAACTCCGTGAATGTGCAGAGACGGTTTTCCTTCATTCCAGGCAATCGAGCCCGTTAACTTCCCATTTCGACCTTATTGAATGTTTTGGGATGGAATTTCTTTTGATTAAAATCGTAGAATCCAAAAATAACTTCCTGTGCAAAACCAATTCCGGTAAAATTTGCCGAAGGAATCTGTTGTTCTCTGGCTAAGTTTTCAATCAAGTTGAGTACATTATCCCCTTCACGCAACACCATCAAATAACCATAAGTTGTTTTGGTATAACGGCATTTTTCACTGTCAATTTTTTGCTGTCCGTGCAAGTTAACTGCCAAACACAAAAATGTTCCAAATACTATTTTTCTAAATGATAAATGCATCTCCTGAATATTAAATAATTACAATTTTTAAAATTACCCAGATATGTAAACAAATCTTTACACTATTTCGATACGATTATTACAAAACTTCTACTTCTGGCTATTTAATTGCTTTTTTGGGCAATAAATGGCTCAATCGATTGTTATAAATAGATATTTAGAAGTTAAAAATGACTTCAAATACATTTCAAAATAAATTTAAGTATGAAAAAAATATTGTTTTTAATGATAATTGGAGCTTCCCTGCACGTTACTGCGCAGCAAGAAGTTAAAGGAAAATATCAGCCTATACAATCTAAAACTCCGGAAACTAAAGAAGTTATTCCGCCAACAGAAACGCCGCCGCCAAATGAGCCTACCCTTGCAAAAGATCCGATTGTTTTAAAAATAAACCCTGAGGAACTTTTTAAGGATAACACGCTTTATAAAAGAGAGGCCAATGTTGAGGGAATTTTTTACAGACGAAATGAATATTTAGGAGGTTTTGTAACCAAATCAACAACCTCAACCATTCGTTACCGTGATGCCGCTTTTGTAGACGGAGATAAAATTAGAGTATATCTTAATGATAAAGTGATCGAACCGGAAGTTAGTTTGGTTGGAGAATTTAAAGGATTTAAAATAAACCTGGTAAAAGGAATGAATAAAATTGATTTTGAAGCCTTAAACGAAGGTTCAGCATCACCAAACACTGCCGAATTTCAGGTTTATGATGACAACGGAAAAGTAATTGAAGCCAGCCAATGGAATGTTGGTACGGGCTACAAAGCTGTAATTATTTTATATAAAGACTAAATTTGACTATTAATTCAAAAAAGCCTGTAGAGAAATCTACAGGCTTTTTACTTTTGACTATTCACTAATAACTGTTCACTAACTAACTGATCACTAACCTACTCACCTTTCCTCCCATACATCAAAATCCTCTTAAAAGAATAAATGGCCGGAAGTTTAGGAAAATTTACCGCAATTCTTTCCTTATATGTTTTAATAAAAAGTTCTTTCTGTTCACCTTCAAGCCTTTCGATATAAGGAATTAATGCCGAACCCGAAATAAAATTATAAAGCGTATCGTGATCGTCTGCGATAATTGGATAAACTTTCTGTAGTATCTCAATATCCGTAAGACCGCCGTCAAAAAGTATTTGGGCGTATTCATCAAGACCTAAAACAGGAGAATCTCTTTTATAACCGTTTAAATACGATTTAAACGGTTCTTCATCCACAAGTTCAGAAAGTATTTTATTTAGTTTATTTTCTGGCTGAACCGGCATTTGTACGGCAAACTGTCCGTTTTTATGGAGTAGTTTTAATAAATTAGAAAATAAACTTTCATGATCGTTTGACCATTGCAGCGCGGCATTACTAAAAATCAAATCCCATTTTTCTCCAGAATTAATGGTTTCTTCGGTAGTTGCTTTTTTAAAATGCAGGTTATTAGTTTCTAAGGATTTTGATTCCTCCAACATTTCTGCAGAAGAATCTACACCAATAAAATGGGCATCTTTAAATTTATCTGCCAAAATAGAAGTTTGTTCTCCCGTACCGCATCCTAAATCAATAGCTTTCATTCCGTTTTTGGGTTGTATAAATTCAATTAAATCATAAAACGGTTTGTATCGAATATCTTTAAACTTATTATAAACATCTGGATTCCAAGGCATATTTTACTATTTTTAATTGAAAATAATTGTTTTGCAAACTCTCGTTTTGCAAGAAATACTAAGATACTAAATTTCAATTTTTAGAGATTAAAACCCAATCACAATAATCTCATAAAAAATAATTAAGCAAAAAAAATTTAAAATTATACCGATTGGTATATATTTGTATAACTAAATCATTTCAAGATGAGTAAAGCAGAAAAAACCAAGCAATTTATAATAGAAAAAACCGCTCCGATCTTTAATACAAAGGGATACAGCGGTACCTCTATAAATGATATGACCACAGCAACGGGTCTTACCAAAGGAAGTATTTATGGTAATTTTGAAAATAAAGATGAAGTTGCGGTTGCTTCTTTTAAGTTTAATGTCAAAAAACTTCATGATGTTTTAAGTCGGGAAATCGAAAAACAAAGAACTTTTAAAGACAAATTGTTGGTTTATCCGCGTGTTTACGCTAAATATCCAAGTTTAGATGTAACACTTGGCGGCTGCCCGATTTTGAATACAGCCATAGAATCTGATGATACGCATCCGGTTCTTAAAAAATATGCCGAGAGAACGCTGCTTTATTGGAAAGAAAAATTAATGTACCTCATCGATCAGGGAATTAAGGCAGGTGAATTTAAGGCAAAATCGATAAATGCAGAAAACACGGCTTTAACCATAATTGCATTGATTGAAGGCGGCATGATGATAAGCAAATTAACGGGAAGTGACACCGATTTATCTGCCATAATGCTATCGCTTTATAAAATTATAGACGACTTAGAATAAAGCAATACTCAACGATTGCTTTTTTTAGCTATAAAAATATACCGATTGGTATAATTACTAATTTAAATTTACAATAATGACAACAAAAACAAGATTACAAGTATTACAAGATCACATTGGCGGGGAATTTGTGCTTTCGCCTTCTCCATTTATGCTTTGGATGAAACCCATCGTTGTTGTGGCTGAGCCTGGAACGGTGACTTTTAAATACCATATTAGGGAAGAAATGACCAACCCAATTAAATCTTTACACGGCGGAGTAACGGCGGCAATTGTTGATGATTGTATTGGTGCAACGTTATTTTCGCTTGACGAGGAACATTTTTACACCACAATAAACCTCACTATTGATTACTTCGCTCCTGCTCATTCCGGAGACAATATTCTGGCGAAAACTTCTATAATAAAAAAAGGAAAACAATTTGTGAATGCACAATGCGAGATTTGGAATGAAACTGAAACAAGGCTAATTGCTAGAGGATATTCTAATCTTTTTAAAACTAATGTAGTCAAAAAAGTTCTTTAATAGCGATTCACTTTTATAAAAAACGGAACGTAAAATGGAAATTATATAAAATATGTAGGAAATTATATAAAAAACTGAATACTATACCGCCTAAATTTGAGTATAGTAAATTTCTTAAATATTTGATTTATTGTATTATTAAGTAAGTATTTTTCTAGTTAGTAAACTAAACTATGCAGCTTTTATTTACAATTTAGCTTAGTCTACCATACTTTACTCTCTGTTTTTATAAAAGTGAATTCTTAATCATGCAGGTAAGGAAACAGCAACTATTTGCTGCAGGCAGAAATATATAATTAAGGGTTTCAATAGCATCTAATTTTTAACTAAACTAAAAATTATGAAAAAGTTTGCCTTATTAATTTATATCATTTCTATTCAAAGTTTTGGACAGATTTATGTTGGCGCAAGTACTCCCGTTTATGTAAAAAACCAAGTTCTTTACGTGGGGCAGACTATAAACTTAGCCGCAAATTCAAATTTATATCTGCGTAATTTATCTCAATTGGTTCAGGGCACAACGGGAACTTCAACTAATGTAGGAACCGGAATTATTTCTGTTTATCAGGAAGGAAGCGCCGATAATTTTGATTACAATTACTGGTGTTCTCCTGTAGGCGTTAACGTGGCTGCAACCGGAAACCGAAATTTTGGTATTACGTTGCTAAACAGGCCAACTACTTCGACTGCTTCTACTGCTGCAACCATTCTTCCGTTAGCCAATTATGACGGAATTGCAAATCCGCTTTCTATTGCTTCCCGATGGATTTATAAATTGACCAATGCCAATAGTTATTCGCAATGGGTTCAGGTAGGAACTACAACTACGCTGGCACCCGGAGAAGGCTTTACAATGAAAGGAACCAGCGGAACTGACGCTGTAGATCCCGAAGGAACAGGAGCAAATAATCCCGGCGGAACTGGCGCACAGCGTTATGATTTTAGAGGAAAACCAAATGATGGAAATATTACCGTTACGGTTGGTGCAGGAAATGCTTCGACCTTAACCGGAAATCCGTATCCGTCTGCATTGCATTTAAATGCTTTTTTATTAGATCCGTTAAATAATGCCTGCACGGGAATTGCTTATTTCTGGGAACAGGATAAAACTACAAATTCACATCTAATTAAGGCTTACAGAGGCGGATATGCCACTTATTCACCCGGAAGTTTAGGTTCAAACGGTATTTATGTTCCTGCCACTTTTAACAGTTATAATGGCGATGGTTCGTTAAATACGGTTGGTACTTCCTCCGGACTTATGCGTCAGCGTAAATACTCGCCTATTGGGCAGGGTTTTGTAATTAAAGGCGCTGCAAACGGAACGGTGACATTTAGAAATTCGTATCGAATATTTTATAAAGAAGGCGCAGGTTTGTCACAATTTGAAAAACCCGCACGAGATAAAACCACGGCAAAAACGGAAGAAACGGATAAAACTGAAAAAACTGAAACAGAAGAAGCTTCAAATGATATTCCGCACATCAGAATAAATGCCATTATCAACAACGAATTTACCCGACAACTGGCACTGGCTTTTTTACCAGAAGCTACAGACCGTGTTGACAGAGGACTTGACGCTGTTAGCATGGACAATTTTCCCAGTGATACTTTCTTTTTGATGGAAGGAAAAAATTATATTATTACAGGTACTAATTTTGACGTTAACAAACAAATTCCTTTAACCGTAAAGGCTGAGGCAAGCACAACTCTTAAATTTTATATTCCTGAGGTTATCAACTTCGATCCTACGCAAAATATATTTATATACGATGCTGCTGATGGATCTTATCATAATATTAAAACGGGGAATTATGAAGCTACAATTCCGGCGGGCGTATTCCCAGATCGTTTCAAAGTTACTTTCACAGACAAATCACTAGGCACAAATGAAAATACTAAAAGTAATTTTTTCATTATGCAGGACAATTCAAGCCGATTATTAAAAGCTTCAAATCCGGATTTTATTCGATTTAAATCATTTTATCTCTATGATATTGCTGGTAAAACAGTACGATCTAAAGAGAATCTTGGCGCTGAAGAAAACTATAGTTTCTCTACTTCCGGCTTAAGTTCCGGAGTTTATATTGCGACTTTCATAACTGCTGATAATGAAAAAATTGCCCAAAAAGTAATCATTTCTAATGCAGGAAATTAATAATGTTTTTATTGCTTTTCCAACTCTCTAAAACCTAAATTATGAAAAATACAGCCTCAAAAAACCACCAAACATTATTACTGCTAGCTTTTATCTTTTTATCCTTTATAACAAATGCCCAAGTAGGAATTGGAACTACTACTCCTAATGCCAGTTCGATATTAGATATTACCTCGACTACTCAGGGTTTGCTGACTCCCAGAATGACAACTGCCCAAAGAGCTGCCATAACAACTCCTGCTGACGGTTTAATTGTTTATGACACTGATTTAAAAGCTTTTTACTATTATTCTTCGGGGTCAACATCATGGTTAGTGGTGAGCAGCGGTATAAATCCCAGATTAAATTTTAAACGTATTCGATCTACAGATAATTTAGCAACTGTTCTCGCAGCAGAATTAACTGCCGGCGGAGGAACAAAGTATCAATTAAACACAAATACATTATATGAAATAAATGGTACTGTAACCTTCAATTTTCCTATAGACATCAATAATGCATACGTTCAGGGTTTAGATTCTAATGAAGATATTATTCTTAGAACAACAGGAAATATTTTTGAAGGCGCAACAGGCGGAAATATAAAAAATGTTACCCTTAGAGCGGCAAGCGGAAGTGTTTTTAACCTGAGCGGAGCGGCAACTCAAAATTTAGTTTTTAGAGATTGTATCGTTGCCAACTCAACCAGTGTGGGAACAATATCTGGTTTTGGGCTTGTATTTTTGAGTATTGTCAATTTTACGGGAAATACGAACGGAATAACCTATAACAATATTAATCAACTCTTACTAAGCAATATGGGTTGGTTTGGTAATAATTTAGGGACTTACGAAAAACTAACCGGAACTTTTACATTAGTAGAAAAACAAGGTGGTTTTAGTCAGGTTGATGGTACTGCGATAGGTTTTGATGTTTCAACATCCGGACTTACTATTACAGGAGATGCCGTATTAGAATCTGTTGTTTTTACGGGTTCAAATACAACAGGATATGTAAAAGGCTATACAACAGGATCTTTTACAGGATATAATTTTAATAACAGCTGGAGTGTAAGGGCTGCCGGAATTCCCACAGAAACAGATGCTAACGCAGTAGGTGATTTATCTATGGATTATGCCGTTGGAACTGGTCTTTCTGTGAGTTTCAATAATTCAAATCCCAGTGATATTGTTAAAGTCGGTTCTGGTACACCTTCGACAACCTATTCAAATTTGTTCAGATTTTCAACAGACGCAGTAAACAGATTGAAATATGTGGGTAAAAAGAAGAGGATCTTTCAAATAGCAGGTTCAATTTCATTTCAGGTTCCTTTTGCGGGAACATACATTATCTATATAGCAAAAAATGGTACTGTTATAAGCCAATATAAAATTTACGGGAGAGGTCAAGCGACAAATGATATTGTAGTATTGCCTTTAAACGCAACTACAGAATTAATAAATAATGATTTTATAGAAGTTTTTGCACAGCGTTATACTGGAACTATAGGAAGTATTGTAGTACCCAATATGACAATTACAATTAAATAATATTGTTAGTGAAAAGTAATTAGTGATTAGTTGCTAATAGATATAAAAAAGCTCAATTTAAAAATTGAGCTTTTTTATTTTGCTATAACTTTTTACTTTTCACTAATTACTCCACAACCTCAAAGTCCCCCGGTTTCCAGCTTCCGTTAAAAGCCGCAGCTTCCGGGCCATAAATTCTAAAATAAGCAAACCAGCCTCTGTTAGGAAGTGTTTTGATCCATTGTCCTTCTTTTCCTGCCGGAGCTTTAGGGCCAAAATACAAATCGATACTCTTACCTCCTATTTTATCTTTCAATTCAAATAAAGAACGAAGAGCCGCTTTATTCTGATCTGTTGCAACCTGACTTCTTGTAAGAGCATCATAAATAGTTACCGACCAAAATAGCTTCGCAGGAACAGGCGTAGGAATTGTAAGCTTGTATGTTTTTCCGCCATCGACGTATTTTCCTGTGCCGTCTTTAAGTCCAAGCCAGTATAACGACCCAGCACCTTCTTTTCTTCGAAACATTGAAGGAGAGGCTCCAATAGCCTGATAAAACCATGTTTCACGACCATCAAGATCAACATAGTTTTGGGTATTGAAGTCCCCGTCTTCAAATCTTAAGCCAACCCATTCCCATTTTCTGTCTTTCCATACTACTTTATCAGGGCGGCGGTCGGCAAACGATTGTACCCTCATTTGCGCATTTGCTATTTTCGCCGCTTTTTCGAGTATTCCTTTCAAACGCGCATCGGGTTTAAAAGGTTTTCCTTTTATAATACCCAATACGGCAAGTTCTCCGTAATAATTTCGATACCCATCATAAGCAGGTTCACGCTGAATTACATCATTTAGCGCTTCCCAGTATTTAATATTATTTTCCCATGCAACAGGTGTTGTATTCTGAGGTTTATCTGTAAGTTCAAGCCAAGTTGGTTCTTTCCAGTCGGCTCCTTTGTTTAACGGATATACTTTTACCGTTTTAATGCGTTCCATAGCCGCTTTTACATCACCGCCTACAGGAAGCGAACGTATTCCCACGGTAAGATTGTTTGAGGAAGATTTCCAGACATAATAACCAGAACCCGGAACTGAACCTTTATAAGCAGGCGGCAGTAATAAATGTTTTCCGCCATTTCCTGCATCGGGACCCGGAATTCCCATATCGGCAACCCATCGCTGGTTTACGTCCATAGCAACTACAATAAGCGGTCCTTTAGGAACATCAATTATCATTGGTCCTTTAGATAAATCTATTGGAATTGGTCCATACGGAGTATCCGAATTTAAGGTAAAACCTATTTGTCCCGGTTTAGTGTCTAATGTTCCAAATGAACTGTTTGGGATGATTTTAATCGTGTCGTTTCCTTTTACCAAACCTTCACCTGAAACTGTTGGATAGAAAAATTTATAAGCTTGTATTGCCCTGTTCAAATCCGCATCATCGTAGGCTTTTTGTATTGTTTTTTCGGTTGGATACCCCCCAACAAACTCATAACCGTCTGAACTGGAAGCCGACGAATTACTACCTGTATCTACAGCATCAGATTCTTTTTTACAGCTGCTTAAAACAAGAAGAAGTATACCCAGATATAGAAATCGTTTTTTCATAAAAATAGTTTTATTAGTTATTTCGCTTTCGCAGATTTTCCTGCTTTTGACCCTTTGTCTTCACTCAGGGTATACGTTACTTTTTCAATTTTTCCGGTAAATTCAAAAGGAAGTTTATAATTAAAATCGACCGGAGAACCGGCATCCATACCTACATCTAAACCTTCATTAAGTGATATCTGAATGGGTATTGTTCTTTCCAGATGTTCTTCTCCTACTTTTTTTCCATTTACAGATAATACAACTGTTGCGCCTTTTCCTCTTTCTTCTCCTTTACCCTCATATTTAAAATCAACAACAACTTTTACTTTTCCTTTTGGCAGTACTTCGTTTCCAGTAACTGTTGGACGTTCCAAAGCAAGATTATTGTAAACAAAACTTGGCTTTCCGTTTTGTACATAAAGTCCATATCCGCCCACTAAACCTCCGTGTGTTACAATCATCCCTTCTGCCCCATTATCAGGAACATCAATATCGGCTGTAATTGACCATGATTTATTAAGGATTCTTGGAGCAGCTTCATTTGGTAAACCCACTTGTCCGGTATAATAGGTAAAAGTATTGGTGTCTCCGGCCAGCGTTGGTCTTCCCATTAATTCTCCGTTAAGTCGTTCAACGGCACGCCAGTCCAGCGGAAGTACATTGTATTTAGCCGCTTCTACCCACCATAAATCCTGCATTTCTCTTAATTTCTGCGGATTTTTTGCTGCTAAATCATTGGCCTGACTAAAATCCTCATCAACTTTATAAAGCTCCCATTTTTGTTTATCCGGGTCAAATGCGCCGCGATTTGGATTCCATGGTGCAAATGATAATGCCGAAGCCATCCAGCCATTATGATAAATACCTCTGTTTACAGCCAGTTCAAAATATTGGGTTGTATGTTTTTCTTTTGCTTTAGCGTCATTAAAAGTATAAGCAAAACTGATTCCTTCAATAGGCTTTTGAGTAATCCCGTTTACAACCTGAGGCGGTGTAATGCCTATAACATCATAAAGCGTAGGCACAACATCAATGGTATGTATAAACTGGCTTCTTAAACCTCCTTTGTCTTTAATTTTGGCAGGCCATGAAATAATCATAGGGTTTCGTGTTCCTCCAAAATGACTTGCCACCTGTTTTGTCCACTGAAATGGTGTATCCATTGCCCACGCCCATTCTGATGTAAAATGATTAAAATGTTTTGGTCCGCCTAATTCATCTATAACTTTAAGATTGTCCTGCCATTTTTCTGGAATTCCGTTAAAAAACAAGTTTTCGTTTACAGAACCTTCAATTCCGCCTTCGGCACTGGCGCCGTTATCTCCGGCTATGTAAACAATAATTGTATTATCTGCATCGGGCAGTTGTTTTACAGCATCGACTACCCTTCCCATTTCATAATCGCAATGAGATCCGTATGCAGCAAACACTTCCATCATTCTCGAATAGAGACGTTTTTGATCGGCATTTAGAGAACTCCACGCTGGCAGGCTTTCAGGTCTTGCAGTAAGTTTTGCATCAGCAGGAATAACACCTAATTTTTTCTGTCTCTCAAAAGTCTGTTCTCTATAAGCATCCCAGCCCATATCAAATTTACCCTTGAACTTATCGATCCAGTCCTGCGGAGCATGATGCGGAGAGTGCGCCGCACCCGGCGCAACGTATAAAAAATAAGGTTTATCTGGAGCAATCGATTTTACTTTACGTACCCAGGCAATAGCATGGTCGGCAAGATCGACTGTCATGTGATAATTAGAATCTTTTGAAACCGGAACAAGATTTCGGTTTTCAAACAAAACCGGATTCCAATGGTTCATATCTCCCGAATTAAATCCGTAAAAATATTCAAAGCCCAAACCGTTTGCCCAGCGGTCAAACGGCCCTGCTTCACTGGTTTCCCAAGCGGGTGTATTGTGATTTTTACCAATCCATGCCGTCATATAACCATTTTGGCGTAAAACTTCGGCAATGGTTGCAGCATTTTTTGGGAGTATACAAACTGCGCCGTCATAACCTGTAGCCGCTTCTGTAATTCCTGAAAAAGATACTGAATGATGATTACGTCCCGTTATTAAGGCTGCACGCGTAGGACTGCAAAGTGCTGTAGTATGAAATTTATTGTAACGAATTCCTTCTGCTGCCAATTTATCCATTGTTGGCGAAGGCACGCCGCCGCCAAAAGTACTAAACTGTCCAAATCCCGAATCATCCAATAAAATCAGCACCACGTTTGGTGCGCCTTTTGGAGCTTTTACAGGCTGAGGAAATTGCGGTGGATCTGAGTCCAGATACGTTCTGCCTACATATCCCAGAAAGTGAAAATCAGGTTGTGGTAAAACTTTTGGAGTTCCCGGTTTTTCATTTTCCTGGCTAAAAGTAAACTGCATGCCAAGAATTACAAATAGTAGAAGTACTGCCTTATTTTTTATGAAAATTAAAGCAGCATTTAAAATGACGTTTTTTGTTTTCATGATTTGTGATTTTTAAGGGACAACTAAGTTACAATTTACTACGAGCCAAAATCTTACAAACAGGTTTCAAATTATAATTTGAAACATCTTTACTTTTATTCCACAAAAAAACCATTCAAATTAATGAATGGTTTCAGCATATTTTATGTAAATGAATTTGTTAGAGCATCTTTTCTCTTTCCCAAAAACGATGTCTTCCTAAAGCTTTTATAAAAGAAGTGTTTAAGGCTTTGTCAGCAATACTATTGCTAATTAAAACTCCTGCATCTTTCTCTTTTATATCGCTGTTCGTTTTTATTATTTGAATTCCTTCGGCTTCAGCGGCAATAAACTTACAGTGATTATAGGAATCATTTATAAATTCTTTTACTTCTTTGATTCTTGAAAGTTCTTTAATTCCTTTTCCTCCCGGAATAAAGACACCGTCAAAAAGTACTGAAGCGGCAATTTTATACGTTTGATCAACCGGAATTTCTGTTCCGTCTTCGGATACAATTGTTCCTAAATGCGGCGCAATAATCACTGCTTTTGCACCTGCATTTTGAAGCGCTGTTTTCATTGTTTTTACCGATGAGGCATTTACGCCTTCAGCACATAAAAAAGCAATCTGGCGAGTTGCAATAGTATTTGAGATCGTTGGATTTTTCAGCATACTTAAAGCATCAGAATTTTTAATGTTTTGTTTCACTTTTGTTGGTTCGTGATTGCCTTTATCATCGGCACCAACTCCATGATTGATGGGTTTTTCGATATTTTTTGGAACCGGAATTCCTAAAGATTTGGCCACTTTTGCTGCCAGATTACCATCAACTTGATTGAGCAGTCCAAGCATTCTTTCTCTAATAGCAACCGTTTCAACTTTTCCAAGTTCAAAAGACAATGCTCCTGCAATATGATCTTGTTCTACAGGTGTCTGGCTGTTATAAAAAAGTACTGCCTGACTAAAATGATCTGAAAAACTTTCGCTTCGTTCTCTTATTTTATGCGCATCTATTCGCTCATTAAAACTGGCAAATCCTCCTTCATCAATTTTTGCCTGAAAAGGGCATCCTCTTCCCAGAGAATTAGGATGATAACTTACTTTTCCCACCGCAATTTCCTGACGCATATGTCCGTCACGCTGATTGTTGTGCATAGGCGCAATTGTTCTGTTAATTGGGATTTCATGAAAATTAGGACTTCCTAACCTTGATAATTGTGTATCCGTATAAGAAAATAAACGGCCTTGCAATAGCGGATCATTTGTAAAATCAATTCCCGGTACTATATGCCCCGGATGAAACGCAACCTGTTCTGTTTCTGCAAAAAAATTGTCGGGGTTTTTATCCAGTACCATTCTTCCAATAATGGTTACAGGAACCAATTCTTCCGGAACTAATTTTGTTGGATCAAGAAGGTCAAAATCAAATTTGTGTTCGTCGCTTTCCGGAATAATCTGAACACCTAATTCCCATTCCGGAAAATTTCCACCATCAATCGCTTCCCATAAATCTTGTTTGTGAAAATCAGAATTTTTACCTGATATTTTTTGCGCTTCGTCCCAGGCAACAGCGTGAGTTCCTAATTTTGGTTTCCAGTGAAATTTTACAAAATGAGATTCGTTTTGTGCATTAACAAATCTAAAAGTGTGAACTCCAAAACCTTCCATCATTCTTAAACTTCTCGGAATTGCCCTGTCGCTCATTACCCACATAATCATATGCATGGATTCTGGCATTAAGGAAATAAAATCCCAAAAAGTATCGTGTGCAGATGCCGCCTGTGGAATTTCGTTATGCGGTTCCCCTTTAACGGCGTGAATTAAATCAGGAAATTTCATGGCATCCTGAATAAAAAATACCGGAACATTGTTTCCAACTAAATCAAAAATACCTTCCTGAGTATAAAATTTTACGGCAAATCCACGAACATCCCGCGCTAAATCTGTAGATCCTCTTGAACCTGCAACTGTTGAAAACCTGACAAAAACGGGAGTTTTGACACTTGTATTGTTTAAAAAACCGGCTTTGGTATATTTCTCCATGGTTTTATAAAGTTCAAAATAACCATGAGCACCAGAACCTCTTGCGTGAACGATTCTTTCCGGAATTCGTTCGTGATCGAAATGGGTTATTTTTTCTCTAAGAATAAAATCTTCCAGAAGAGATGGGCCTCTTTCTCCGGATTTTAAAGAATTATTGTTATCATTAATCTTAACTCCCTGATTAGTGGTCAAAAACTGATTTTCTCCATTCGATTTATTCAAATCTAAATCTCTTTGTTTTCCATCAGCATTATCTTGATTTGTTTTTTTAGAATTTTTCATCTTTTTTCTTGATTTAAAATTATTGGTGACTTATAAATATCTATTTCAATAAAGGATTTTTTAGCAGAAATAGGTAAACAAAGTTAGAAGGCTTTTCATGTTAAATATTATACGATTCAGGCTCAGGGTTATAACATTCGTATTTAAACAAAATGATTATCAACAGATTAATACTTATAATTATATAATTACAAATCCTAATCGTATAACCTGAAAAAGGCTTTCAAAAAGTAACTTTGAAATAAGCGTCAACAAACAATAACATCGAAATGATTCTATATCTCCTTATGCAATTGCTGTTAGTTTCAATTATGGCAACATCAGCCATGACGTGGTTTAGTTATGCGATGTCAAATAAGTTTAGAGAATTGTATAAAGAGCCGGTGCTTTTAACTTATGCTATTGATAAAATGAAAATAGATCTCTCCCCACAGTCAAAAAAAACCTGGGGCTGGTTATTGCACTATATAATCGGTTTTTTGTTTGTTGTTGGATATCATATTATTTGGGTAAAGGATATACTTCCAATTTCACCGTTAAGCGCTCTTATATTAGGAGTTATCAGCGGTGTAGTTGGCATAGTCAGCTGGATAATTATTTTTAAGATGACCCACTATCACCCCCCAATTGATTTTAAGGGTTATTACATTCAGCTGTTCTTTGCCCATATAATTTTTGCCATTGTCGCCACGGCGCTCTACTCTGTTACGTTAACACTTTTAATATTAGCAAACGCTTATGTCACTGTCTAAATACAACGAAAAAAGAGATTTTAAGCAAACCCGCGAACCAAAAGGTAAAATCGAAAAATCGGCAAGTGAATTGATCTTTGTTGTTCAAAAACATGCTGCATCGCATTTGCATTATGATTTTAGATTAGAAATGGATGGCGTTTTAAAAAGCTGGGCTGTCCCAAAAGGTCCATCATTAGATCCCGAAGTGAAACGTCTGGCCATGATGGTGGAAGATCATCCGTACAGTTATAAAGATTTTGAAGGAACAATTCCCGAAGGAAATTATGGTGCCGGAAATGTTATTGTTTGGGATAATGGAACGTATACTTCTGATGAAAAAATAACATCAACCGAAAAACAATTACTGGCAGATTTGAAAAAAGGACGCTTAAGTTTTATCTTAAAAGGAAAAAAACTCAAAGGCGAATTTTCATTAGTAAAACTTCATGGAAAACAGGAAAATGCGTGGCTGTTAATCAAAAAGAAAGATAAATATGCTACAGATGCTGATGTATTAGAAAAAAACAAATCAGTTATTTCTAAAAGAAGTTTAGAAGAGCTGGAGAAAAAATCGGAGAAAATAAAAACCGAACCAAAAGAAAAAGAAGAAAAGCAAACGGTAAAAAAAAAGACTAAAGTAAAAGCAAAATTTGTAAAACCAATGCTTGCCACGACAGTCGAAAAACCTTTTGACGATGAAGAATGGGTTTTTGAAAATAAATACGATGGTTATCGCGCCATTGCTGTTATTAATTCTGATGAAGTGGATTTATTCAGCAGAAATCAAATTTCATTCAATGTTAGTTTTAAACCTGTTGCAGACGAATTAAATAAGATCGATCATACTGTAATTCTGGATGGCGAAATTGTGGTTGAAAATGAATCCGGAAAAGCCGATTTTCAACTTCTTCAAAATTATCTTAAAACTGGAATTGGAAACCTAAAATATTATGTTTTTGATCTGCTCAATTTAGATGGAAATTCAGTAACAGAACTTTCTCTGCTTGACAGAAAAGAGCTTTTGAAAATCTTATTCAATAAATACGATTTTTCGAATATTTTTTATTCGGAACATACTATTGGGAACGGAATTAAACAATTTGAAAATGCTGGAAAAAACAACAGCGAAGGCATTATTGCAAAAAAAGCAGACAGCACTTATACTGTTGCCGGCAGAAGTAATAACTGGCTTAAAATTAAAATTTCGAATGAAGAAGAAGCCATAATCATTGGAATTACTGAACCTAAAAACTCCCGTAAATATTTTGGTGCCATTTTGCTTGGACAATATAATGGAAAAGAACTGCAATATATTGGAAAATGCGGAACAGGTTTTTCAGAAGAGGTTCTAAAAGAGCTTTATACAAAACTAAAATCTTTATTTCTGGACAAATCTCCGTTAAACGAAAAAGTACCACTAAGGGATAAAATTCAATGGGTTAAACCAAAAGTTGTATGTCAGGTTAAATATTCAGAATGGACGCAGGATAAAAACCTCAGACATCCTGTTTATCTGGGATTAAGAATAGATAAAAAAGCCAATGAAGTTGTTTTTAATGGCAATAGCAATGACAATCTCAAAAGCAATAACAAAACTAACCTCAAGCAAAATAAAATGGAAGATTTAAAAGAACACAAAACCGAAAATGATTACGACTTAAAAGTTGGAAAAACCACACTGCATTTAACGAATCAAAACAAAATCTATTTCCCTGACGACGGAATTACAAAAGGCGAAATTGTTCAATATTACAATGAAGTTTCATCACTTATGCTGCCGTATTTAAAAGATCGTCCGGAATCTATGAACCGCTTTCCTAACGGAATTAATGCGCCGAGTTTTTATCAAAAAGATATTGATCTGGATAAAACTCCGAAATGGCTCAAAACAAAAAAAATATTCTCAGAATCAAACGAAGAAAACATAGATTATCTTATCTGCAATGATAAAGAAACATTGCTTTATATGGCAAATTTGGGTTGTATAGAAATAAATCCCTGGAATTCGACTATAAAAAATATTCATAATCCTGACTGGCTTGTAATGGATTTAGATCCGGCAAAAGAAGATGATTTTAAGACTGTTGTTGAAACTGCTTTGGTTGTAAAACAAGTTATGGATGAGTTAGAAACAGAATGTTTGTGCAAAACTTCGGGAGCTACGGGGCTTCATATTTACATTCCGCTTGGTGCACAGTACGATTATGATTCGATTAAAATTCTGGGTGAATTAATTGCCAAAGAAGTACAAACAAGGCTTCCGGATATTACTACAATTGAGCGAAGCATCAAGAAAAGAAACAACAAACTGTATATTGATTATCTGCAAAACCGACGCGGACAAACTTTAGCTGCGCCTTATTCTGTTCGTCCAAAGCCGGGCGCAACAGTTTCGACACCTTTAGAATGGAGTGAAGTGAATACTAAATTACATCCGTCGCAATTTACCATTAAAAATGTATTGCAGCGTTTTGAGAAAAAAGGAGATTTGTGGGAACCTGTTTTATCAAAAGGAGCCAATATCAAAAAGATAATCAAGAAATTAGAAGAGAAACAAGAAGAAGTCTAAGATGACTTTTTCTTGGTTTCCAAACTCGCTTTCAGCATCGACATTAAATCGTCGCTTTGTTTGCTGTGCACCACTTTAAGTTTTGGTGTTTTAGCCACTTTTCCTTTGGCTTTCTTTTTAATGATATCCAAAAGTTTGGCTGTATATTCATCTTTAAAACCCGTAATATCAAATTTCTCAGTAAGCTGATCGATCAATTTTTCGGCCATATCCATTTCTTTGGTGGCTTTTTTAGAAACCGGTGGCAGTTTTAATTCGTCTGTAGCCCTGATTTCCTGTTCAAACCGGATTCGGTTTAAAACAATAACATTTTTGTATGGTTTTAAAATAGCGAGGCTTTCTTTGTTTCGTAAAACAAAACGCGTTACGCCTACTTTACCCGAAGCCTCAAGCGCATCACGAAGCAATCCGTAAGCGTTCATTGCGCCTTTATCCGGTTCCAGATAATATGGCTGTTCGTAGTAAATACTTTGAATTTCTTTTTCGAGAACAAAACTTTCAATATCGATAGTTTTGGTTTTAATGGCATCTGCAGCTTCAAAATCTGAATCTTCTAAAATGACATATTTGTCTTCAATTTTATAGCCTTTTACAATATTGGCAAAATCAACTTCTTTACCCGTATCTTCATTAACACGCTTGAATTTAATATTGGCGTGGTCTTTTTTATCCAGCATATCCATATCCAGACTACTCTCCTGCACCGCCGAAAACATTTTTATTGGAATATTAATCAATCCAAAACTCACTGAACCTGTCCATATCGATCTCATAACTATTTCATTTAATTACCTTTAAAATTAAACCAGAATTGCTGATTTCATTTTATAACATTCATCAAAAACTTTTATAAAATAACGACCAAAAAAAAACGGTGCATAAAGCACCGTCTTATAATTCACAATTAATAATTAACCATTATTTTTTGTCTATTTTATAAAGTCTTCCCTGATCTGTTACCGCATACAAAGCGCCATCAGCACCTTGTGTAATATCTCTAAAACGCTGGCCTTCGCCTGCTAATAATCTTTCTTCACCAACCACTTTATTATCTCTAATGACAAGTCGGGCAATATGCGTAGCACTTAATGAACCTATGAAAAGATTATTTTCCCATTCCGGCACACGATTTCCTGAGTAGAAAGTCATGCCGCTAGGAGAAATCACAGGATCCCAGTAATAAACCGGCTGTTCCATTCCTTCTTTTTGCTGAATGGCATCGCCAATAGGCTGTCCGCTGTATTCAATTCCGTATGTGATTGTTGGCCATCCATAATTTGTTCCGGCTTTCAAACGGTTGATTTCGTCACCGCCTCTTGGTCCGTGTTCACTTTCCCAGATTTCTTTTGTAACCGGATGCATAGCAAGACCTTGTGGATTTCTGTGTCCGTATGTAAATATTTCAGGTAAAGCATTTGCACCGCCAAAAGTTGGATTTCCTGCTGCGGGCTGTCCGTCTTTAGTAATTCTGACTACTTTTCCAAGACTTGCCGTTAAGGATTGTGCCAAAGGTCTGGTTTGCAATACAGAACGTTCTCCCGTACTTACGACAAGATTTCCGGTTTGATCAAACAGAATTCTTCCCCCATAATGCAAATCACTAGGATTAGCAGGACTTGAACGATAAATTACCGTTGCGTTTTCTATAGTTTTTTCATCGTTTGAAAGTTTTCCTTTTGCAACAGCAGAAATATTTCCTCCTGTTACGGCTTCAGAAAATACCCAGTAAATCATTTTATTGGTTGCATAATCAGGATCAAGGCATAAACCTAATAAACCTCCCTGATTCGCAGGATTTACGGCAGGTAAACCTGTAATTGGTGCGCTCACTACTCCGGCAGTTGTCACTATACGCAATGTTCCTGTTGTTTTTTGAGTAACCAAAAGTCGGCCGTCAGGAAGTACTTTCACGCCCCACGGACTTGTAAGTGCCGATGTAATGATTTCAGATTTAAATTCTGTATTCGTAGTCATACCGCTAATTCTGGTTTGTCCGGAAAAAGCAGGTTTATATTGGGTATTTGCAGGATTTGTTTCTACAGGTTTTGTTACGGTTCCGCCTCCATTTTCAGGATCATCATCGTTGTTGTTACAGCTAAAGGCAAATAATGCACTCGAAAGAATCAAAATGTACTTTAAATTTTTCATCGTAGATATTTATTAAATTAATTTGGGTTATAGCCACAAATATCAAAAATTAAAGACAAAAAATTTTATATAATTTAAGGTAAGACTTACAGAATTCTTATTGTAAAAACTTTGTATTTGGCTCTATCACTATCATTCCATAGGAATGTTTCGTTGGTAGAAAAAAATAATTGTCCGGGTTTACGTTCCATAGGAACGTTTGATACGTTCGATTATTAAAAATGATGCCATAATCAAACGTTCCTACGGAACGTAAATAATAATAACATAATATTTTCTACCGACGAGATGTTCCTACGGAACATAGAATATTATACAAATATTTTTGGCATAACCTACCAGCTATATTTCAATATCAATCTGGCATTAAATGGTGTTCCTGCCGTAAAGTGAATTTCTTCTACAGGATCTGTTTCATTTGCCAGACGAGATTCTGTCAAGAATTGTGTTTCCTTCCATTTTGTATTAAAAATATTGTCGATGTTTACGCCAATCGATACTTTTTTAATTTGATAATTTACAGAGAAATCCGTGATGCAATATCCTTTTGCCACAACCGAATTATCTTCATTCGCCGGACGATCTCCCAAAAATCTAGTTCTTAAACTTCCTGAAAATCCTTTTAAATCCTTTACCGAAAAACCATTCATTAAAGTATGAACCGGAGCAAGCGGTAAATAATCATTTCCTTTTGGTTCGTCAATCGATCTTGCGTGTGTATACGTATAATCGGTGTTCCAGAATAACCAGTTCGTTAATTGATATCTAAAACCAAAATCAAAACCTTTACGTTCTGTTTTTCCGCTTGGTTCAACAACCGCTTCGTCGCCCACATACACAAATTCCTGCGCTAAATACAAATACCAAATGGCTGAATTTACAATCATTCTTGGAAACGGTTTCCAGTTAATTCCTAAATCGGCACCGTAGGTTTCAGGCAGGATTTTTTCTCCTTTTTGCGCTACAACTACGCGTGTATCATTACTGTGAAATCCTTTTCCTAATTTTAAAAAGTATTGAAGTTTATCATTTTGAGTATAAAGGAAATTCAGTTTTGGGCTTACAATCGCTTTTGTCTGCGTTTGATTGGTGTAAGTTGAAGCCAGTTGATCTTCATATCCAAACTTAAAATAATCCAATCGCAAACCTCCATTTATTAACCATTTTCCAGATGTAAAATCTAAACTACTATAAGAAAACAAATTTGTTTGGTTTACGTTTCCTAAACTCAAATATTCTAAAACTGTTTTTCTATTTAAAGTATGCGATAACTCTACATCTTTATTATTGTCATTTCGTAATCCTGCTCCTAATTTAAAAAGCCATTTCTCGCTGAACTTCTCATTATATTCTGACTGAAAACCAACAATGGTTCTGTTTTCTTTTTGTTTGATTTGATCGCCGTTTACAGGATCATTCAGGAAAAAAGTAAAATTCGAATACAATTCAAAATCATATTTACTCAAATAAGCTGTGTTTTTAATATGCGTGTTTTCGTCAATTTTGGCGTCATATTGCAAGTTGAAATTCGTTCTTCCGGTATTTCCGCCTTCGTTTGGATCAATCGCTCCATAATGCGAAATGGTTCCGTCGTTTACCGCACGATCCGGAATTTGTCCGCTTGCATCCCATTGGCTTTTAAAATGCGAAACAGCAATTGCCAGTTTATCTCCGTTATTCATTTTTGCAGCATATTTTCCAAACAAATTAATTCGGTTAAAGTTTTGCGGCGCATCAAAATAACCATCGGTCATCATGTATTCTCCCGCAAAATATGCCGATTGATTTTCTTTATTCAGTAAATTGAACAAAGCCACGGTGCGAAAAGTATCAAATTGTCCGCCTTCAAAAGAAAGTGAACTGTTTTGCAACGCATTTTTAGTATTAAAACCAACATACCCTGCGGTTGTAAAATCGCCTTTATCTACAAAATAAGATCCTTTATCAAAATCGATATTGTCTACCGTTTCCGGAATTACAAAATGAAGATCAGCGTAGCCTTGTCCGTGAGCGTGCGAAACCATATTCACCGGCATTCCGTCAACCGAAACATTAATATCCGTTCCGTGATCGCAGTCAAAACCTCTTAAAAAAATCTGTTCTGCTTTTCCTCCGCCCGCGTGCTGGCCAATAAAAAGTCCCGGAACTTTTCGCAATAAATCCTGAGAATTAGATACGGGCTGAATTTCTAAATCTATTTTTGAAATGGTATTAAGATATTTCAAATTGTTGGTGATCGTAACTTCTTCCAGTAAAAAAGGTTTTTCTTCTAATTGAATAGATAGATTTTCATTTGATAAAAGCTTTATTTTCTGCGTAATAAATCCTTGTTTTGAAATTTGAAGACTGTCATCAATTTTAGTTTCTTCTAAAGTAAATTTTCCGTTTATATCCGTGTGGGCATGTGTTTTAGAAATTAAATTCCGAATCAAAACATCAGATAATGGTTTTCCGTTTGCACCATTTACAGTTCCCGAAACTGCTTGTGATTTTGCCGAAAAAGAAAGGATAAAAAGAGAGAAAATAAATAAGAATCGCATGTAGTAAGTTTTGGTATTGGATCGCAAAAATACTATTCTAAGTTTTGGAATGCAATTAATTTTAAACACATAGGAACATAGCTTTTCTTTGTGTGTAAAGGCGTTTTACTTGTTTTTAATACACATAGCTATGTGTGAAAAAACGAGTTTTTTTTTAATATCCTCTTTTCAAGAATTAAAAAAATCTATGTTTCTATGTGTTTAAATAAAACTTCTGCAAACAAAAAATCCCATTATAAAATGGGATTTCTTTGCTTTTAAAAAATGCAATTAATATTTAATAGCAATTTTACCAATCGTTTTTCCAGATTCTAAAAGTTGATGTGCTTTTTTAAGATTCTCCGCAGAAAGCCCTTTATAAGTTTCCTTTAAAGTTGTTTTTAAAACGCCTTCGTCTAGTAAATCGGCGATTTTATTTAAAATATGATGCTGTTCAATCATATCTTCGGTTTGAAACATCGAACGTGTGTACATCAATTCCCATGAAAAGGAAACACTTTTACCTTTCAGTTTATTTAAAACGACAGGTTCTGCACTTCCGGTAATAGAAGCAATATGCCCTTGAGGTTTAATCAGTTCCGCCATAATATCCCAATACGCATTCGTATCAACAAAATCTAAAATAAAATCTACATGCTGAAAACCAGCTTCTCTAACCGAAGCAACTAAATCTTTATGATCAACCACAAAATCAGCTCCTTGTTGTTTACACCATTTTACTGTTTCCGGACGCGAAGCCGTTGCAATAACAGTTAATCCTGCAATTTTCTTTGCTAACTGAATAGCGATTGAGCCAACGCCGCCGGCACCTCCGATAATTAAAATAGATTTTCCTTTGTCTTTCTCAGGATTGATTCTGATTCTGTCAAAAAGAATTTCCCAGGCTGTTAAACCGGTTAACGGAATCACGGCAGCTTCTGCATTGGTTAATGATGTTGGTTTATTGCCTACAATTCTTTCATCAACAATTTGAAATTCGGCATTGCTTCCTTGTTTGGTTAAATCTCCTGCGTAATAAACCGGATCTCCAACTTCAAACAAAGTTACTTTTTCTCCAACTGCCTGCACAATTCCTACGGCATCCCAGCCAATAATTTTTGGGTTTTCCAGAACGGTATCTTTTGCAGCACTCTGGCGAATTTTAAAATCTACCGGATTTACGGAAATGGCATCAATTTTTACTAATAAATCGTGCGCTCCGTGTATTGGTTTTGCAGTTTCAAATTCTATAAAACTGTCTTTTTCTTCTATGGGTAATGATGATTTGAATCCTATTGCTTTCATCGTTTTTTAAATTTTGGTTTAAAATATACTAACAAAGATACGTGCTGTTTGAATCTTATAACTTGTATATTTTTATTTTATATTGGTACAAATTCAGCAATTTGAAAAGGTGCTGAGATGCTAAGTTACTAAGGTGCTGAGTTTTTTATTTCACGCAGATTTTGCAAATTTAGGCAGATTAAAAAAGATCTGCGTTTATCTGCTTAAATCTCTTTTAAATCTGCGTGAAAACATTTTTAAAAAGTAAATTTGCTATAAAATCTCTTCAAAAATGAATATCCGTAAAGCCAATATACCCGATTCAAAACAAATTGCTCCTATATTATTACTGGCAATGGAAGATCTCATTTACAAGTTTATTGCTAAAAAAGATTACGCTGCTGCGAAAGACTTTCTGCAGTATTTTGTGGAAAGAGAAAACAATCAATATTCCTATCAAAATTGTTTTGTGGCTGAAGCCGATAACGAAATTATTGGTGCCGTAAACATTTATAACGGCGCTGATTTAGAAGCTTTACGAATGCCAATTGTAGAATATGTAAGAGCAAATTTTAATCCTGAATTTGATCCCGAATTCGAAACCCGCGCAGGAGAATTTTATATTGATACATTGGGCGTAAATCCTAATCAACAGGGAAAAGGAATTGGTTCTAAATTACTTTTGTTTCTGATTGATGAATATGTTCATAAGAATAATGAGACTTTAGGATTATTGGTTGATGAAGATAATCCGCTGGCGAAAAATCTTTACTTGAAAATTGGATTTAAAGTTGTGGGCGAAAAAACTTTGGTTGGGAAAAAGCTTGATCATCTTCAAATAAGTCCGAATTAAATTTCGGCTCTGCCAAAGAAAATTAGTATTTTTAAACCAAAACCGCTTATAATGAACCACCAAATATTTGAATCTAATTATAAAAAACTGGGATTTTTAATTCTGAATCCCGAAACTGTTGAGGAAATTAATGGTGATGATTACAAAGCTTATATTAAGGTATTGTATTTACCCGAAGGTTATGAAATAACAATTGACTTTAAACAATACAAAACGTCAAGTCCTTCTTTGTTTTTTATAAACAGCAATCAATATTTACAGATTAATAAGGAAGGAAAAAAGCAGGGTTATTTTATGTATTATAACCGTGACTTTTATTGCGTGCAGATTCATGATGCCGAGGTTGCCTGCGACGGTTTGTTATTCAATAATATTTTTGAAATGCCAATGACAACTTTACCTGATAAAGAGGTTTTATTTGTTGAAGGCATTTACAATCAGATTCAGCAGGAATTTGACGCTCCCGATTCTTCTCAGGAAGAAATGATCCGCACGTATTTAAAGCAGCTTATTATTAAAGCAACCCGAATCTGGAAAATACAGCAATTGGGAGTTTTAAACGATGAACCTTCTAAGGAAATGGATTTCTTTAGGGATTTTAGCCGTTTGGTCGAAATTCATTTCAGAACCAAACATACCGTTGCCGATTATGCTGATATTTTAGGTCTTGCGCCCAAAACACTTTCGAATAAATTCAATCGTTTAGAGCTTTCTCAGCCTAACGATATTATTAAAGACCGCATTATTTTGGAAGCTAAAAGGCTTTTGGGTTATTCTTCCTTAAGCGTAAAAGAGATTGCTTACCAGCTCGGATATGAAGATCCGGCTTATTTTAACCGACTTTTTACCAATAAAGTTGGCGATACTCCATCCAATTTCAAGAAAAAATACCTTCAAGGGAAAAATGTACAATTAGAATAGACTTTTGTCTATTTTTACAGCCTTATTACCGCCATATCTTTGTCCTATCAAATTATAAATAATTAAAAAGACAAATGATATGAAAACTATTAAAGTATTACAACAGGGTTTATTTATTGCAGCATTGTTAATCGTAAATACAATTGCTTCTGCACAAGAAAGACAATTTAAAGGGCAAAATGACCCTGAAATTTTTACAGAAGTCAGAGGCTTTTTAAACGCATTAAATTCTGGTGACGGAAAACCTTTGGAACAATTATCTGTTACAGATGCACGTAACGTTTTAGTTGGGGCACAAAAATCAGTTGAAGTTGATTATTCTGGTATCGAAGAATCTGAAAGAGTAATTTCTCAAAACGGTTTAAAAGTAAAAATTCATATTACAAAACCTAAAGGTGCTAAAGCAAATGCTCCGGTATTTATCTTTATTCACGGCGGCGGATGGGTTTTAGGAGATTATCCAACTCACAGAAGATTAGTTCGAGATTTGGTTGTGGAAAGTGGTGCTGTTGCTGTTTTCCCAGATTATACTCCTTCTCCTGAAGCTCAATATCCTGTGGCGATTAATGAAATTTACGCCGCGACTCAATGGGTAGCCGAAAACGGAAAAGAAATTGGTGCAAATGGTAAAAACCTGGCTGTTGTAGGGAATAGTGTTGGTGGAAATATGACGGCTGCGATTACTTTAATGGCAAAAGATAAAAAAGGTCCTCATATTAAATTACAAGTTTTATTATGGCCTGTAACGGATGCTAATTTTGAAACTGAATCTTATAATTTATATGCTAACGGACGTTTCCTGACTAAAAATATGATGAAATGGTTTTGGGATAATTACTTGCCAGATGCTTCAAAAAGAACAGAAAAATATGCTTCTCCTTTACAAGCAAGTTTAGCAGAATTGAAAGACTTACCTCCTGCTTTAGTTCAGACTGCTGAAAATGATGTTTTAAGAGATGAAGGTGAAGCGTATGCGAGAAAATTAAACGAAGCCGGGGTTCCTGTAACTTTAACAAGATACAACGGATTGATTCACGATTACGGACTTTTAAATCCAATTGCAAATGTTCCGGCGATTCAAACTGCAATTCAACAAGCTGCGGTTGTCATTAAAACTACATTAAAATAAGAATCCAGATATTTGAAAACAAAAAGGGATAGAATTAATTTTCTATCCCTTTTTCACTTTACTAATACTTAAAATAGAAGTCTATTTTAAAAAGAAGTTGCTGATGATTACGTTCCAAGTTAATTTACAGAACTTCTAAAAATAAAAACAAAAAATCCTGAGGCAAATGTAGAATTTCATTCAGCAGTAAAAATCATTAGAAATGATGATTTCTCATTAAAAAGCCTTGAAAAAAAGCAATATCAATTGTGAATTCTTCTTTTTAAACAATTTGAAGCTTAGAATATCGTTATAAAAATGATTTGCCAGCTTTTTTTAGTTGGAAAAGCATTCGTTTAATCCCCCAATTTGACAAACAAATAATACACAGAATGAAAAACATAACAATATTAGAAGCAGGTTTAGTTTTAAGGATAGTTTTAGGAATTACAATGTTATCAGCAGTTGCTGACCGATTTGGACTTTGGGGTGCGCCAGGTTCTAATGGTGTTGCGTGGGGAAACTGGGAAAATTTTGTTCTTTATACGCAGACACTTAATTCTTTTGCGAGTAAATCGACTGCCGAAGTTTTGGGAGCAATTGCAACGGGTTTCGAAATCCTGTTTTCTATCTTATTAATCTTTGGATTTAAAACCAGAATCGCCGCTTTGGGAACTTCTTTTTTAATGTTGGTTTTTGCAATTGCAATGGCGATTTCTGTTTCGGTAAAAGCGCCTTTTGATTATTCTGTTTTGACAAGTGCGGCGGCGGCTTTATTGCTTTCTACAATTGGTAAAACTGCTTTTGCGGCTGATAATAAAATATAATATTCATTTTTTTTTTAAACACATAGAAACATAGATTTTTTTATTCTTGGAAAGAGAAGATTAAAAAAAACTCGTTTTTTCACACATAACTCTCAAAGTTTGTCATTCCGAGGAACGAGGAATCTTCATAAGTAGCTCCGCATAGAGAATCGCCAATCTTTGTAGAGTTTCTTACGAAGATTCCTCGTTCCTCGGAATGACAAGATTGTGCAAATTATGTTTGTTTAAACAAGTGAAACGCCTTTACACACAAAGAAAAACTATGTTTCTATATGTTTAAAAACATAAAAAACGAAAACGAGATAGAATACTCTACCTCGTTTTGCCCCACAAAATATTTAAAAACACCAATACCTACAAAAGTGTTTCTACATAGTTTGCAATTTGAGAATCGGTTTGAGAATTAAAAGAAGACTGCACCAATTGGACGGTTAAAAACAAGGTGTCATCTTTTAATTCCATTTTAACGTCATCATTATTTTCAGAATTTGTTAAGTGTATGGTGCTCAGTTTTTCCTGCAGCGCTTCTTTCCCCATATCATCAGAACAGATTTTTTTTACGAAAGATTCTACGTCGTCAAAAACAATATCCAGTCTTGATAAAGGATATTGGTCATAAGCTGTAAAAGTATTCCAGTCAATATCTACTTTAATATCATAACCCGCTCTTTCTTTTAATTTTGCTTCAAAAGCCGGAAGTTTTTCTACTTTAATCGATTCTGCTAAACGTTTTTCTGCTAATCCCATATTTAATTTAATTGATTAATTATTGGGGCAAATTTATCTTCCGCATTTTTATCTGGCATCACTATTTATAGTGATTTTGATTTCTAATTTATGACTGATTTATCCGAATCAATTTTGCCTTTATTCGTTATAATTTCGGTTAACATCTCCGATTCATATCCCATCATTTTAGCTCTTCTGGCTTCTTTTAAAGCTTTTTCGGGCTGTTTTAATTTATAATACATTTCCCCAAGATTACACACAAAAATGGGTTCTTTCGGATTTATTTCGATTGCTTTTTCAAAGTACGGCAGCGATTCTTCATAGCGAAGTTCTCTATCTAAAATACATCCGTAATTGTTGTAGATAAGGGCATTTACGGGCGGTTCGTGCTGTGTTTTTGCAAAATAATATTGTCTTTTCTTAAAGCAGGCTTCAAAACCTTTGGTATACCATAATATTCTGGTTTCAAGAAAATAAGCCGAAGCATATTGGTGATCTATAAGCAATAAAGCATTGCATGTTTTTTGTGCTTCCTCATAATTTTTGGCAAAAACAAAATCCCAGCCTTCTTTTAAAAGTGCTCTTTTGGTTTCGTCTTCTTTTTTCTCCAGCTGTTCGTCGTCTATTTCTTTTTTTCGGTATTCGTCTATTTCAATTTCCCAGCCTGTAAAAACTAACTTTTTATTATTTCCAATTACTGTAAAAATTAAATCTTTTGCCGCAGCATCTTTAAAATCAAGAGAAAACAAAACCTGGTTTTCTGAACCCGCTGCCAGAACTTCTTCAATTTTGTGGTTCAATTTCTGAGTATCAATATGTACTCTCATCCAGGTTCGTAAATAAGAACCTCTATGCACAAAAATGACTTTTCTGGGCAAATGTCTTAAAGCCGGTTCTGCAATAGCTTCTTTTTCTATTTTATAATATTTAAAATAATTGTCGTTTATTTCGAGATAATTGCGTTGGTCTAAACCTTCAAATTCTAAATTCCAAACTACTAGTTTATCTTTTAATTCGAAACGTTCCTGAATGTCATTGGAGTTTTTTATTCTTTCAATTAATTGAGAAAAATGTTCTTCGTTATTATAATAATTATGACAACGTCTATTTGCTATAATTTTTTCTTGTTTTTGTTCTTCAGTTATTTCAGCTTCATTATTGGCTTCAAAGTCCAGTAAAACCACATCATCGTTATATAATTTAAAGCTTCCGTTTTGGTATATATGAAGATAGATTCGCTTCGATTTTTTACCTCGAATGTTTTTGGGTTCATCTAACGGATATTTCTCTTCTTCAAGCTCTAATTTATCCATAGGAAACGGAACATCTATTTTATAATACCGATCTTCAACTATAGAAAACCATGACATTTGAAAACGGTCTGCATCAAACGGAATATGAATTAAGCTTGAAAAAGCAGATTGGTTTAAATGATAATATTTTGATTGTGTTTCCATTTCTGAAAGTTCTTCTTCAGAATAAAAACAAATATTATTTTCCAGTTTTACATCTGAAATTATCTTTTTTGAAGAATTAACAAATGCAATCGAATCGATATACATTAAAAGTTCGCGATCATGATAAACGCTAAAAGTGGCTTTAAAATAAGTACTGGCCAGATTGACTTGTGCGTAATGATTTGAGCCAAAATAATGTATATAATAAACCAAAGGAGCGCCAAGCAAAACCAACAGCCAAATGGAAAAATACAATCCGTTAAAAGTTCCTTTTTTTTGATAAGTTACCAAAGCATAAATGCCATAATCTACAAAAAGCAAAAATGCTGTTACCATTACAAATCCGAACAAAAATTCCAGAGAGATACTGGTTCGGGATCTTCCATAATAATGAAAATAAAAATAACCGCACCACGCAATGGCAGCATTAAAAAACACAGCGAAACCAAGTCCGATAAAATACAATAGAAAATAACTTATAAGCGCGGCAACAAACAATAACCCGACAGGAAAGAAAATTTCGCCGCTAAAATAAACGGGATCAACTCTTTTATAAGAACGGTAATTTTTCATGACTTTTATTCTTCAATTTTAAAACCGCAAATGTAGAAGTTCGTTATAGTGGAGAAGTCATTATAAATGATGATTTTTTTTATTGTGAGATGTTAATTGTGAGATGTAAGATGTGAATGGTAAATGATAGCTGCATCTCACATTTCACGATTGACATTTCACATCTAAAACATTTTTAAGGTATATTTAAGTTCACGAACAAATATGTATTCGTAAATTAGCATCAAACAAAATTTATCTTAATGACAGTACTTACTTTTACCCTGATAATGCTGCTTGGTGCTTTTTTAGCAGGCTTTATTGGTTCATTATCAGGCTTGGGCGGTGGTATAATTATTATTCCGCTTCTAACAATTATTCTTGGTGTTGATATTCATTATGCAATTGGAGCCGCTTTGGTTTCAGTAATTGCGACTTCTTCGGGTTCGGCGGCGGCTTATGTTAAGGAAGGAATTACCAATATGCGCCTCGGCATTTTTCTTGAAATAGCTACAACAATCGGGGCCGTTTGCGGTGCTTTACTTTCTACCATTGCTCCAACTTCATTTATCGCTGTTTTATTCGGACTTACCTTGATTTTTTCGGCTATAAATTCGCTTCGCAAAAAAGAAGAACATATTGTTTTAGAATCAAGTCCGCTGGCTAAAAGCTTAAAACTTCAGGGAACTTATCCAACGCACGACGGACAAGTGGTAAGCTACGGAACTAAAAATGTTATTGGCGGTTTCAGTATGATGGGAATTGCCGGAATGATGTCTGGTTTACTGGGGATTGGTTCTGGTGCTTTTAAAGTTATTGCTATGGATAATATTATGCGAATTCCGTTTAAAGTTTCTACCACAACCAGTAATTTTATGATGGGTGTTACGGCAATGGCGAGTTCTGTAATTTACATTCAAAAAGGATATATCGAACCGGGAATTTGTATGCCGGTTGTTATTGGCGTTTTGTTTGGCGCAATGGCAGGAGCAAAAATTTTGGTTAGAACGAATCCTAAAAAACTTAGAATATTTTTTGCCTGTTTAATTTTTGTGTTAGCAGTTAATATGATTTATAATGGACTTAATGGAAAAATCTAAAGTTATGACGCACGAAAAATTTGGAGAAAAAGATTTTCAAACCATTATTGGAAACTTATTACGCTATGGCGTTTGGATTTCATTATCAGTAGCTTTTATTGGCGGAATCGTTTATTTATTGCACCACGGAAATGACATTGAAGATTATTCTGTTTTTAAGGAAAATGACCGAAATATATTTGAAGTAATTTCGTCGGTTGTTAATGGTGTAATTTCGGGAAGTGGTGAATTTTTAATCTTCTTCGGAATCATATTATTGTTTTTAACGCCTGTTTTCAGGGTTTTACTTTCTCTTTTCTCTTTTTTAATCGAGAAAGATTATTTATATGTTGTTATCACACTGATTGTTATTCTGATTATTATAACCAGTATTTCATTTGGGTTCTCACATTGATCGGCTGTAGGCTTTAAGCTGTAAGCTATAGGCTTTCCCAAAAAAGCTTAAAGCCTATTGTCTAAAGCTTAAAGCAAAAAAAATATTACTATACGCTTTATGCTGTAAGTTATACGCTTTTCAAAAAGCTTAAAGCCTACTGCCTAAAGCCTAAAGCTTTAAAAAAATTTATGGAAATAGGAATTGATAGTTTTGCTTCGGCAATGTACGGCGACAACAATACTTTGAGCAGTGTTGACGCGATGGAACAACTGCTGCAGAGAATTGAGTTTGCAGATCAGGTTGGATTGGATGTTTTTGGTATTGGGGAACATCATAAAAAAGAATTTCTGGATTCGGCAACAGCGGTAATTTTGAGTGCGGCTGCGGCTCGAACAAAAAATATTCGTTTGGCAAGTGCGGTAACAGTTTTAAGTGCTGCAGATCCTGTACGAGTTTATCAAAGTTTTGCCACTTTAGATTTAATTTCAAAAGGAAGAGCCGAAATTGTTGTGGGGCGTGGATCTGCTATTGAAGCTTATCCTCTTTTTGGATATGATCTTAAAGATTATGATGCACTTTTTAAGGAAAAACTCGAATTGCTTTTGCAGGTTAGAGATAATGAGTTTATAACGTGGTACGGAAAATTTCGTCCCGAACTGAATAATCTTCCGGTTTATCCGAGAGCTTTACAGGAAAAAATGCCGATTTGGCTTGGCGTTGGCGGAACTCCGGAATCTTTTGTAAGAGCCGGAAGTTTGGGCTTACCTTTAATGGTTGCCGTTATTGGCGGACAAACACACCGTTTTAGACCTTTAATCGATTTGTATCGTGAAGCCGGAAAAGATGCTGGTTTTAAACCTCACGAATTAAAAGTCGGATTGCATTCGCCGGGATATGTTTCGAATACAACCGAAAAAGCTATCGAAGAATATTATCCGGGTTATGCTGAATTGTGGACAAAATTAGGATATGAGAGAGGCTGGCCTCCAGTAACAAAAGGTAAATTTGATGGATTAATTGATGATCTTGGTGTTTTAATTGTGGGAAGTCCGGAAAGAGCTGCAGAGAAAATTTTACGTCACAGTGAAGCACTTGGAGGTGTTGAAAGATTTACGTTCCAAATGGACAACGCGGGATTAACGCATTCTCAATTAATGAACGCCATAGAACTCATCGGAACAAAACTAATTCCTTTGATTAAGAAAGGGTAATACTTTGTGTGTTTTTTTTGGCCACAGATTACACAGATTAAACGGATTTTCACAGAGATTCTTTTAACATATCGAAAAAATAAAACTGTGTAAATCCGTTTAACCTGTCAAATCCGTGGGCAAATTTTCAAAAAAACTTTGAACCTTTGCCGCTCTGAACCTTTGAACTTATAAAAAAGAAAGCATCCGTTTTAGCGGATGCTTTCTTTTTTAATTGTAATTTTTCAACTAGAACAATTAAATATTTTTAGAATTTGTATGTTACGCCAAATCTGAAGTTTCTCGGTTGTTCTGTCTGCCAATAGTAAGCATTAATATTAGTTGAAGCATAATAAGAACCACTGTAAAGATATTTATCTAAAATATTAAATACATTCGCTGTAAATTTCATTTTTCCAATCTCATAAGATAAACCACCATCAAGTTTAAAATATTCTGGAAGTCTTTCGAGTCCAGCAGCCCAAGTATCTGTTTGTCTTCCTGCAAGGTATGTACCTCCAATAGACGCTCCAAATCCTTTTAACTTACCATTTACAAGAGTATAATTTAGCCATGCATTTGCAACATGTTTAGAGAAACCCGGTACAGTAGAACCTTGTATAATACTTGGAACATTAGAATCTGTAACTATAGATTCTGTAAAAGCATAATTTGCAATTAAATCAAGACCGTCAATGATTTTTCCTCTAAGATCAACTTCTATACCTTGTGCTCTTTTTTCTCCTAATACAACTTTAAATACATCATTAGGTCCATTAGTAGGATCAGAAGTCAATTCATTTTCTTTCAAAATTCTATAAGCAGCAACTGTAGTACTCCATGATCCGTCAAACCAATCTTTTTTAATTCCAAACTCGATATTATTTCCAGTAAGAGGTTTAATTGGATCTCCATTTTGAATAATTCCTGATTGAGGCGTAAAAGCCTGATCATACAATCCGTAAACCGATGTACTTGGCGTTATAGAATAACTAATACCAACACGAGGTGTAATGTGAGTATCTTCTTGAACATCACCCCAGTTTGTCTGATTAATCCATGTATATCTTGCCGCAAGAGTCAATCTCAATTTATTTTCAAAGAAACCTAATTCATCCTGAATGTAAGCAGCCGTATATTTTGAAATCATACCTCCAAAAGATCTCTCCTTAAGCGGCGTATCACGATCAAAAACAGGCAGTCCGTTTGACGGCAATCCGTAATTTGGTGCAAAAATATTAAACGGATTATCGAAAGTATCTAAATCATGTGATTGGTAAAAATCTGCATAGTATTCTTTATTTCCTGCATCTATTCCTCCTAATACTTTATGAGAAACAGGTCCTGTATTGAATTTACCATTAACAAAAATCTGTCCTAAAAACATGTCGCTTTCCGCATCCCAAATACCAACATTTCGTATAATTTCACCATACCTAAGAGTTCCGTCAGGTATCTCATCATAATCTAAATCCACTGGTCCGGGCCCCACGCCTGTTGGCCATGAGCTGTATCCTTTTTGCAGATATTTAAAATATGATGTTTGTGCAGTAAGTTTCCAGTTGTCATCAAATTTATGTTCAAATGTAAAATATCCACTGTGATCATTCATTTTTGTATCTGGCAGACCCGGCTGTGTCATAGTAAAATTTCTTGGCAAAGTTGCGTATCCTCCAGCGTCAGCTCCAAAAATATAATAAGAACCAACCTCAGTCATATTAGCCATTTGGTAGTTGTACTCTAAAGTAACTTTTGTTTTATCATCAATTTGATACGAAAGTACCGGAGCAATTACATAACGATCATTGTGTTCAAACGGTCTGTGAGAACCTTTCTTTTGAAAAGCAGCATTAAAACGATATAAAAACTTCCCTTCTTTATCAAATTTTCCATCAAGATCAATACTTGCTCTGTAAAAATCAAAACTTCCTGCCATAACAGTAGCTTCTCCTTTGGTAATCCCTGTTGGTTTTTTAGTCACAACATTATAAAGTCCGCTTGGATCACCACTCGAAAGCATAAATCCTGCTGGCCCTTTCACAAATTCGATATGATCCACAAAACTCATATCTTCTGTCAATGGTCCCCAAAAAGAAGTAACTACATTAAATCCGTTACGGAAAGCCTGGATTTGTGAACCACGCATTGTAATATTCGTATACATATCTCCCCAGTGTTCTAAGCGTACAGCACCACTCACATTACGAATCACTCCATCGCTCATACTGATAATCTGCTGGTCTTTTAAAGTTTGTCCGCTTACGATTTGAATATTCTGTGGGATTTCAAGTACCGGAGTCTGAAGACGTAATGATAATGAAGGTTTGTCTTGTTTGTATTTATTTTTTGTAATGACAACTTCATCAAGATCTTCCTGACTTTCAGAAAGTGTAAAGTTTTTGATAGTAGTCTGTTTTGCCGTTACTACGATTGTGTTTTCAACGGCATGAATTCCAACTGCACGAACACTAATAGTGTAAGAACCCGGTTTAACATTTTTAATTTCATATTGACCGTTGTCATTTGTAACTGCCGAATATCTTGTTCCTTTTAGAACTATTGAAACACCCGGCACTGGTTCGTTACCGCTTAAAGAAATCTTTCCGTTTACTTTTCCTAATTCCTGACTTATTGCATTTATTGAAGTCAAAAGAACCATCAAAAAACAAACTTTCTTAATGCTATTTATACTCATTTTAGTAATTATTTAAGTTTTGTTTGGCAAAAGTAAACGGTAATACTGGGTTTTCCAAATTATTTTTAATTATTCTAAATAAATATAAAATATTAAGATCGTTTAGTGATATTTTTATACTTATAACTTTATAAACTTGAGGAGAAAGCAAATAATTGAGGAAGTATACTTATCTTTAATCCGCAAAATAAATTTCCACAACGAAAAACATAAATCAATGAATACCACAAAAACAGTTAGAAAAGTAGCTATTGTAGGTTATAATCGAATTCCGTTTGCAAGAGCCAATACCGCTTATGTAAATGTTGGAAATCAGGAAATGATGACCGCAGCCTTAAACGGGCTTATTGATAAATATAATTTAAAGGGACAATTATTAGGTGAAGTTGCTGGTGGCGCCGTAATAAAACATTCTTATGACATGAATATGATAAGAGAATGTGTTATGAAAACCGCTCTCGATCCCGCTACCCCAGCCTGCGATTTGCAGCAAGCCTGTGACACGGGAATTGAAAGCGCTGTTTATATTGCCAATAAAATTGCGCTTGGTCAGATCGAATCCGGAATTGCCGGAGGTGTCGACTCCATTAGTGACATGCCAATTGCGGTAAGTGAAAATTTGAGAAAAACATTGCTTAAAGCCAGACAGGCAAAATCATTGGGAGAAAAAATTAAGGCGTTTTTAAAATTACGTCCAAAAGATTTTTCTCCATTAGTTCCAAGAAATGAAGAAACACAAACCGGCCTTTCTATGGGCGGACATACGGAGATTACAGCAAAATATTATAAAATTTCAAGAGAAGATCAGGACAATCTAGCACTTAAAAGTCATTTGAATATGGCAAAAGCGTATGACGAAGGTTTTTTTGCTGATATGATAACGCCTTTTAATGGACTTGACAGAGATAATAACCTGAGAAAAGACAGCAATATAGAAAAACTGGCTAAACTAAATCCTGCTTTTGATAAAGCAAACGGAACTTTAACCGCTGGAAATTCAACTCCTTTAACTGACGGTGCATCCTGCATACTTTTAGCCAGCGAAGAATGGGCAAACGAACGCGGATTACCAATCCTGGCGTATATTACTTTTGCAGAAATTGCAGCGATTGAATATGTAAAAAATCAGCAGAATCTTTTATTGGCACCTTTATTTGCTGCCAGCAGAATGCTTGAAAAAGCCGAATTAAATCTACAGGATTTTGATTATTATGAAATTCACGAAGCTTTTGCCGCTCAGGTTTTGGCAACTTTAAAAATTTGGGAAAGTCCTGAATTAAGCGCCGAGTTAGGCTTGAAGAAAACGCTTGGTGCAATTGACAGGGAAAAACTAAATGTAAAAGGAAGCAGTCTTGCAGCCGCGCATCCTTTTGCCGCAACCGGAGGAAGAATAATTGGTGTTATGGCAAAATTATTAAATGAAAAAGGTTCAGGAAGAGGATTTGTTTCTATCTGCGCTGCCGGAGGACAAGGCGTTACGATGATTATTGAAAAATAATAAATTCAATATTTACACTTTACAACAAACCCGACAGGTTTTAAAAACTTGTCGGGTTTACTTATAAGATTTAGAATAGATAATTTTATATCTAATTAAAAAGCAAATTCTTCAACAGAAGATAAAGCTTTTGGTAAAGCTTTTTCGGCAAAGTCAGGAATTGCAGTTCCTTCCACACGGAAAGTCGTAACATCAGTCATTCCCAAAAAGCCTAATACAGTTCGAAGATAGGATTCAGAGAAATCGTAGCTTTTGTATGGCCCTTCAGAAAATATAGCTCCGGAAGCGATTGACAAATACACTTTTTTATCGGTAACTAATCCTTTTGCCCCTTCTGGACTATAGCTAAAAGTCTTTCCTGCTCTCGCAACCTGATCAATCCAACCTTTTAAAACTGCCGGAATTCCGAAGTTGTATAAAGGCACTCCAATCACGATTATATCCGATTCTAATAATGTTTTTATTGCTGCATCAGAATATTTCAATGCGTCTGTTTGTTCTGGCGTATGTGCTTCTGCAGGCGTATAAACGGCATTAATATGCGAACCCGTTAAGTAAGGTAAAGGTGTTTTTGTAAGATCAAGTGTTTGAACTTCTGTTTCTGTTTGTGTTGCTAATCTTTCAATAATAGCATTTGATAATTGATTACTAAACGAAGTATCTCCGTTTGTACTAGTAATTATGCGTAGAATTTTTTGGCTCATGATTTAAATTATTTGTTTTACGATACAAACTTATCTACATTTGCTATCTCTTTTATAGTACTATCCCCGAGGATAGCGCTACCCTTGAGGATAGTAATGTGATATATATATGGAAACAGAAGTAAAAACAGCAATAAGAACATTCAAAAAAGAAGATAAAGATTGTAAACCACAAGAATGTATGGCGGCTTTATTGCCTGTAAGAGATGCTTTAGAGGTTTTAAGCGGAAGATGGAAATTACCCATTTTAATTGCTTTATCGAACCGGCCAAAACGATTTAAAGAAATTTCTAAAGATATCAACGGAATTACAGACAAGATGCTTTCGAAAGAATTAAAAGATCTTGAAATAAATAAACTTGTTACCAGAACGGTTTATGATACTTTTCCGCCAACGGTCGAATATTCACGAACCCAGCACAGCCAATCTTTAGGAGACGTAATTATGGCTCTAAAAGACTGGGGAACTTTACACCGAAAAGAAATTATCGGCAAATAAAAGTTTTTTAGCCACAGATTAAAAGGATTAAAATGATTTTAAAATCTACTTAACCTGATCCCGATAATTATAAGGATTGTGTAAAAAAAACTTTGTGCCTTAGTGCCTTTGTGGCATTATCACTAAATCGATATCGTAAAGAAATTTTAGTAAACTAAATAATTATACAGAAAAAGTTTAAATTTGGTTACCCAAATCACTAAAAATTCTGAATAATTATGAGAAAAAATCTACAATTTAACATTAAAAATAAATTGCTTAGTCATCTAATAATAGCTTTTGCTTTATTGATTTCTTCACAATCCTATTCGCAATACATCACCCAAAACGTTGCTCCTACTGCAGTTATCAAAGAAGGACTTTCGCTGGAACAATCTTCTGATGGAAGGATTTTTATAGCAGAACGCGGCGGTATTGTAAAAGTGTTTCAAAACAATACGGTTACAAATGTATTTACCGTTCCTACCGTAACAGATAACGAACAAGGGTTACTGGGCTTAACCCTTCACCCTGACTTTGCAACAAACGGTTATATTTATGTTTTTTATTCTATAGAACCAGCAGGAGAAAAAGTCAGACATAAAATTGAAAGAATCAAAATTGACAATGCTAACCAAGTAGTAAGCAGACAGGAAATTTTACTTTTAGAGCCTATTGGAAACGGATTTCATAATGGCGGGGATTTAAAGTTTTTTAACGGTTTTCTTTATGTAACTGTTGGAGATAGTCAGGATAATACCAATTCGCAGAATTTAGACACTTATAAAGGAAAAATTCTTCGTCTTACAGAAGACGGACTTCCTGCACCGGGAAATCCATTTTACGGAAGCGGTTCTATACAAAGACAAAGCATCTGGGTTTACGGGTTTAGAAATCCGTGGAGATTGGTTCCAAATGCAAAAGTCAATAAATTATTTGTTTTAGATGTTGGAACTTCATGGGAAGAAATTAATGAAATAAGCAATCCAACCATTCGCAATTATGCCTGGGGACATCCGCAGGGAGGAGACGGAATGAAAACCCAAACGGATTTATTTACAAATCCAATATTTACCTATGCAACCGGAAGTATCGGAAATGCTTTAACCAATGGAGTTTTGTATAATCCAACGATCTCACGTTATCCTAATTTAGACGGAAAATTTATTATTAAAGATTTTGTTCGAAATGCCATTCGCTGGTTTGATCCCAATGTTGCGAATCCAGTTTCGACTGAATTTTATTCTGCACCACAATTTCAGGTATTGGGTATGATGTTAGGCAATGACGGCTATATTTATTACTGTGAATATGGAAATAACGGTTCTTTAATCAAATTAGACTATATAGCAACCGCTGCACCAACAATTGTAAATCATCCAGTTTCTCAAACCATAATGGAAACAGATCCGGTAACCTTTGCAGTTTCAGCAAGCGGAATAGGTTTAACCTATCAATGGCAGTTTAACAATGCTGATATTAACGGAGCAACCGGAGCGAGTTATACAATTCCTAATGTAACAAATGCAAATGCAGGCGATTACAAAGTTATTGTAACCAATACAGCCGGAAATGTAACCAGTAATCCGGCAACATTAACGGTAAAACCTTTCAGCAATAAACCAACAGTAACAATTGTTTCTCCGCTTCCATCATTAAAATGGAATGCTGAAGATGTTGTTCATTTTGAAGCCACAGCAACAGACGTTGAAGACGGAACTTTACCTGCAAGTGCCTTTTCATGGAGTATTGATCTTTTTCACGAAGATATTCCGGGAGCCGGACACTCGCATCCGGGTGCAAGTCCGCAAGGTGTAAAATCAGGAAACTTTACAGCATCTAACCAAGGTGAAAAAACGCCAAATGTTTGGTACAGATTTACGGTAAAAGTAACCGACAGCGATGGTTTAACCGCTACAACTTTTGTTGACATTAAACCTAATTTAGTTGATGTTACTGTGACAAGTTCACCAGTTCCTCTTAATTTAGAGTTCAATCAAAAACCTGTTACGGCGCCTTCTACAAAACAAGTTGTGGCAAATGCTGCGGTACAAACTTTAAATGCACCAACGCCTCAGTATATTGAAAATACGCGTTACGATTTTGACCATTGGAGTCAGGGCGGAGCTGCAAATCAAACTTTTACAGCACCAGCAACAGGAACGATTACTTATACGGCATTTTATACGGCAACTGTACTTCAAAATGCTCCATATCAAGGATTATTTGCTCAGATTCCGGGAACTATTGAAGCAGAAAATTACGATGTTGGCCCGGGTGCTTTTCTGGATAAAAACGGCGGTGGAGATAATGTTTACAGAGCTGGCGACGGCGTAGGAACTGAAGCTTGTAACGAAGGCGGATTTAACCTTGCGTATGTAGCAAAAGATGAATGGCTGAAATATTCTGCAAGAGTAAGTACCAGCGGAAATTACACGATCAATTTAAGAGTATCTACACCTTATCTTAACCGAAAATTACATCTTGAAGTAGACGGTGTAAACGTTACAGGAATTCTTAATATCCCAAATACTGGAGGTTTTCAGGCATGGCAGACTGTTGCAGTTCCAAATATTCCTTTAACGCAGGGTAATCATGTCATTACTTTATATTTTGATGAGAATGACATTAACGTAAACAAAATGGAATTTGTATTGTCTGGAATTACCAGCCCAGTCGCCGATTTTGAATTTACACCACAAATGGGATGCGAAAATGAACCTGTTACCTTCACTTCTGTTTCTATTGGTACAATTGATAATTATTTATGGAATTTTGGCGCTGGCGCACAACCTGCAACCGCAACCGGAGTTGGTCCTCACACTGTAACTTATTCTACAGAAGGTGATAGTGAAGTTTCACTTACCGTAAGCAATTCAGAAGGAAGCAACACGAAAACAGTTACATATATGGTTCACGACTGCCACCTTGGTGTTGAAAATCCAAATGCAGAACCAAATGCAATTGTAGTTTATCCAAATCCATCAAAAGGAGTATTTCATTTGTCAAAAGAACTGGAATGGACTGTGTTTTCTGCTGCGGGAAGTAAAATTAAACAAGGTAAAGGAAATGTGATTTCAATATCTGAACAAGCAACGGGAATTTATTTTATAAAAACTAATGCTTCGAGTAAAGCAATTCCAGTAAGCAAACAATAATTTTATTTTTTAAGTTTAGAAAATAATCTAAATAATAAACCCGACAGATTTTAAAAACCTGTCGGGTTTTACTTTTCAGGAAATAACAATTTTCTATTTATCTTCAAAAAAAGAGTTATCCCAAGAAGAATACTTTTCATTTTTGCGGGTTATATTTGTAGTTAACTATCCCAATACAATACCACGCAATTATGAGAAAAAGTCTAATGCTGCTTTTATTAGTAATTCCTTTCATTAGCAGTAAAATAACCGCACAAAGCAAAAACCAAAATTCAAAACCTAATATCGTTATTATCAATATGGATGATATGGGTTACGGAGATACTGAACCTTACGGAATGACGGGAATCCCAACTCCACACTTTAATCAGGTGGCGAAGGAAGGAATGCGTTTGACTAATTTTAACTCGGCTCAGGCTATTTGTACGGCATCTAGAGCGGCTTTATTGACAGGATGTTATCCAAACCGAATTGGAATGTCGGGCGTACTGCTTCCGGGGGCTAAACATGCCCTTAATCCAAAAGAAGAAACAATTGCTTCACTTTTGAAAAAATCAGGCTATAAAACCGCTAATTACGGAAAATGGCATTTGGGAAATAATTTACCGTACTGGCCTACAAATTATGGATTTGACGAGTTTTTCGGGATTCCGTATTCTCATGATGTATGGCCAATTGATTACGACGGCTATTCATTGGTAACAGATCCTAAAGATCTGCGTTCTACCTTTCCTCCTCTTCCATTAATCAGTAATACAACTGTTATAGATACGATTAGAAACATAAAAGAGGCGTCTAAATTAACTACACTTTTTACAGAAAAAGCAGTGGGTTTTATCAAGAAAAACAAAAAGCAGCCGTTCTTTTTATATCTCACACATCCGCTTCCGCACGCGCCTTTAGCTGTTTCAGACAAATTTAAAGGCAAAAGTGATTTAGGTTTATTTGGAGATGTTATTATGGAAATTGACTGGTCTATAGGCGAAATATTAAAGACTTTAGACCAAGAAGGATTGACCAAAAATACGGTTGTAATTGTAACCAGCGATAATGGCCCGTGGCTCTTTTTTGGTGATAATGCAGGATCTTCAGGAGGTTTTAGAGAAGGAAAATCAACTACTTGGGAAGGCGGAACCAGAGTTCCGTTTTTGATTCGCTGGCCCGGAAAAATAGAAAGCGGTACTGTAAACGGATCACTTATAACTAATATGGATCTTTTACCAACAATTGCAGACATAACTGGAGCTGCTTTACCTGAAAATAAAATCGACGGTCTGGATTTTCTTTCTTTACTGACAGGAAAAACGAATAAAGGCCCTAGAGATACTTTCTATTATTATTTTGGCGTTGGAAGCAATAATCTTGAAGCCATTCGTTACAAACACTGGAAACTGGTTTTCCCGCACAAAAGCACATCATACAATAAAAACCTTCCCGGAAAAGGTGGTTTACGAGGCAAAGGTGCTGTAGTTGAAGTTCCGCTTGCTTTGTATGATTTGGCGCATGATCCGGGCGAAGTTCGTGATGTTCAGGAATTATATCCTGAAATTGTAGCAGAGATTCAAAAAATAGCCGAAACCGCCAGAGAAGATCTTGGCGATGATTTGACTAATAAGATTGGAAAAAATGTTAGAAAGCCTGCGATTGTTGAATAAAGTTTCTTGGTAAAATCTTAGAAGTGCAATCTCTCGCAAAGTCGCAGAGTCGCAAAGTTTTTTAATTTAAGTATTAATTGCCTCCAGCTTTAGCTGGAGGTTTTTATTTAAATAGGAAAAAGGCTTTAGCCAAACTAGTAAAGTTTCGGCTAAAGCTTTTCTTTGCCTATATTTTTACATCCAGCTAAAGCTGGACGCCATTGATTACTTTTCATTAAACTAAAACTTTGCGACTCCGCGACTTTGCGAGATTAAAAACTTTGTTCCTTTGTATCTCTGCTCCTTTGCACCTCAAAAAGATCTAAACCACAAAATAAGGCGATAAAATATCTTCAAAATTATACAATCCCTTTTTCTTATCTTTTAAATTCTCGGCGACAAAAACAACACCATTTCCAAAAGCTTCCCTTGAAATCGATTCATGAATTAACCGAACCGTTTGATACGGAAAACCAAAGATAACTTCATGTTTTCCAACGATTCCTCCCGCCCTTACCGAGTTGATGTTTTCTGCTTCAACATCTAGCGCTTCGGCAATTTTTATGGCAGTTCCAGATGTTCCTTGTTTTTTCTTAAAATGCTCTTCGTTTACTTCGATATCAACCCACGGTGCAATTTTCTTTAAAAACTTAGCGGCAAACAATAAATAATTTACACCCAAAGTAATATTAGGAGACCAAAAAACAGTTGTTTTATCAGCCAGTTTTTTAAGCAGTTTCAGCTCTTTATCTTTATAATGCGATATGGCAGAAATAATCTTTACATTTTTCTTCGCAGCAGACTCTCCGTAAATATAAATTCCTTCATTTGAAGAAAAATCAATAATAGCATCAACAGGATGTTTCTCCAGCAAATCGTCAATACTTGTAGTTGAACTTGAATAAATTAAACCAGGTTCTTTAGACTCAATTCCAAAAAATTCCGGAACAGATCTGTGTTCTAAAACCTTACTTTGTCTTAAAACCCATTCCAGCGAGAATTTTTTATTTTCCAGTAATATTGATGCTACTGATTTTCCAGTCTTTCCGAATCCGATTAATCCTATTTTCATATTTTATTTTTTAATTTGAGTATGAAACTCGTTAGCAGAAATTGGGCATTGCCAGAAAGAAATACAATTGAAGAAATTGCTTAAAAAATATCCTGACAAATAACCCTGTTTCATAAAAATAGAAAAATTATAACAAGGCATCTAGTAAAAATTGGCATTTATAACATTTAATAAGCTTGTTAACAGGAAATATTTTGTTATTTGATTTTTTATCCGAATAAAATTTGGATGAACCTTTAAATTGCCGCTTTACCTTTTTGCAGCTAAATTTTTACGGTATTTTTTTCAACAATTTTTGTTCGTAATATTCAAAAAAAATAGCAGTAAAAAAAGGATTTAGTAATGTACAACTAAACATATTTTCTGTAGTTTTATGATCTGATACCCCCAAATCAATTAAGTAAAGAATGGCTTACAACAATAATGAATTACTTCGGTTTTTAGATGCTCAAAATAAATTGTATCTAACTGCTCTTAATGAAATTAAGAAAGGCAAAAAGGAATCTCCGTGGATGTGGTGTATTTTTCCGCAGATAAAAGGGATGGGTTCCAGCGACACATCAAAATTCTATGAAATTAAAAATGCTGATGAAGCAATCGCTTTCCTGGAGCATCCCATTTTAGGAAAACACCTTATAGAAATAACAGAAGAATTGGTCAAAAAAGACGAATTAGAAGCTGTAGATATATTTGGTACGCCCGATGTTGAAAATTTGCAATCGTGTATGACACTTTTTGCAAGCATTCAAAATACAGAACCGGTTTTTCAGGAAGTATTGCATAAATATTTCGACGGATCTTCTGATTTTCATACGCTGCAACTATTATACAGTAATTTGTAAAATCAGTAAATACACCGACTTTACAATATAATCAGCAAAAATATAAAGCTTAAATTAGTGCATTTCTAAATTAAGTATTTATATTTGCAACACTGTTGCGTTTATTTACTTCATAATTAAACAGTTAATATCGCAGCAGAAATACCACCGAATGAAAAAGAAAATCGTAGTTGTAAATTTACTGATGTCTTTTGCAGTATTGTTCGCCATGCTGTTTCAGACGGTTCACTCCTACGAGCATATTTTAAGGCAGGCTTCAGAGAAACACTGTGAGCATAAAACTACCGCCGGACAAAAGCAAATAACGCACAGCCATTCGGTCGATGCCAATTGTCATATTTGTCATTTTGCCTTTAGTACCTTTATTCCGAATTCATTTCAGGCATTATCATTTCATAAAATAACAGTTGAAACCTCTTATACATTCTTTTATTCGAAGGTTTATACAGCATTTTTTAAAGGCAGTCTCTTTGCACTGCGCGCGCCTCCCGCATTCATTTAATTTACTACATTTTACTTATTTAAATAAAAACAGCTTTTTACCTATATAATAAATTGGGTAAAAAGAAATACTGTTTTACAGCTATTTTGGTTCCTTTATTTGGAACTCAAGTAAGCCTTTTAACTCTTGTAGTAAATTACCACTTCTCAAAATTAGAAATTCATAATCAAGCCTTTACAAATCAAGTAAAAGCCTGGGACTTCCATATCATTTCCAAAATCAATTTACCCAAAACATAAAAACTATGCTTACAGCAAAAAATCTCACCAAAAAATATGGTGATAATATCGCTTTGAATTCTTTAAACTTAACCATAAACGAAGGCGAAATTTTTGCGCTTTTAGGACAAAACGGCGCCGGAAAAACAACTACAATTAATCTTTTTTTAGGCTTTATTGAACCAACATCGGGAGAATTGGAAATCAATAACATTTCGGTTACTCAAAACAATCAGGAAACAAAAAAACACGTTGCTTACATTCCCGAAACTGTAATGCTGTATCCCAATTTAACGGGTCTGGAAAACTTAAAATTCTTTTCGTCACTGGCCGGATTCAAATATTCTGCAGGAGAATTAACTTATTTTCTAAATAAAGCCGGTTTACAGGCAGCAGCGCACGATCAAAACTTAGACGGATATTCTAAAGGAATGCGCCAAAAAGTGGGAATTGCAATTGCGATTGCCAAAAAAGCTAAAGTGCTTTTATTAGATGAACCTACGAGCGGTTTAGATCCAAAAGCTTCTAACGAATTTTCGCAGATTTTAAAAGAGCTTTCTGCCGATGGAACAGCTATTTTAATGGCAACGCATGACATTTTCAGAGCCAGAGAAGTCGCTTCGCACATTGGCATTATGAAACAGGGAAATTTAGTCACGGTAATCGAAGCCGATAAAATCTCAGCAAACGAACTCGAAGACTTGTATTTACAAACCGTTTAAAGGAAAAAAATTTCCAACCAAAGTATAAAATGAAACCTATAATTCTCTTTTTATTTTTAATAATCGCCACACATTCCATACAATCGCAGACTAATAAAAGAAATACAGACAGTATTGTTCAGGACTCTGTTAAAATGGCCAGAACCGAATTACAAACCGTTGAAATCGTGGGGCGTTCGACAAAAAAGTACACCAGCGATTATTCATTTGCCGCTACAAAAACTGCTGCTTTAAATAAAGATATTCCGCAGTCTATCTCAACCATAACCAAAGAACTTATTACAGATAAAGGCGCTTTTTATCTTGCCGATGCCGTAAAAATGGCAAGCGGTGTGATTCCGGCAAGTTATTACAATCAATACACGATTCGAGGTATCAGCCAAAACGAAGAAGGTCAGATTATCAACGGAATGCGAACACGTCAATATTATTTTTTGCAGCCTTTAACAAGCAATATTGAACGTGTTGAAGTGATAAAAGGCCCGTCGAGTGCGACATTTTCATCTGTAGATCCGGGCGGAAGTATCAATATGGTAACAAAAAAACCTTTGGCAGTTGACCGAAAAGAAATCAGTATGAGCGTGGGCAGTTTCAGCACTTTGCGCGGAACACTTGATTTTACAGGCCCTTTAAACGAATCAAAAACACTTTTGTATCGTGTAAACGGTGCGTATCAGCAGGCAAAATCATTTCGTGATTTAGTGAATAATAAATCATTTTTGATTTCACCTTCCTTCAGTTATATCCCAAATGAAAAAACTGCCATTAATACGGAGTTGATTTTGAGCGATATGAACGGAAATCTTGACAGAGGCCAGCCAATTTTTGGTGCCGTTGCCGGAAAAACAAGTTTAAATAAAACTCCAATCAGCTTAAATCTGGGAGCTCCGAGTGATTTTTTTAAGTCGAAAGAAATGATTTTGATGACCAATTTTGCCCATAAATTCAGTTCAAAAATTGGTTTTAATGCATCATATATGAAACAAACCTGGACAGAAGATCTTCAGGAACACAGAACTACAAATGCATTTGCGGTCGATATAAACAATCAGCCTGTAACAAGTCTGGCGATGATGCAGTTTGTGCAGCGTCAGCAAAACTGGGATATCGACAATTTGAGTGCTTTTTTAAACTTCGATTTCAAAACCGGAAAGCTTAAACATAAATTACTAACAGGTTACGATTTAAGCAGCTGGAATAAAAATAAAGGCGGCGGACAAAATGCGGCGAGAGGTTATTTATTAAAAGATGGTACCGTTGCGAGTTCATTTGTTTTGGCGAATGCCTCAAATTACCAAACCATTACGGTTGACGGCGTTGTATTGCCAAAACCAAATGTCGAATATTTCAACTTAAACAATCCCATTTATAAAATCACAAGCCCCGAAGATTATACGCTGAATGTTCGAACTGCACTTCCATCGGCATTAACGACTACAAATGCGGTTTATATTCAGGATCAGATTCAATGGGAAAAATTCACTTTTTTATTGGGTTTGCGAAACGAATGGTTTGAGGATATTACGAACTACGAAACCAGCAACGAACTGAAAGTAAAAAAATCGGCTTTGCTGCCAAGAGTTGGAATTACTTATGCCATAAATAATGCTATAAATGTCTACACAACTTATCTCGAAGGGTATCAGCCGCAATCGAATACGGTTACTTTAATGCCCCAAACGGGTTCATTGCCAGCCGGAAGTTTGTTTGATCCGCTTGAAAGTGATTTGAAAGAAGTAGGAATAAAAACGACTTTTTTAGACAACTCGATGAGTTTTAATGCTGCAATTTATGAAATCAGACAGCGCAATATTTTGATGAATGCAAATGATCCTGTAAATCCGGATTTATTGGTTACAAGAGGCGCAGAACGAAGCCGTGGTTTTGAGTGCGATTTAGCAGGTTATATTACGCCTGACTGGCAGATAAATGCTTCGTACAGTTATATAGATGCCGAAATTATCAAAGACAATAACCCTGCTTTAATTGGCGCCAGAAAACAAAACACACCAAAAAACAGCGCCAATTTATGGACACGCTACAACTTTGCTTCGGATTCTGCTTTGCAGGATTTAGGAATTGGTCTTGGGATGCAGTATCAAAGCTCGAAAGTTCCATGGTTTACAAGAGATTTTACACTTCCTGATTTTACCATTTTTGACGCTGCTTTATTTTACAAACCAAGCAAAAGTAATGTGCAGATTGCTGTAAATGCCGGCAATTTATTAAACAAAACGTATTGGCTTGGCGCGCAGAATTACTTACGATTATTTCCCGGAAGTCCACGAAACGTAAGCCTTACCGTAACTTATAAATTTTAATTCGTTGATGTGAAAAACATTTAAACACATAGAAAAATAGGTTTTTTAGTAGTGAAAGAAGAATGTAAAAGAAACTAGTTTCCACACATAGTTACCACAATCTTGTCATTCCGAGGAACGAGGAATCTTCGCAAGAAACTCTACAAAGATTAACAACTCACTATGCGGAGTTACTTACGAAGATTCCTCGTTCCTCGGAATGACAAGATTGTGCAAGTGGAACGTTTTTTTTTGAGCCTTAAATTCTATGTTTCTATATGTTTAAACAATTACACTCAACAGATAAATTTTAATCAATATGAAATTATTACATAAAGAAATCCTTATAGCCAGGCATTTTAAAGATTCGGTTTTTAAAAATTCGGCAGTTTATATTATTACACTTTTTATTGGTGCGCTGCTTTTATTTGCTGCGTTTTCGGGTTGGGATAATTACAAAAGCCAAAACGAAACCAGTGAAAAATATCAGCACGAATCCCGCGAAGACTGGCTGAAAAATCCAGACAAAAATCCACATAGAATGGCGCATTACGGGAATTTCGCTTTTAGAAAAAGTACTTCTTTAAGTGTTTTTGAATTTGGGATGGAACCGTTTTTCGGAAATGCGATTTTTCTCGAGGCTCACAAACAAAATACAGCCAATTTCTCTGAAGCCGGATTCTCAAACAGTATGCTTCGTTTTGGAGAAATCAGTATTGCGATGGTTTTGCAGGTTTTACTGCCATTATTGATCTTTTTTGTGGGCTTTAATTCAGTCGCTTATGAAAGAGAAAACGGAACTTTAAAAATTCTTTTAAGTCAGGGAATTAACTGGAAACAGCTTTTGTTTGGTAAAATCTTTGGCATTGCAAGTGTTGTTATGCTGCTTTTCGTCCCTACGATTATTGTTTTGGTTTTGATTTGGTTAATTCTTCAGGACTTTAGTATTTCAGCAGATGAAACGATTAAAATGCTATTGTTTATTGGGTTTCATTTTATTTATCTGATGTTCTTTTGTGTCGTTGCTGTTTTGATTTCGGCATCAAGCAAAACTTCAAAAAAAGCTTTAGTTTCTTTAATTGGAATCTGGTTGATTTTGACCATTATTCTGCCGAGAACAACGCAGGCAATTGGAGCTTATTTATATGAAGCGCCTTCGAAAATCCGTTTTAACAGCGATATTGAAAAAGACATCCTGAAACAAGGTGACAGTCATAACCCAAATGATGTGCATTATAAAGCCATAAAAGATTCTTTATTACGTCTTTACAAAGTCGATTCGGTACAAAAACTTCCTTTCAATTATTCCGGATTTATTATGACCGAAGGCGAAAGAATCAGTTCAGATATTTATAATAAACATTTAGAAGATCTGCTGAAAATTTACGAAAGACAAAACAGTTTTTCTAAAGCAGTTTCGTTCGTAAATCCATATATCGCTATGAAAAACTTATCGATGGGATTATCGAATACAGATTACGATTCGTACATCGATTTTCAGCGGCAAGCCGAAAATTACCGCTACAATATGGCGCAGAAAATGAATGCGTTACAAATAAAATACATCAGTAACAAAAAACCCGAACCAAAGGATAAACCTTTAACAATTGACAAAAGACATTGGTCTATTATTGGAGAATTTCATTATGAACCAAAACCAGTTTGGGAAGTCTTAAAGGCCGAAATCACTGCTATCATCTCCATATTGCTATGGATAATTCTGCTGTTTGTTTTGATCAAAATTGCTGCTAAAAACCTAAAAGCCATTTAATATGTTAGTTCTCTTATTTAAAAATTTCATCCGCTCAAAAGGTACCAAAATTGGCTTACTTTTTTTATTAATCATTGGCTTTATAAGTCTTTTAATTGGCCGTCAGTATCAGGAAAAACAGCAAAATAATATTACCGAAGCGGCAGTTTACCAAAAAGAACATATTGCCAGAAATGCTGCTTTTCATAAAGACGAAATTGGACTCCTGCTCTATTACATAAAGTTTTCATTCGTCAATACTACTTTACCAATCAGCAGTTTAGCAATCGGACAGCGTGATGTAAATCCATCGATTCAAAGTGTTACCATTCGGGGTCTGGAAGCGCAGAAATACGATTCGGAACTCAACAACCCAAGTAACCTTTTATCCGGAAATATCGATTTTAGTTTTGTGCTTTTGTATCTGTTTCCGCTTTTGATTATTGCTTTTTCGTATAATATTATTTCCGAAGAAAAAGAATCAGGAACCTGGAAAATAGTGGCAACACAAAGTCCGAATACCTTTTTATATATTTTAAAACTGTTTTATGTTCGTATTTTAAGCTTAATTGGCCTTTTGTCTTTTATACTTTTAATTGCGGTTTTTCTTCTGCAAATTCCGATTGACAAAGCGTTTATCCTATTTTACGGAATCGCAGTTTTATATATCTTATTTTGGTTTGCGGTTTGTTTTTTTATTGTTTCTCTTCAAAAGAATTCAAACTTCAATGCTGTTATTTTATTAACGATCTGGCTATTTCTAATTATTATTCTTCCGGCTGGAATCAATACCTATATAATCAACAAATATAAAGTTCCCGAAGCTTTAGAATTAACGCTTACGCAGAGAAATGCCTACCACGAAAAATGGGATATGGATAAACAGCAAACGCTGGATAAATTCTACAAACATTATCCGCAGTTTAAACATTATAATTTACCGGAAACCGAATTCAGCTGGCTGTGGTATTATGCCATGCAGCAAATGGGCGATGATGAATCTGCTGTGCAGTCTAAAGAATTAGAGTCAAAATTAGAACAGCGAAATAATGCCAGCGAATTAATTGCGCAGTTTATCCCAACGCTTCATACGCAGATTCAATTGAATGAAATCGCAAAATCTGACTTGCGAAACCAGCTTTTATTTCTAAAAGAAACCAACCAATTTCATGAACAATTAAGGCTGCATTTTTATCCGAAGATATTTGATAATGCGGCAGTTAATCAGCAAAAATGGGAAATTTTTAAAGTAGAAACGTTTCATGATAAATCAGAAACAAGTTATGTGAAAGCGTTTTTACCGTTGCTGCTTTTTAATTTACTGTTGATTGGTTTTGGATGGAGGAATTTTAAACGCTAATTTTTTTTTATAACGCAGAGTTTTTTTAACGCAAAGAGCGCGAAGGATTTTCGCAAAGTTCGCTAAGGTTAATAAAAGAAAAAGTCTTTTTGCAAAGTTCACAAAGCTATATGTATACTCATAGCTTTGTGAACTTTGAGTTTGTAAAACTCTCCTATACAAAATCTTTGCATCTGCGAAAATGCTTTGCGCTCTTTGCGTTAAAAACTGCATTTCAATAAAAAACCTAGCGAACTTTGCGAAAAACCTTAGCGAACTTTGCGGTAAAATTTCATAAACCTAGCAATAAAAAATAACAGAAAAATATTTTCATTTTTTAAAGAAAGATGTTAGTATTTTACTATTTTTAGCGAAAATTTAGAAATAAAACTGTTAAATATAAGCCCCAAATTATAATTAATGAAAAAACTACTTTTAATAAGTATATTAGTTCTTGCTGTTTTTTATGCCTTTAGAGAAATCGTTTATAAACCCTATATGTGGAAAAAAGCGATGAACACCCCAGAACATCGATTGCAAATGGGAAGTTTCCTTTTTAGCAAACAAACGGGTTCAAATGGAAGCCAGAGTTCACAATTCAATTATCTTATTTTTAAAGTAGTCGAAATAAACGGCGATTATGTTCGTCTTTCTCCTATTCGGCAATTATCTGAAAAAGGAAAACTAAAATCTTCCGACTTTTCCTTTACAAGAGAAACTTACCGCAGTTTAAAACTAAACATTAAAAAACTTACGATAACGCCAATTTCCCGCAAGGATTTGTATAAAGAAGGTGCAACTTATACCGTAAACGATTATCTGTTAAACAAATATCCTTCCTTAAAAAAATCCCGTTATTATTACGAAGAACTTTCAGAATCTGAAAAAAATATCCATTTACCTGCGGAGTATTTTACGCTGGTTTATTCTAAAGAAAAAATTATAGAAAAGAAAAAACTAATTCCGTGGATTATCAATAACAGCGACAAACCTGAATTAGCGAAAAGCTTGTCTCAAAAAGTAAGTTTGATTCTTAATTAGATTTTAACCGCTGATTTTTTTAACGCAAAGTACGCTAAGTTTTTTTCGCAAAGTTCACAAAGCTATATGTATACACATAGCTTTGTGAACTTTGAGTTTATAAAACTCTCTCAAAAACTTAGCTAACTTTGCGAAAAACCTTGGCGTACTTTGCGTTAAAAATTAGTTTTACCTTAGTGAACTTTGCGAAAAAAACTTAGCGTACTTTGCATTAAAAACACACCAAACTAAACCTATTCCTAATAATTTTTACAGAATCATTCGTTATTTGAATTTTATTTAGAATTAATATAAATAAACTTTTATATTTGCCGCTTTCTTAGCAAATCGAAGTACTTTTTAAAATTTACTTATCTTGCTTTCCAAAGTAAATTTCCTTTAATGAACAACAATACCAGTTTTGAATTATCTCTGTTTAAATCCTTTAAGGAAGGAGACGAAACTGCGTTTAAGTTTTTCTACGACAAGTATTTTAGAAGAATCCAATCTTTTAGCGTTCAGTTTATTTACGATGCTGACGAGGCCGAAAATCTTGCTCAGGAAGCTTTATTGCATTTATGGCAAAGCAGAGAAAGTGTAGATTCTATAAACGGAATTCAGGCTTTTTTATTTACTTACGCCAAATCAAAATGTTTGAATTTAATTCGCCACAATAAGGTGAAAGATAAATTTAAAAACGACTTACTAAACCACAAAGAAAGAGAACTGAATATTGAAGTTTTAAATTCGGTACAATTTGATACTTTAGAATTAACCGAATTAGAACGAATTATTCAGGAATCTATCAGCGATCTGCCTCCAAAAACCAGAGAAGTTTTTATAAAAAAACGCTTTGAGAATAAAAAAAACTCAGAAATAGCCGAAGAAATGGGAGTTTCTTTAAAAGCTGTTGAAGCCCACATGACAAAGGCTTTGAAGATTTTAAAAACAAAATTATCCGACTATTTATTCCTAATTTTTATCCTTATTTATAACAATTAAGAATAAAACATAGGGTTTTTTATTTCTGAAGTGTACTAACTATAGTGAGAAGTTTTAAAACTCAAATATGACATCAGAAATAATCTATAAATATCTTTCTAATGAAGCTTCAGAACAAGAAGTTCAGGCACTTTTTGAATGGATTGAAGCATCAGAAGAAAACAAAAAACAATTTATTGCCGTAAAGAAAGCGTGGGTTCTTATCGGCTTATCTGAAAATATTTCGAGTCAATCTGTTTCGGTAATTCCAATTAAATCAAAAAATAAAATCAGGAAGTATTTAAGTTATGCTGCTGTATTTTTAGTGCTTATTGGTTTAGGAAAAACTATTTTATTATTTACCGATCAATCAAAAGCATCAAAAGAAATTGTTCTGGAATTAGGCGACGGTCGTTTAGAATATTTCTCTCCAAAAAATCAAACTACTTTAGTAAATGATAAAGGAGATTTAGTGGCCAAAAAATTTCCTGATGAAATCATTTATTTTGGTAAAACCTCCAATGATAAAATAGTTTACAACACGCTTAAAGTTCCGTATGGAAAACGTTTCAAACTTAAACTTTCAGATGGAACAATTGTGAGTTTAAATGCCGGAAGTTCATTACGTTATCCGGAACAATTTGGCCTTAACGGAAACAGAAATGTGTATTTAACCGGAGAAGCATTTTTTGAAGTTGCCAAAGACAAACAGCATCCGTTTATTGTAAACGTCAATCAGGTTGATATTAAGGTTCTTGGAACAAAGTTTAATGTGAGCGCTTATCCCGAAAACCCTACTGTTAATGGTACTTTGATTGAAGGAAGTATTCAAATGTCTGAAACGGCAAATCCTTCGAATGTTATTTTGCTGGAACCAAACCAAATGGCGACATGGCAGAATAATGCTAAAAAAATTACCATCAAAAATGTTGATCCTTCTTTTTATTCTGCCTGGACAAAAGGAGAATTAGCGTTTAAAGATACCCCGTTTTCTACTATCGCTAAGATTATTCAGCGCACCTACGACGTTGAAATTATCAATGAAAATTCTGATTTGGCCAAACAGAATTTTACGGGTACTATTAAAATCAGCGATTCAAGTGTCGAGAATATTTTAGATCTTCTAAAACGCGACACGCCTTTTAATTATTCAATTGAACACAAAACCATTACAATCACCAATCCTCGATAAATAAAATAAACATGACATTTACGATACCCCCCGTTTTAAGAAAAATTCTGTTTTTCTTAGCCCTGCTCATATCTGGATTTAAAGGATTTTCTCAAAATAAGCTCATCACATTACATGTAAAAAATAAACCTATAAGCTTAATTATCAAATCGATTGAAGAGCAGACTGATTTTAGGATAATTTATAATGCCCGAAAAATTGATGCCGATCAACTGGCCGATTTAGATGTAAATAATGCAACTCTTGAAACGGCTTTGACGCAATTATTAAGGGATAAAAATATTTCATTTTACATTCAGAAAAAACAGGTTTTATTAACGAACTCCGCTCCTGCTCCAACCGGCGCAGTAAATCAAAATGAAACCGAAAGAATTATAAAAGGAACCGTTTTAAGTGTCAAAGATAAAACACCGCTTCCGGGCGCAACAATTTTAGTAAAAGGAACCGGAATGGGTGCTGTAACGGATGCAAACGGAAAATTTATTTATAAATTAAACGGTAAAAACATCTCTAATACAATACTTGAAGTTCAGTATTTAGGAATGGTACCGCAAACGCAAAGAGCTGATAATAAAACCGAATTTATCTTTTATCTTGAAGAATTTACAGATCAATTGAGTCAGGTTGTGATTACTTCCTCTTACGGAACCAAAAAATTAAAGGAAGAAATTGTTGGAAGTATTTCGACTATTACTGCCAAAGATATTCCGGTACAGCAGGCTTCAGAAAGTGTGGATAAAATGCTCGAAGGCCAAATTGCCGGAGTTTTAATCGAAAATACCTCTGGAGTTGGCGGGTCTGTTAAAATCAACGTTCGCGGACAAGGAACTTTAAAATCGTTAGGCAATTCTATTTTAGGAACTTCAACTCAGCCTTTAATTATTGTTGATGGCGTAATTTTGAGTGAACAAGGCGGAATCGACAGTGAGTATTTTGACGGTGGAAGACTTGCCGAAGGGTTATCCAATCCGCTGGCTATGATTGGTGCTGATAATATCGAAGATTTTACAGTTTTAAAAGACGCCGCAGCCGTTGGTATTTATGGTGCTGACGGTGCAAATGGGGTAATTTTGATTACTACCAAAAAAGGAAAACCGGGAAAAACTAAATTTAGTTTTTCTAATCAGCTTGGGGTTTCTTCGGCCATTAATCAAATCAAATATTTAAACGGAGAACAATATACAGAACTACGAAATGATTATTTAAAAAATACTTCGCCCGGAAGTGCGCTTCTTCCGTACAATGGCGTCAATACAAACTGGTTTGATCTGCTTAACAAAACCGGAATTTATAATAAATATAATTTTAGTGTTTCGGGTGCTGATTCTAAGTTTTCATACCGAACAAGTTTAACCTATTTAAATATCGATGAACCACAGTTAGGCAACACAACCAAACAGTTTAATGGAGGAATTAATTTAGGATACAGACATTCTAAATGGAATATAAACTTGTCTTTAAATCCAAGTTTTATTAAAAAAGATGCTCCAAATATTTATTATGATTTTGCTTATCTGCCTACAATAGCACCGCGAAATGCCGATGGCTCTTATACTAATACAGGAGTTTCAGGAGGAAATACAGGAGGAAATCCACTCGCAGCAATTGAGCAAAACCGAAATATTACAGAGACTTTTGGAATTCTAGGAAGTTTGAATTTAGGCTACGATCTCAACGAAAACATAAAATTTGCTACTTTGTTTGGAATCGATTATGTGGATAAAGAACAGGATCGCTATTTTTCTGGAGAAAACGAAAGCGGACAAAACAACGGAACTTTTGTATTGGGCGGAAATACGTATCCTAACTGGGGAAGAAGGCTTTTTAATAACCGAAATTCGACCAAATGGAACTGGCAGGGACAAATGTTATTTGACAAAGAAATCAATAAAAACAATAAAATTGATGGGGTTTTAGGTTTCGAACTTTCCGAAGAAAAAGCCAATTTTGATTACGCCTCAGCTTCAGGTTTTGTGAACCCAAATGTGCTTAACAGAATTGAAGATGCCATTCAGGATGACAATACATCAACGCCAAATGTCGATGAATCAAAAGCCAGACAAGTTCGCGGGGCCGAAATAAGTTACAATTCCAGAGTTTCGGCATTTGCCCAGATCAACTACAATTACAAAAAGAAATATTATGCGTTAGCTAATATTCGTCGTGACGAAAGTTCTGTTTTTGGCGATGATACAAACGTTGCCTTCAATAGCGGTGCAGGTTTGGCATGGATTGTCAGCAATGAAAATTTCCTGAAATCTAGTTCGTGGGTAGATTTCTTAAAACTTAAAATCAGTTATGGTTCAACCGGAAATTCCAGAATTGGTTCTTACCGATCAAAAGGACTTTATACGGTTGTTGATAACGGATATAATGGTGATTTAAGTGCTTCATCCTCAACATCTCCAAATGGAAATTTAAGCTGGGAGAAAAACCTAAAGTTCAATACCGGATTTGATTTTAATGTATTCAATTTCGCAGAACTTTCTTTAGAATATTATTACGACAGCTTATCTGATTTAATTACGGCACGTGATATTCCAACAGAAACTGGATACAGTACCGTTCAGCTAAATGCGTCTGATATGTACAATAAAGGTTTTGAATTTACTACAAGATTAAAATGGTTTCAAAAAGGAAATTTTAAATGGAGTACTTCCTTTAATATCGCAACTGTAGACAATAAAGTGACGAATTTGGTAGGTTTAGGCAGTGATTATTCATTGGCTAATATTGCTTTGGCACAAAAAATTGGTTACAGTACTACAACAATTTGGGGTGTAAACTGGATAGGCGTTGATCCTGCAACGGGACGCGATCTTATCAAAAAAAATGGGCAGGTTTATGATGCCGTAACTTATAACCGTTTGTTTACCAATGCTGACTGGGAACCTATTGGAGATTCGCAGCCCAAAGCGTTTGGAGGTTTTAGCAACAGTATCACTTTTAAAGACATTACTTTATCTGTAAATGGTTCTTTTCAGCTTGGCGGCGATAAATTAGTTTCTGATGAAATTATATCTAAATACAGCATAACTTCAAACAGAAACATGTCTGTAAATGCATACGATTACTGGAGAAATCAAGGGGATGTTGCGACGCAGCCTGCTCCAAGCAACAATACGTTACTTTCAAACATGAGTAAATATGTTTATGATGCTACATATATCAAAATCAACAATATCAATTTGAGTTATAATGTTCCGGTAAAAAATACTTTTCTGGACACGCTGACCATTTTTGCCGATGTTTCGAATGCATTTTACTGGTACAAAGAAAAAAGTCCGTCGGGCATGAACGGTATCAGAGAGTTTAGCTACAATTATCCACAAGCCAGAACTATTTCATGCGGCATTAATACAAAATTTTAAAAAGATGAAATACTTTAAAAATATAATCCTATTTAAATTTCTTGCTGTTTTTGCTGTACTGTTTTTATTGCAGAGCTGCAGCGATTTTTTAGAACAGGAACCGGGACGACAAATTTCGATTACAGAACAGTTAAAAACAAAAGAAGGTGTTTTGCAGGCTGTTAACGGTATGTACAGAGTTTTAGAATCCAACTTACGCGGCAATAATTTTGCAGTTTATGCTGATCTTCAGGGCGGAAATTTAAAATTTACGCCTTCGCGAACAGAAAGTACAAAAGGACAAATCAGCGTTCCTACTACTGTATTAAACATTTATTCGTTTGATGATATTTCGAATACTTCAAACATGGCTTCTTTTTACAGCAATAGTTACACGGTAATCAATCAAAGTAATTTGATATTGGAATTTACAGATGCTTTAACAGATGCTACAGAAGCCGAAAAAAATCAAATAAAAGCAGAAGCTTTAACTGTGAGAGCTTATATGCACTTTTTATTAAGTGAAGTGTACAGTCAAAATTATGGTTTTACTGATAATGCTTCTCATCCCGGAATTGTTTACAATTTAGAATCTTTAAATGAAGGATTAAAATATCCTGCAAGAGAATCTGCTTCAAATACTTATAATTTAATTATTGATGATATTACAACAGCTTTAAATCTTTATTCTGATACTGCATTATTAAACGGTCCCGTTTATTCTTATTTTACCAAAATAAGCGCAAAAGCTTTATTGGCGAGAGTATATTTATCAAAAAAAGACTGGAAAAACGCCTACGATACGGCAAATGATATTATTACCAATTCTGGCAAAAGTTTAGTTACCAATGCTGATTATATTGCCCAATGGAATCAGCCCGATCTTCCGGTTTCAGAAATTCTGTTCGAATTGTCCATTCCAAGGTCAGATGACGGAACTGTCAGTGGTTCATTATCTGCTTTTTACGGTTATACTTCCTTAACTTCTTACGGAAATTTTGCGGCTTCACAGGATTTAATCGATTTATATGAAACATCAGATATCCGTAAACAGTTGTTTTTGGTTCAGCCTATTTCAACGATAGTTGATTTACAGCCTCAAATCCTAAATTATTATTTCACTAAAAAATTTCAGGGAAATCCCGGATATACTGCTTTTCGTTTAAGTGAACAATATTTAATTCGTGCCGAAGCTGCGCTTGAATTGAATAACACAGATCAGGCAAAAGAAGATATTAATACTATTAGAACCCGTGCAAATGCAAGTGTTTTACAAAATTCTGAAAACCTAAAAGAAGCTATCTTTTTAGAAAGACGAAAAGAACTTTGTTTTGAAGGACATTTACTTTTTGATATTGGCAGATACAAAAAAGACATTTCAAGAAACGATGGCTGTATTTCGCTGAACTGTAGTCTTACTTACCCTTCGCCTAAATATATTTTACCAATACCTCGCAGCAACATTAATGTTAACCCAAACCTGAAACAAAATGAATCGTATTAAAATTATATTCTTATTTAGTATTGTTACAGCACTTGTATCTTGTTCTAAGGACGATTACAGATTTGAATCTCAAAACATAGATCCGTACGTAAGGTTTAATTTTCTGGCAAGTTCAGCGGGCGTTCCATTAGAATATCCGGCAGTCAGCACTACAATTCAGCCTTCAGCGAGTTATGACAACAAATCGGTTAAAACATTAAAAGTCCCAGTTACTTTAACCTCTACAGCTTTAAAATCACCTGTTGTAGTTAATTTCAGCGCTGCGACTTCTGGAGATATTACAAGTTTCAGTCTTGAACCAAAAACCGAATTGACATTTGAGGGAACTAAACTTACGGATACTATTTTTGTTTCTTTTGATAGAAGATGGGCCGATAAACAGTCTATAACGCTAAAGTTAGAAAATGCATCAAATCCTGATATTCATATCGGAAACCTGAATACGTATGCACCAAACAATATATTTACTATCAATTTAAGAGAAATAAGCACTGTTTATACTTTTCCGGTAAAAGACTTAATTGTAAAAGGAGAAATAGGCGAAAAGATAGATTTTAAAGTAAATTTCCCTAACGGATTTATTCCGTCAGAAATTGAAAATGCTTCAATATTCAAGTTTCAAAATGGTTTTGAATATTCTTTAACGCATGATGATTTTGGAGATAACAGAAGTTCCATTACCTATCATTTAACGCTTTTAGAAGATATCCAGAATGATGATGCCCGTTATGAAACAAAAATTAATCTTATCAATATTCCCAATTATATTGCTACAGGAAATACAAGTTTAACTATTGTAAAACCAATAAAATCGCTAAGAGATATTCAGGCAAATCCTGCTTCAAAATTTACAGATCCAACAAATGCCTTTTATTTAACCTACGGCGAACACTGGTTTGACAAAGACGGCACTTGCACCTGGCAGACTTTCAACGCGTTAACTTTTCCGGTTGTTGTTACAAAAGACAATGAAAATGCTATACTTTACAGCGACAAAGGCACAGCAAACCCAAATGACGATGTGTATCATGATGCTTTTAAAATAGGTTTTAATGTTGCGAGCGGAACGAATACGGTAAATTCTTTTGGTTTAAAAAGATGGTTTTCTAACGAAAGCGGTTCTGCAGCAGTTTCTCCCGGATTTAATATTACATCAGCTTTAGAGTTTTTTCCTGAAAACGGAAACAGTAAAACACAGGGAACAGTTCTGGTTATTCCGCAAGATTTAACGATTGGATCGAATAAAGACAATACGCATATCATTGCTATTTCTGGCGAAGGAACTTACAAAGAAATCAGCAACGGCTTGTATGAGATTTCTTTTGAACTTAAACTGACAAACGATAAACTTTTTGGAGGAACCGTTTCAACGCAATACCGAATGTTTAATAACAGAGTATATCCGAAACCTGCGGCTTTAAGTATTAACTGCCCGAAAGAAGTTACTTTATAATTGTGAATGGTTAATTGTGAATTGTGAATGATTTCAGGTTCTGGACAACTTGAAACCTGAAGCTTGAAACTTTAAACAAATCAAAAAAAAATGAAAAAAATCCTCCCTATCCTATTCCTGCTTAGTTTAACGGCTTATAAAAGCATTGATCAGCCGGATTATATCGATATTCAGGAATTAAGAAAAGTATATTCCAGCGGCGATGTTTCGAAATGGCCAACTGCGGAATTGCATGAAAGTGTAGATAAATCTAAATTTCAGGATATTGGAGTACTTCCTGCTGTTACTTACCCCGATTATAATCCGTATTCGAAGGAAAAAGAAAGTCTGGGAAAGATTCTGTTTTTTGATCCGAGATTATCACTTAGCGGACAAATTGCGTGTGCTTCGTGCCATAATCCGGAATTGGGATGGACAGATAATTTGACGCGTTCTTTTGGTCACGACCGCCAAACCGGAAAACGTAATTCGATGACGATTTTAAACTCGGCGTATGCCACTTCTTTATTTTGGGACGGACGTGCGAAAAGTTTAGAAGATCAGGCGCAGTTTCCTATTGGTGATCCGCTGGAAATGAATGAAAAACTGACAATTGCCGTTGATAAAATTGCTAAAGTAAAAGGCTATAATTCCTTATTTACGGCTGCTTTTGGAGATAAAAAAGTTTCTTTAGAAAGAATTCAATATGCGATTGCCACTTTTGAAAGATCAATCAATAGTCCAAAAAGTAAGTTTGATCAATTTGTAAGCGGAAAATCAGACATTTATACAGACCAACAGGTAAAAGGAATGCATTTATTCAGAACAAAAGCACAATGCATTAACTGCCATAATACGCCTTATTTCAGCGATAATCAGTTTCATAATGACGGTCAGACTTTATTCGGAACAAAAAATGAAGATTTTGGACGTTTTAATGTGACGAAAGATGTAAAGGATATTGGCAAATTCAGAACGCCAACGCTTCGTGAAGTGGTAAACACAAGACCTTGGATGCATCACGGACATTTTCCGTCTTTGCTTGATGTCGTAGAATTATACAATTTAGGAAATCCTTCTCCTGTTCAGAAAAAATATTTGGGAACGGCTCGTGATTCTTTAATTCCAAAAGTCGATCCCGCACTTAAAAAACTAGATTTAAGCAAAGAAGAAATAAGCGATTTGTTGGCGTTTATAGAAACCTTAAGCACGCCGACACGCAGAATCATAATTCCGGAAATGCCGAAATAATGACAACTAAAATGATTTGTCTTTTTGCCCCAATAAAAACTCACAAATCGCCAAAGCCCTTTTCATTTTGAAAAGGGCTTTTTATTTTCACCAAAAACAAAATTAGTTTTATGCATTTAATCAGAAAATTAGTTTATTTGTATGTAAAGGAACAAACCTTTAATTCCCCTAAAAATCATTAATTTAAACTAAGATTTTATGACAACCTTTAAAACCTGGAAAGAAAAACCAACAGAGCTTGAAGCTCAAAATGCCGTTGAAGATTTTTTTGCTTATTTGAAAAAAGGAGAACTGGAAAATGCCAAAAATAGTGTAGACCATTTGTATGATGACTGGGAAGAATCCATTCATGTAATTTGGCGTGATCATTACTTAATTCATGAAATTGCGGAAGACGAATCTTTTGAAGGAAAAGAATGGCTCAACAATTTAGAATGGCTGGGAAATTTAGATATATTGGATGATTATATGTGGGCAGATGAAAATGGCAATTCAAGATATTTTGATGTGAGTTTAACTTATTTAGGAGAACCTTCAGGATTTGCTGCTCAGTTTTATGTAGTAAAAAACGACGATCATTATGTTATAAAAAGAGGATTGATCGATATGGCTTAAAAACAGCTTTCAGTATTATTATACAAGTTCATTTCATTCATTTGAAATGAACTTTTTTATTTAAAAAACATAAGCCTTTCCTCCATAACAATACTCTTTTTCTATATTTCTATTGAAGCATAAAATAGTCTGCTAATAAAACTAGGATTCTGATTTTCTAAATTTGTTTGAAACAGAAAAGAAGCTTTTCTTTTTATAAAAAATACGATCATGAAATTAGAACACATCGAGATCCAAACCAGCAATATAAAACAGACTGCCGCATTTTATCAAGATATTCTAGGTCTTTCGATTATAGAAAATGATTCAGAATCTATTAGCGTTAAAGCCGGAAATTCTATTTTAAAATTCATTGAAAATCCGCAATTCAAATCCATTTATCATTTTGCTTTCAACATACCAAAAAACAAACTTGACGAAGCCATTGAATGGTGCAAAAACAAAGTAAATTTAATTACTATTGAAAACCAAAATGTAATTACTCATTTTGAAAACTGGAATGCTCATGCTGTTTATTTCTACGATAATAATGGCAATTTATTAGAATTTATTGCCCGTCATGATCTCAATAATGCCCAGACGGAAGAATTTAGTTCTAAATCCATTTTGAATATTAGCGAGATTGGAATTGTAAATAAAAACCCGCTGGAACTGGGAAATCAATTAATCGCAAAACATGGATTAAGCTTTTTCTCTAAAAACAATAACAGCGAAGTTTTTGCAGCAATTGGCGATGATGAAGGTTTATTGATTTTGGTAAGACCAAATCGAAATTGGTATCCGACACAAACACCTTCTGAAAATAATAAAACAGTAATTGTTTTAGAGAACAATGAAAATATAATTGAATTGAAGTTTTAATACTCAAATGCAATATATTTACCAAGTGTTTTAAATTTGATAAAATACTAAAAAGTATATATACCACTGAGCTTAAAATGAAAAAACTATTTCAGCGAATTATCTTATTACTGCTTTTAACTAGCAATTTTACAAATGCGCAATCAAAAGATTTAACTTTACAAAAGTTAATCGACAATCAACTTATTAACCAAGAAGATGTTAGCGATTTTGAACTAAAACAACTCGACTTTAAGATGGAAAATAAAACTTCCTACTTATATGGATTGTTTCAGTATGAATTTAAAAAACTAAATGGTCACTTTTATTTTGAAGTTATAACTGATATGGTTGCGATTGAAGATAAACAACTTACTAAAGAAGAACAAAAAAAAGAAAATATCGAACTTAGCGATTATCTTTTCAAACTGAAAAAATGCGATCTAATTAATGAAAAACAATTCAGCTATTTTCAACAGCAAATAAATAATAATTCGTATAGTTATAAAATACAATTTTTAAAAGATATTACAAATAAGACCTTAAATGCAGATCACTTAGAAAGGCTTAAAAAATTTGCAAATTTTCTTAAAGAATACAAAATAGCAGATACCAAATATGAAAGTCTTATTGCTGCGATAGGTGAGGAAAAAATAAAAGAACATACTGATTTACTTTTGTATTGTGAAAAATCTATAACTATTGACACAAAGGATGATACAAATGAACCAAAAGAGTATTTAGAAGCCATTTATAAAAAGACAGCTTCTTTAGCCCCAGAATTAAATATTACTGATTTTGAGCTCAAAATTGTTTTTGATGCCAAAAATTTAGATAATGACGAAGATTATAAATTTTATGATTTTATTGTATCGTTAAAATCAGGTGGAAAAATTTACAGACAGAAAAGTTCTTATCGATTAGAAATAGTATCAAAAGACCACTTTTCAGCAAGAAAAATAGGTTTTAGAGATTATTATCAAATTTTCAATAAAATTTTGAATGATCAGCATTCTCCGTATAGACTTCATGAAATTAAATTTAATGTAGATGAAACTTACCCGGAAGTTCTTGGTATAATGATGTTAACACAAGAACAAGAAAAAGCACTGACGATACGCGAAACTTATATCATACCAAGTCAGGAGGATTACAAAAAGAAGTTTACAACTTCACAAATCGACAAAGTCATAGAAGAATATTCAAACATTGGGTTATTTTCAAATCTAAGTGCCGCTCAAATCAATCTGGGAAAAGAAAATGTTGCAGAGCAGGAAAACAATAATTATATCGAAATTCTTTCTGCTTTTCCAAACATCATATATTCAATTCCTAATAGCCTTCCAAATTTTAAAGATTCGTATGCTGAATTAACAAAAGAATACTCAAAGATTTCTCATAATCAATTTAATCCAACCAATATTTCAAACATTTTTGACAAAAAAACTAAAAAGTCAACGTTAAAATTTAAAGTCGGAAATAAATCTTATACTAAAGTTCTTAGGATAAGCGATTATTTTATTGATTCATACTTTTTTGAATTTATAGAACTTGTTGCAGCTGAAAATAAACTCAACGGGAAATTTTACGATTTACATACCGGAGGAGAAGGCTCAAAAGTTATCTTTCTCACAAAAAAACAATATGATTATATCAGAGCAAATAAGCTTTTATTATTTTTAGATCAAGAACCTGAATATGACGAATAAATTTTATTAAAAATGATTTGTTCTTTTAAAAACTATATCGTAATATTGCTATATTAAAATTAAAATAAAATGGGAGCAACTAAAACAGAACATTTTACAGATAAACAAAATCAGATTGCTACAATTGCTAAAGCTTTGGGACATCCGGCAAGAATTGCTATTATTGAATATCTTTTGAAAGTAAATGAATGCATTTGTGGTGATATTGTAAACGAACTTCCACTTGCCCAGCCTACTGTTTCGCAGCATTTAAAAGAATTAAAAAATGCCGGACTTATAAAAGGAAATATCGAAGGAAATGCTATTTGCTACTGTATTGACGAAAGTACTTTTGATATCTTAAAAGCTTATTTCTCAAATATTATTGCCGTTACAAAAGAACAGAAATGCTGTTAAACCTTTTTTTGAAAACCTATATCGCAATATTGCATTATAACTATTAAACAAAAAAAACAATGAAACTATCAGACATTAAAAACATTCTTCCAAATCTGGAAAATGTTGTATTTCAATTAGAAAACGGAGCTTTTGTTCCTGAACATTTTCATGTAACCGAAATTGGAACTACCAATAAAAAATTTATTGACTGCGGCGGCGTTATTCGCGATGAAAGTGCCGTTAATTTTCAGTTGTGGAATGCCAATGATTTTGAACACCGATTGAAACCAGGTAAACTTTTGAATATCATTAAATTATCAGAAGAAAAATTAAACATTCAAGATTTGGAAATTGAAGTTGAATATCAAAATGAAACCATCGGAAGATATGATTTAGAATTTAACGGAACTCATTTTATTCTAAAAAACAAAACTACGGCCTGTCTGGCACAAGAAGCATGCGGCGTTCCTGCATCAAAAGAAAAAATAGCTTTAACTGAACTTTACAAAAGTGAAAGTAATAGCTGCTCGCCAAATTCGGGTTGCTGCTAATCATGAAACATCAAATAATTAAATACAAGAAACCTATTATCATCACAACATCTGTAATTGTGCTGCAGCTTATTTTTGGCTTTGAGCCAAAATTCTGCATCATCAATATCATTTGGTTACTAGTTTAAATTATGACAAAAAACATTTTAGTACTCTGCACAGGAAACAGCTGCAGAAGTCAGATTGCCGAGGGTTATTTAAAACATTTTTCAGGCGATAAAGCCAAAGTTTACAGTGCTGGAATAGAAACGCACGGAGTTAATCCAAGAGCCATTATAACGATGAAAGAAGATGGAATTGACATTTCTAACCATACTTCAAATCATGTTGATGAATACCAAACTATAGATTTTGATTTTGTAATTACGGTTTGTGATAATGCAAAAGAGCGCTGCCCGTTCTTTCCGTCAAAAGCTCAAAAAATACATCAAAACTTTAGTGATCCCGCTAAAGCAGCAGGAACTGAAGAAGAAATTTTACAGGAATTTAGAACTGTAAGACAAACTATAAAAGAGTTTTGCGAACAGTTTTCGAAGGATAATTTTTAATTCTAATTTTAAAAAAAGCAGTGAATAAATCTTTAATCACTGCTCTTTTATATTAAAACTTCATTCTCTGAATTCTGACTGCATTTAAAATCGCCAGTAAAGCTACACCAACATCGGCAAAAACCGCTTCCCACATTGTGGCAAGTCCACCCGCGCCAAGAATAAGTACAAAAGCTTTTACTACGAAAGCCAAACCAATATTCTGCCAGACAATTTTTTTGGTTTGTTTCCCAATATTAATTGCCATTGCAATTTTACTCGGTTTGTCATCCTGAATTACAACGTCGGCGGTTTCGATTGCGGCGTCACTTCCTAAACCTCCCATTGCAATTCCTACAGTACTTAAGGCGATAACAGGTGCATCGTTTACGCCATCTCCCACAAAAGCTACGGTTTCGTTTTTAGCTTTAATTTCGTTTACTTTATTGACTTTATCTTCCGGAAGCAAATCTCCAAAAGCATTTTTTATTCCGAGTTTATCGGCCACAAACTGAACCACATTCGTTTTGTCTCCGCTCAACATCGTAACTTTTACACCTAATGCTTTTAGCTTCGAAACTGTTTCCTGCGCATCTGCTTTAATTTCATCGGCAATGGTTAAATAACCCGCAAACTTATTATCGTAAACAATGGCGATCGTGGTATAAACTACTGAACTTGGATCAATATCGTAAGAAATATTAAACTTATCCAGTAATTTGAAATTCCCAACATGCAGTTCTTTTCCGTTTACTTCAGCTTTTAATCCGTGTCCGGAAATTTCTTCAACATTTTTTAATTCGATAGAAGAATCAATCACACCAACGTAATTATGAATCGCCGTTGCCACGGGATGTGTACTTTTACCTTCTAAAACATTAACCAATTTCAGGATTTCCTCTTTATCAAAATCAGGTTTTATAATGACTTCCTGAACTTTAAAAACACCTTTGGTCATGGTTCCGGTTTTGTCCATAACCACATTATGAATCTTCGAAATACTATCGAGATAATTACTTCCTTTAAATAAAATTCCGTTTTTACTCGCAGCGCCAATTCCGCCAAAATAACCAAGCGGAATACTGATAACCAAAGCACACGGACAAGAAATAACCAGAAAAACCAAAGCTCTGTACAACCAGTCGCTAAAAACGTATTTATCGACAAAAAGCATTGGCAGTAAACAAATTGCAATTGCCAGATACACTACAATTGGCGTATAAATTTTGGCAAATTTGCGGATAAACAATTCGGCTGGCGCTTTTTTAGTTGTGGCATTCTGAACCAATTCCAGAATTTTCGAAAGTTTACTATCGTTGTAAGCCGTTGTCACTCTTACTTGTGCAATTGTGTTTCCGTTTATCATTCCGGCTAAGACCGTATCACCTTTCTTTTTCGTGTCAGGTTTACTTTCTCCCGTTAAAGCTGCGGTATTAAACGAAGCCGAATCTGACAATAATTCGCCGTCTAAACCTAGTTTTTCTCCCGCTTTAAGCTGAATAATATCGCCTATTTTAGCATCTTTAGCTTTTATTTTTACTGCAATATTATTTTCTAAAACACTAACCTCATCTGGACGCTGATCGAGTAAACTTTTAATATTCGATTTTGCTTTTGTAACCGCCATTCCCTGAAAGGTTTCTCCAATTGTATAAAATAGCATAACGGCAACGCCTTCGGGATATTCGCCAATTGCAAATGCTCCAATTGTTGCGATACACATTAGGAAAAACTCGGAGAAAACATCTCCTTTTACAATACTTTCATAAGCTTCTTTCAAAACCGGAAGTCCAACGGGAAGATACGCAATAGCATACCAAGCGATTCGAACATATCCTGAAAACCAATTTTGAGGGAAATAATGATCAAAACCAATTCCTATAAGTAATAATATAAAAGATATAATAGAGGGCATGAATAATTTAAACAAACTCCCTTCGGTTCCATGTTCGTGATCGTGACCGTGGTCATGTCCGTCATTATCAGAATGTACAGGTTCGTCGTGTGAACAACAGCAGGATGGTTTGGTTTTATTTTTAGTATTTTTTACTTCTAAATCTTGATGTATCATGGAGGAAAAGTTTCAAGTTTTATTTGTTTAAAGTTACAAGTTCAAACTTTGTCTAAATAATGCTCTAAATTTACAGCTTTGTGGTAAATGTTCCTAAGCAAAGTTTGTTTTTTAATCTTGCTTTTTTTGCCACAAAGGCACTAAGTTTTTTTAAGCTGAAGTGAAATAATCTCGCAAAGGCGCAGAGTCGCAAAGTTTTTTAAGTCTTTGGCTTGATTTAATTGCCTCCAGCTTTAGCTGGAGGTCATAAAAAGGTCAATTTCAAGGGCTTTAGCCAAACTTGCGCATTTTTGGCTAAAGCCTTTTCTTACTCCTGCTTAGAACCTCCAGCTAAAGCTGGAGGCAATTGAAAATAAACTTTGCGACTCTGCGCCTTTGCGAGATTATTTCACCCCAGCTTTTAAAAAAACTTAGTATCTCAGCAACTTAGATCCTAGAACCTCTAAAAAAATTAGTGCTCATGCTCGCCCCCGCCCTTCATTGCAGAGAGCAGATAAAAAGCCCCTTCTGTAACAATTTTAGCGTCAGGCTCAATTCTATCCACAAACTTAACTTCTGTAAAACCTAAATCGGTTGTACCGGGAATCACTTCTATCGCTTTAAAATGAATTTCTTTTTCTTTTGTTTTCTCGTTTTTATGTTCTTCTTCCTGTACAAAAACAAAGTATTTATCGGCATTTCGAACAACGGCGTCTTTTGGTAAAGCCGGAACTGTGGCATTTACAATATTGATATTTGCGGAAACATACATTCCTGAAATCAAATCTTTAGCATCGGCAGGATCAATTTTGGCGTGAACTGCAACGGTTTTACTTTCGTTAGAAAAAGATTTATTGATTCCGAAAATCTTTCCTTTAATGGATTTATTCGATTGGTTTGTCAACACAAAATCAATTACCTGACCAATTGAAATAGAACCTAAATCTTTTTCATAAACATTCAAGTCCAAATGCATCTGACTGTTATCTACAACCTCAAACAAAGAAACTCCCGTTTGTGCAAATGCGCCTTTAGCAATGCTGATTTTTCCAATATATCCGCTTATAGGCGCTACAATTGGCACTAAAGAGGAACTTCCTTTTGTGCCAACATGCAAGGCTTCCAACTTATTTTTTGCAGCCTGCGCACGGGCTCTTTCTGCGGCTAATTTGGCTTTTACTTCCTGAAATGTTTTCCTCGGGTTTACGTTTTCATCGCTCAATGTTTTCTGACGGTTGTATTCTAATTGCAGATATTCAACATTGGCTGTAGCCGAATGATAATCTTCCTGCATTTCAATTACTTCCAGATTTTGAATCGTTGCCAAAACTTTTCCTTTATTGACAAATGTTCCTTCTAAAACATAAATATCTTTTACTGTTCCGCCAATTAAAGTCGAAACCTCAGCTGAGTTTTGCGGCGGAACTGTAGTATAACCATTGGCTTTGATGATTTTGTTCAGGTTTCTTTCTTCTACAAATCCAGTTTCAATGCCAACGGTTTTATATTGAGATTCCGTTAATGTGGCTTCTGTCTGCGATTTTTCTTCTTCGTGCGTTTCTTCTGCTTTTTTCTCATTACAGCTTAGTAAGGTAACCGCAAAGAGCGCAAGGAAAAAGCGCAAAGCACGCAAGGAAATTAAACTTTGCGTTCCTTGCGAAACCTTAGCGCTCTTTGCGGTTAAGCTATTATCAAATATATTTTTCATTTTTAATTGTTTTTAATGGTTGGGAATTGGAGTTCAATGGCACTTTGATTAAAACTGTGCGTAGCTTCTGCAAGTTGTTTTTTGATATCAATTGCCTGATTTAAAAAACTGATGTACGACCAATAACTCATGTCGCCGTTGGCATAACTTTTTTGTGCCGTATCAATAATCTGGTTGGCGTATTGCAATCCTTCATTTTGATAATAATCTAAGTTTTTTTGCTGTTTTTGAAAGTTATTCTGCAATTCTTCTTTTTGCAGGTTCAGAATAATTTTGTTTTTATCGAATGCCAATTGCGACTGCGAAATACTAATTTCTGATGCTTTGGCTTTTGCTGTATTTACACCGCCAAAAATCGGAATCTGTAATCCGGCGGTGAAACCCTGAAACAACGATTCGGTATTGATCGTTTGTGCAAAATATCCTAAACCTAATTTTGGTGTTCTGTTGGCTTTAAACGTTCCTGCTTCTTTTTGGTAAACCGAAATCTGCTGTTGGTAAAAATCCGTTAATAGCGTTTCGGCTTTTGAATCTTTGTTTTCTATAAAGGAATATTGCAGTGAAGTTGTTTCATCTGGAACGATATTTTCATTCGTCTGCACAAAAAACTGAAGCTGTCTTTGGTAAATAGCCAAATCGTAATTTAATTGTTCCTTTTGCGTTTCGATTTCTTTTACTTTGGCTTTGGCACTTATTACTTCAATGTTTCCGCTTTCTCCGGTTTTAAAACGGAGTTCGGCGTTCTTTAGGAATTTGGTGTAAATCTCGTTTAATTCTGAGTTTAACTTTTGAATTGAAATTCCGTATAAATATTGATGATAGGCTAAAGTCACCGCTTTTTCAAGTTCGTAAGAGGATAAAGCTTTTCGTTTCTCTGCCAGTTTTGCGAGTTCTTCCTGTAATTGTATGTTTGCTTTTGTGACGTTTCCTAACGGAAAAAATTGCTGTACTGAAATATTGTGGTCGAAATCAACGCTGTTAAATTGTCCGCCTTGATATTGAATCTGCAACGGATCGGGTTGAAAAGCGGTTTTCTTTAAAAGGGTTTGTTTTTCGATTTCTTTATCGGCAATTTTTAAGTCGATGTTGTTTGATTTGGCAAGTTCTATTGCTTTTTCTAAAGATATTTTACTTTGTGCTGATATCGCTGTGCTTGCTAATAGGAATGCACTTAACCGCAAAGTTCGCAAGGGATGCGCGAAGTTCGCAAAGTTTATTATTCTTAAATTATATAGTAACTTTTTCATTTTCTTTAATTTTTTGTTTCACGCAGATTTAAAAGGATTTAAGCAGATATGCGCAGATTATTTATTTGTTATTTTTAAAAATTAAATCTATTTGATCTGCTTGAATCTGAAGAATCTGCGTGAAAAATCATTTTACTTTACGGCTAAACTTCTCTAACATTAAATACAAAATCGGTAAAACGATTAACGTTAATAAGGTTGCAGAGATTAAACCGCCAATAACTACGGTTGCTAAAGGTTTCTGTACTTCTGCCCCGCCGCTTGTGGATAATGCCATTGGCAAAAATCCTAAAGAGGCTACGGCTGCGGTCATTAAAACGGGACGTAATCTGGTTTTGGTTCCGAATATAACTCGTTGCAGCGGATCTAAAATTCCTTCTGATTTTAATTGATTGAAATACGAAATCAGAACAATTCCGTTCAAAACCGCGATTCCGAATAAGGCAATAAATCCAATTCCGGCCGAAATACTAAACGGCATTCCTCTCAGCGAAAGCGCAAATACACCACCAATGGCAGATAATGGAATTGCTGTAAAGATTAAAAGTGCCTGTTTATAGCTCTTAAACGTAAAATACAGTAAAATCAAAATCAAACCTAAAGCGATTGGTAAGGCAACCGAAAGTCGTTTTGTGGCTTCGATTAAATTTTCAAATTGTCCGCCATACGTTACATAATAACCCGCAGGTAGTTTGAAATCTTTGTCAAGTTTCTGCTGAATTTCTTCAACAACGGTTTTAATATCTCTGCCGCGGACGTTTAAGCCAACGGTAATTCGGCGTTTTCCGTCTTCGCGCGTAACCTGTACCGGGCCTTGTTCATAATCAACACTTGCCACTTGCGAAAGCGGTACTTGCTGTCCGTTTGGCAATGGAATAAATAAATTGCTCACATCCGTAATATCAGCCCGATTTTCCTGATCCATTCTTACTACAACATCAAAACGTTTGCTTTCTTCGTAGATTTTTCCGGCACTTTCTCCGGCAAACGACGAACGAATAATTTGATTGATATCTGAAATATTCAATCCGTATAAAGCGATTTTATTGTAGTCGTATTTAATTGTGATTTGAGGCAGTCCGGTTATCTTATCGGCTTTTAGATCTCCGATTCCATCGATACTTTTTATTTTCGAAATCAATTCTGATGCTTTTGAATCTAATATTTCAAGATCATCACCAAAAATTTTGATGGCAATATCGCTTCGGCTTCCGGTCATTAATTCGTTAAAACGCATTTGAATGGGCTGCGAAATTTCGATGTTAGCGCCCGGAATTACTTCCATTTCTTCTTTCATCGCATTTGCCAGTTCTTCCCAATTATGGTATTTGCCTTTCCATTCTTTTTTGTCTTTTAAAACAATAATCAAATCGCCGCTTTCTATCGGCATTGGATCAGTTGGAATTTCACCACTTCCTATTTTGGTTACGATGGTTTTAATTTCAGGGAATTTGGCTTTAAGAATTTGTTCGTATTTAGTTGTCGTTTCCACCATCTGCGTAAGCGAACTTCCTGTCATGATTGAAGCATTAATGGCTAAGTCTCCTTCTTCAATTGTTGGTATAAATTCTCCTCCCATATTATTAAAGACAATTAATCCGAAAGCGAATAATCCGAGAGAAATTCCTAAAACTACTTTTTTGAATTCTAATGCTTTGTTTAAAAATGGCGTGTATAAATTCTCAAACCAAAGCATCATTCTATCGCTGAAGTTTTCCTTATGTTCTGTTTTCTTCGAAAGAAATAATGCACTCATCATTGGCACATATGTCAGCGAAAGCATAAACGCTCCAATTACGGCAAAACCAACTGTCATGGCCATTGGTTTAAACATTTTACCTTCGGTTCCTATTAAAGCGAGAATTGGTAAATACACAATTAGAATTATGATTTCTCCAAAAGCGGCACTATTCCTAATTTTGGATGCCGAATTGTAGATTTCAACATCCATTTCTTCTTGCGAAAGTTCTTTGTTTCGTTTGAGTTTTTGCAGATGATGCATCGAAGCTTCTACAATAATAACAGCTCCATCAACAATAATTCCGAAATCTATCGCGCCTAAACTCATAAGGTTTCCGCTTACACCAAAGGCATTCATTAAAATAATGGCAAATAACATCGCCAGCGGAATTACCGATGCAACGATCAATCCGGCACGAAGATTTCCTAAAAATAGAATCAGTACAAAAATGACAATTAAAGCTCCTTCTAATAAATTTTTAGTGACAGTTCCAATGGCGTTATCTACGAGTTTTCCTCTGTCAATAAAAGCTTCTGCAACGACACCTTCAGGCAGGCTTTTATTAATCTGGATCATTCTTTCATGAATTCGGTTTACAACTGCGCTGGAGTTTTCGCCTTTCAGCATTAAAACTAAACCCGAAACGATTTCTCCTTTTCCGTCTTTTGTTGATGCACCGTAACGTAACGCAACGCCTTCGCGAACCTGAGCGACATCACGAACCAAAACGGGAGATCCGTTTCTGTTTTTAACTACGACATTTCCAAGGTCTTTTACACCTTTTGCCATTCCCACACCGCGAATGAAATACGCATATTGATCTTTTTCTATATAAGCGCCTCCCGTATTTTGATTGTTTTTTTCTAAGGCATCAAAAATTTCGGTAATCGTTACGCCCAGACTGTTTAGCGTATTTGGGTTTACGGCGATTTCGTATTGCTTTAGTTTTCCGCCCCAGGTACTTACATCGGCAACGCCTCTAATTCCCTGCAATTGTGGAATAATGATCCAATCCTGAATGGTTCTTAGTTTTACGGCGTCGTATTTGTTTTCGTAGCCTTTTTTGGCGTACACATCATATTGGTAAATTTCACCTAAACCTGTTGTAATTGGCGCTAATTCCGGAGAACCTGCATAAGCGGGAATGTTTTCTTCGGCTTGTTTTAAGCGTTGAAAAATTTGTTCTCGCGCCCAGTAAATATCGACATTGTCTTCAAAAACAACGGTAACGACAGATAACCCAAAACGGGAAATACTGCGAAGTTCTATAATATCTGGAACGGTTTTTACAGCTTGTTCCAGCGGATATGTTATTAACTGCTCTACTTCCTGACTTGCCAAAGTGGGCGCTGTGGTGATAATCTGAACCTGATTATTGGTAACGTCCGGCAAGGCATCAAGCGGTAATTGTTTAAGCGAATAACTTCCCCACGCTATTAAAACGAGGGTAAATAATAGTATAACGAATTTGTTTCGTATACTAAACTGAATGATTTTATCTAGCATTTGAAATATATAATGACATGAGAATTTAGACAAAAGTTTGCCTGATACATTTGTGGAAAGTCCACAGTTCTCTAACCCGATTTATCGGGATATCATTATGCTATTTGAGGGGGCTGCCAAATACTTCCGCAGAAATTAGAAGTAAATACAGAATTGTAATTGGGTAAAGGAATTGAAATTTTGGTGTAAGTCGAAGGAAATTCGAAGTTTGCAGCTATCTGGTAACTTAAAACCTGCGCACCGCAGCAATTGCAGGCGCAAAATGGAGAACATAAATCATTGTCTTTATCGTGCGAATGATTTTCTTCTGATGCAAACTGGGCGGTTTTATGCATAGCGCTGTTCACTTCCATATCTGCACAGGGCATATTTGAAAGTGCCATCAAATAAATTGACATTACAATTGCTATCCATTTCATGACTGTAAAAATAATATATTATTCTGTTTGCTATTCAATCTGGCTCTAAAAAACTCATAATAGATTGATTTTTAAGCATTTTTATTAAAAAATAGTGCTTCTTAAAAGAAATTTTAGTTAACTTTAACACTAATTAACCGATATTATCGCATATTATCCCTCTCAATACCCTCATTTTATACACCTCTAAAAACAAAAGATAAGCCGAAATTCCCTAAGAATACATTAGTACATCATTATTCAAGCAGTTTTATTTTAATCAATTAACACTCTAATCAATGAAATGTAAAAAACTAATATCAGCCCTTTTTTTATTATTTAGTGTTCCATTTTTCGGTCAGGTTTATACCGATAAAATCGTAGGAGAAAAAAACCAGGAATTAAAAGATAGTCTTAAAGTAGAAAAATATCCCTACGCTCTGCCTATTTGGGGAGAAAAAGTAGCTCAAAAAGGATATAATTTACCGTATTCTGCGGGATTATCTGTAAACTACTTTTGGCAGGATTCTGAGATTGTGATAAGCAATTTAGAAGTTGGTTTTAATAACGGCCCGCTTTATAATCTTGATGAAATAGTACGCTTCGATAAATCTTCTGTCGAAGCCGGCGCATTGACCATAAGACCGGATATTTGGTTACTTCCTTTTTTGAATATTTACGGAATTTTTGGCAAAGCCAATACAACAACAAAAATAAATGCCGGAATCTGGATTCCTGATGCTGACAATAATTGGTCTGAAGTGGCCAATTTTGGAACATCTGCCAATTTTGATGCTACTACTTTTGGTTTGGGTATGACGCCTACAATTGGTATTGGCGGCGGCTGGCTGGCATTAGATATGAATATGGCCTGGACGGATATCAGTGCGCTGGATAAACCTGCGTTTTCTTATGTTTTTGGTCCCAGACTGGGTAAAACTTTTAAGCTTAGTAAACCGGAACGAAATATTGCAGTTTGGGTTGGCGGTTTCAGGGTTCATATTAATGGCGGTACAAATGGAAATCTTGCTTTATCAGATATTTTCGATTTGAGTACGGCACAGGGTAAAGTAGATAACGGTTTGACAAAAGTATCTGAAAACCAAACAAAAGTCGACACCTGGTGGAATGGTTTAACTCCTGCACAGCAGGCAAATCCTGGTAATATTGCCAAACATAATACTGCCAATCGTGCTTTAGAAAGAGCTGGTACATTTTTAACCACTTTAGATGGCGCTTTGAGTACTGCAAATCAGTCTACAATTCAGTATTCGCTGCAAAAAAGACCTAAGGATATGTGGAATTTTATTGTGGGAACGCAGTTTCAATACAATAAACATTTTATGTTTAGGCTTGAAGCAGGTTTCCTGGCAAGTCGTACGCAGGCTTTGGCTGGTTTACAATATCGTTTTGGATTATAACCTATTTTTATGAAAAAAGGTTTATTATTACTCGTCACTTTTTTTTGTATGAATCAGGCGGAATCTCAGGTTTTGATTTCTTTGATTTTTGGTGATAAACTAAATTCTCCTTTTTTAGAGTTTGGTTTAGAAGGCGGTATCAATCTTTCTGATATTTCTAATCTGGAAAGTTCCGGATTGAATCCCGGTTTTAATCTTGGTTTTTATTTTGATATAAAATCAAAGCAAAATCCGGCCTGGATGATTAATACGGGTGTTATTGTAAAATCTCCTATGGGCGCACGGCAAATCCCCGTTTATTCTTTAGAAGATGAAAATCTGGACAATACTTTTGCGGGGGGAACTGTTGATCGTGAGATTCGATATTTTAATGTGCCTATTTTGATTAAGTATCAGTTCAAAAATCGAATTTATCTTAAAACAGGACCTCAGTTTGGACTTTTGGCTTCGGCTTTTGATAAGTTTAAAAATGAGATTAATGATAATGATGTGGTTTATAAGAAAAAAATCAGAGATCAGATTCGTGTTATTGATGCCGGAATTGCTTTTGGTACAGGATATCACATGAATGTGGGCAACGGATTAAACATAACTATTCAATATTATTACGGATTGGTTCCTGTTATGAAAGGTGATGGACCAAATGTATATAACAGATCTTTATATCTTACTGCCGGAATACCTATTGGGAAAGGAAAAGCTGCACAAAAACGTGCTGAAAAAGAGGCAGAACTGAACAAAGTTATTCTTCCTGAAGATGAAGTGCCTAAAAAATAATCAACGGTTTATTGAGTTGAGTAATGCCAATATTTCTTCATTAGTTAAAACATAATCCGGTGTTGTAAATAATATGGCATTATTGGGCATAAATGGCATATCTGCCGAAAGTGGATTTTGTACTACAATTTTTCCGCCGGCTTCCTGAATGGCTTGTAATCCAGAAGTTCCGTCTGTATTGGAACCTGAAAATAGAATTCCAACCAAAGAACTTCCGTAGATTTCTGCCGCCGATTCAAATGAAACGTCGATGCTTGGACGGCTGTAATTGATTTTTTCTGAGGTATCTAGTGCCAATGTATCATCTTTTTCAAATAATAAATGATAATTAGACGGCGCAATATATACAAAACCGGGTATAAGAATGGTTTTATCTTCTATTGGCTTTACGGGAATACTGGATTTTAAAGCAATTAATTCCTCTAAGGTCTGATCGTCTGTGCTTTTGCGGTGTACAACAATTACGATTGCATAATTATGCAGTGCCGTTAATTCGGGTAAAATTCGCATTAAAGCATTTAAACTCCCTGCCGATCCTCCTATTATTACTAATCTGCAGTTTGATATTATCTTATTTTCCTCCATATTTTCTCTTTTTCAAATTGTTTGTATTTGCCGGGAGAAATAGAATACTTTATTGTTTCTTTTGTGCCTAAGGCCAAAAAACCTAAAACGGCTAAACTTTCATCAAATAAATTAATAACTCTTTTTTGAAGTTCGCTGTCAAAATAAATCAAAACATTGCGGCACAAAATAATGTCAAATTCATTGAATGAAGTATCTGAAACTAAATTGTGCTGTGAATATACCATTTTTTGGGATAACTCTTCGTTGAATTTTGCAATGCCGTAATTGGCGGTATAATAACTCGAAAAATCTTCCTGCCCGCCTGCATCACGGTAATTTTGTGAATACTCTTTCATCATTCTGAGCGGGAAAATTCCTTTTTTGGCTGTTTCTAAAACTGTGGCATTAATATCAGTGGCATAAATAAGGGATTTATGCAATAAACCTGCTTCTTTAAGCATTATAGCCATAGAATAGACTTCTTCGCCAGTAGAGCAGCCTGCATGCCACAATCTGATAAAAGGTTTTGTGCCTAATAACGGTAAAATTTCGTTTCGCAAAATACCATAAAATGTCGGGTCACGAAACATTTCTGTAACATTGACCGTAATTTCGTCGACCATTTTTTTGTAATACTCAGGATCAGAACGAACTTTTGAGAGAAATTCGTGAAAATGATCAAATCCGCCTAATTGATATACCCTATATACGCGTCTTTTTAATGATGCTCTTGAATAACTTCCAAAATCAAAACCGTAGTATTCATAAACTTCGTTAATAAGTGTTTCTAATTCGATATCTTCAATCATAATCTAATACATTCAAATTTTGCTTAAAATAAGCAGTAACTTATCAACATCTACCGGTTTTGAGATGTAATCATCTGCCCCAGCCTCTAAACATTTTTCTTTGTCGCCTGTCATAGCCTGAGCTGTAACTGCAATTACGAAAGTTGATTTTCTTGACGGAATGGCTTTTATTAGCGGAATAGCTTCATAACCATCCATTTCGGGCATCATCATATCCAGCAAAACTGCATCAATAATTTCGTCCGTTTTCAATAACTTTATTGCATCTTCGGCACTTGAACAAGACAAACAATCGTATGACTTAACACGTAAGGTATGTGTTAATGCGAAAATGTTTCTAGGATCATCATCTACAATTAAAAGTCGTTTTTTACTCATATTGCTTTTATATTTTTTTTGCCACAGATTAAAAGGATTAAAAAAGATTTTTTTTATAATCTGTGAACATCCTTTTAATCTGTGGCATAACTTTTCTTTACTTTTTAAACTTTATCGTACAGCCAAACTCGCAATAACGATAATAACTGGTCAACATCTACCGGTTTTGTAATATAATCTGATGCGCCGGCTTTTATGCATTTTTCCCTGTCGCCTGTCATTGCTTTTGCGGTTACGGCTATTACAGGTAAATTTAAGAACTTCGGATTGGCGCGTATTTTTTCGGCAGTTTCGTAACCGTCCATATGCGGCATCATCATATCTAATAAAACGACATCGGTATCTGGGTTTTCGCTTAGAACTTTAATGGCGTCATTTCCGTCAAAAGCTGTAATGATTGTCATTTTAAATACTTCCAATGCTTTTGTAAGCGAATAAATGTTACGAACATCATCATCCACGATCAGTACTTTTTTGTCGTGCAGAATGTTATTTAGTAAATTTAGCTTTTTATGTCCTTCTTTTTGGTTTTTTCCTTCTTTTTTATCTTCTACTAAATGCAGGAATAACGAAACCTCATCTAACATTCTTTGATACGAATGAGCCGTTTTTACAATAATAGAATCAGCATATTTCTTAATTTTTACTTCTTCTTTTAATGATAAACTTTTTCCTGTAAAGACAATTACCGGAAGTTTCTCTAAGCCCGGATTTTTCTTAATGCCATCCAGAATTTGGTACGCTTGTTTATCCGGAATTCCCATATCCAGAATTACACAGTCAACTTCTGTTTTATTTAAGGCCTGAATTCCGTCGGCAACTTCGCTTTTTATCTCAGAATTGATATTGTACGTTTCTAAGAAATAAGACAATGCTTTGGCGTGTTTCGGGTTGTCTTCGATAATTAAAACCTTTTGCGCTTCTTTATTAATAATGTGTTCAATTCTTAAAAACACATCCGGAATTTTATCAAATGCTACCGGTTTATCTAAAAAGTCTACTGCACCTTTTAATAAACTTTCCTGTTTCAATTTATGTGATGACATAATATGAACGGGAATATGTTTGGTTTCGGCATGATTTTTTAATTCTTCCAGAACTTCCCACCCGCTTTTTACCGGAAGTTCAATATCTAATAAAACACCAGCGGGTTTATACAGCAAAGTAAAGTTTAAGGCATGATCGCCTCTTACGGCAACAATTCCTTTATAACCTTTGTTTCGTGAAAAAGCCAAAAGCGATTTTGCAAAATTGATATCGTCTTCAACTATTAAAATTACCTTATCTCCTTCTATTATTGCATTTCTATCATCATCTATTTCATCTGGAATAGTTGAGCTTATATATTTTTTTGCAGGCGTTCCTTCTTCTTTTTCAGGTTCTAATTCTACAAAATCTGTTGGAGGAATTTTGTCGACATTTACTTTATTAAGTGCAGATCCAAATACTGGCAGACATAACGTAAAGCTGCTTCCTTCATTAACTCTGCTATGCAGGATAATTTCTCCTTTAAGCAGTTTTGCCAATTCCCTGCTGATGGATAATCCTAAACCAGTTCCGCCATATTTACGTTTTGTTGAACCATCGGCCTGCTGGAATGCTTCGAAAACCAGCGGCTGTTTTTCTAACGGAATTCCAATTCCGGTATCTTTTACAATGAAGCAGATAATTTTATCATCGTCTGTATTGATTTTGATTTCGAGCGTAACTTTTCCTTTTTCAGTAAATTTAATAGCATTCGAAATCAGGTTTTTTAGAATTTGTTCTAAACGCATTTTGTCTGTTTTAATGACAATTGGCGCTTCTTTCGAAATAATTTCAAATTCAATTCCTTTTTCTTTGGCAACCAAATTAAAGAGATTCCAAAGTGTATCTGTGATTTCTTTAGTCGAAATATCTAAAAACTCTAATTCCATTTTACCGGCTTCAATTTTAGATAAATCGAGAATTTCATCAATTAAACCCAATAAACTGTTTCCTGAACTCTGAATAACTTTAGCAAATTCAATTTCTTCATTGTTCATACTTTTGTTATTATTCTCTGATAACAAACGGCTTAAAAGCAAAATTGAATTAAGAGGTGTTCTTAATTCGTGTGACATATTGGCCAAAAACTCTGATTTGTAGCGTGTTGTTAATTCTAAAGCTTCTGATTTCTTTTGAATTTCATTGTTTTTTTCTTCCAATAAAACACTTCTTTCCGAAAGTTCTTCATTGGTTTGTTCCAATTCTTCCTGCTGTACGCGTAATTCTTCTTCCGAAGCCTGTAGTTTTTCAGTCTGTGCTTCTAATTCCGCATTAATAGCTTCCAGTTCGCTGTGCTGTGTCTGAAGCTCTTCTGACTGCGATTTTGTTTCTTCCAGCAGTTCTAATACTCTTTTTCTGTTTTGAGTTGATTTTAAGGCGATTCCAATGTTATTGGCTACATTTCTCAAAAACTCTAAATGCAGTTCAGAAAAACCGTAAATACTTGCTAATTCAACTGCTCCTTCAATTTTGTTATCCTGCAGCGGAACCGCCACAATATGTGTAGGTTTAACTTGTCCTAAAGCATAATTTATTTGAATATCATCTGCAGATAATGTTTTTAATTCTAATATTTTTCCAGATGAAATGGCCTGACCAATTAAACCTTCGCCTTTTCGAATGCGTTCGCGGTTTTTGCTCGGTATATAGCTATATCCTCCAGAAGATACTAATTCGTTTTCTTCAATAATATATAAAACTCCGGCGCTGCTGTTTGTATATTGGCATAAAAACTCAATAACATCTTTAGAGAGTTTCTGCATTGTTTTTTCGCCCAGCATAGCATTATTTAACTCTGCAATTCCAGTTTGAAGCCATTCTTTTTGAGACAGAAGTTCAAATGAGCTTTTAAGGGAAATTCCCATTGTGTTCAAAGATTCTCCTACACTTCCAAGTGCATCGGCTTTTGTATCGTCTACACGAATATCGTAGTTTCCTTTTGAAATATTGGTTGCTATGTTACTGATTGCTTCAATTCTCTGCGCTGTTTCAAAATCTTTTTTCTCAAGCTCTTTTTGCAATGCAGAACGTTCGTTATAATCTTTTAGAATTCTGATCAGGAAAACTATTGAAATAATAAAAGCGATGAAAAACGCCACTATAATTAAAATTAAACTATAATTACCGTAACGTTCTGAGCTTGCATTTCGTTCTTCCAGCAGTTTTTGTTCTGTGTTTTCTATCTTTTTGATAACCGCTCGAATATCGCCCATCATTACCCTGCCTTCATTTAAGTCGAAAGCCAGTGTTTCCTTGTTTAAACGCTTTTTTACGATTTGATTATTGAGGTATTTAAAGAACCCGGAACGCTTTGATGCTAAATCGTTTAACAGTTTTTGCTGTGAAGGATTATCAATAGTAAGCTCTTCCAGCTTTTCAAAATAAGTATTTGATTTAGCTTCAGATTCATTAAATCGGTCTACAAACTGTTCGTCACCGGTTAATAAATAACCGCGCATACTCGTTTGAGCTTCTGTAATAATGGCCGAACCTTCGTTTAGGTTATAAATAACATCCTGAGTATGGTTTACCCAAAAATTACTGGATAACAAGCTTTTAATGCTGATAAACGATGCAACAGAACTAATAGTAAGCACTAATAATGAAACTAATGAACTGATTAGCAGATTTCTTTTAAAGTTACCATTCATGGTTTTCGATTGTATTTATTCGTATTTTAGGGGAAGAACAATAATAAAGCTGGCACCTTTGCCTACTTCACTTCTTGCCGTGATTAATCCGTTGTGTTTTTCTATGATTTTTTTTGCAATTGCCAGACCAATTCCGGTTCCTTCATAAGTCTGTCGGTCGTTTAAACTCTGGAAAATAATAAAAATTCGGTCCAGATAAATTTCATCAAAACCAATTCCGTTATCTTTTACCACAATCCTGCAATACTTACCTTCTGGAGCGGTTGGACTGTCAAAAGATTTATCGGCAATTAATTCAGAGGTTATTTCGATTAAAGGCGGTACGTCACCACCCGAGAATTTAAGAGCATTTCCAATTAAATTCTGAAAAACCTGCCTTAACTGACTCGGAATACTGTCTATTGTGGGGAGTTCTGTAGCTTTTACAGTCGCATTTTTTCTTTCAATTAAATAATCAAAATCGGAAAGAACTTCCTGTAAAACTACATTAAGATCTGTAACTTCCGGTTTAACCTGCGCTGATAATCTGGAATATGCGAGAAGATCTGTAATAAGGGTCTGCATTCTTTCGGCAGATTTTATGGTCCTGTCGACATAATCAATTCCCTTTTCATCTTCTTTCAAATAAAGTTCCTTGATTATTTTAATAAAGATTTGGATTTTCCTTATAGGTTCATTTAAATCGTGCGAAACTACCCAGGCAAACTGCTGTAATTCGTGGTTTTTCATCTCTAATTCTTCGTTTTTCAAAACCAGTTCTTTGGTTCTTTCCGCGATTTTAATTTCGAGATTATCCTGAGCTTCTTTTCTAATTTTGATTTCTTTAGAAAGAAGGTCTTTTATGCCTTTAAGCTCATTTTGCTGTTCATAGATTTTGATGAAGGTTTTTACCTTCAGCATTAATAAATCAGTATCAACAGGTTTTGTAATGTATTCTACCGCACCGCTTTCATAACCTTTAAAAATGTATTTTTTTTCGATGTTTAATGCCGAAAGAAAAATTACAGGAATGTCTTTGGTTCGTTTGTTTCCAGAAAGAATTTTTACTACTTCGAAGCCGTCAAGACCGGGCATCTGAACGTCCATAATGATAAGACAGTAGTTGGTTTTTAAAATTTTCTTCAGGGCTTCTTCACCAGACTCGGCAGTATCTACGTCAATATTGTGAAGTTCTAATGTTTTCTTTAAGGCAATAATATTTACCTTGATATCATCAACAATTAATACCATGCTGTTATGGGGAATAAAGCGTTACGAGTTAAAAAATATTGAATCATTGGTTTGAAAGAGTTCTTATTTAAAATATCTGATCCTATTTTAAATATAGTTGGTGTAACTTTCAAATTTAGAAAAAAAAGGAGCATTCACTTTTCACATCCGTATCTAATTCGTTACATAATTCCCATGTATTATTGCGTAACTTGATTGAATTTATGAAACTCAGCGTATTAAAAATTCTATCATTTGAGGAAAACTTAAAATAATTATAGCTTTTTTCTTTCTTTTTAATTTATTGAGGTAATCAAAAAATTGTTACAGCCTCTTTTTCCTTGGTCATTCCGCTAACTTTAATAGTTAAAATTTGTTGTTTAAAATTACATGTTATGAAAAAGCCTAAAACATTCCCCGAGCAAAAACAAGAGCTTCCGGGAAACGAACATAAAATGAATCCCGAACCGGAAATTATAAGAGAAAACTACACCGGAAGCGGAAAACTTCTGGGCAAAACTGCTTTTATAACCGGCGGCGACAGCGGAATTGGCCGAAGTGCTGCTGTACATTTTGCGCGTGAAGGTGCCAATATTGCCATTGTTTATTTAAAAGAAGATAAAGATGCGAAGGAAACCAAAGCGATGATTGAAAAAGAAGGACAGCAATGTCTGCTTATAAGCGGAGATTTGAAGGATGAGAAATTCTGTAAAGAAGCTATTAAAAAGTGTATTACGGCTTTTAAAACTATAAATGTGTTGGTGAATAATGCTGCTATTCAATTTCCGCAAAATGAACTGGAAAAAATTACCGCAGCGCAATTGCATAAAACATTTGAAACTAATATTTATCCGTATTTCTATATTACTAAAGCAGCACTTCCGTATTTAAAAGAAGGCGATACGATTATTAATACTAGTTCTGTAACTGCGTATCGCGGCAGCGAGCATTTAGTAGACTATTCGAGTACAAAAGGCGCTATTGTAAGTTTTACAAGATCATTATCGACGATGCTTGCCAAAAGAAAAATCAGGGTAAATGGCGTTGCGCCAGGACCAATATGGACGCCTTTGATCGTGGCAAGTTTTGACAAGCTTTCTGACTTCGGAAAAGATAATCCGATGGAAAGAGCCGGACAGCCCTCTGAAGTTGGACCTGCGTATGTTTTCCTGGCATGCGAAGACAGCAGTTATATCACCGGCCAGTTTATTCATATTAACGGCGGAGAACTTGTTGGTGGATGATAAGATTGCCCACAGATTTTACGGATTAAACAGGATTACGCTGGTTATTTGTCATTTCGACGGAGGAGAAATCGCACGCGAGAATCCGCAAAGTAAGGCTCTTCATCATTCCTTCGCCAGTATAACAAAAAAAGAAATCCGTGCAAATCCGTTTAATCCGTAAAACCCGTGGGCAAAAAAACTCAGAACCTTAGCCTCTCAGCCCCTTAGAACCTTAAAAAAAATGAACTACATAGACATCATAGGATTATTTGCGGGAGCTTGCATTACACTCTCCACAATTCCACAGATTTTAAAGGTTTGGAAAACCAAGAAAGTAAAAGATATTTCGCTTAAAACTTTCAGCATTCTGACTTTCGGAATCGTAGTTTGGATTATTTACGGGGTTTTAAAAAATGATCTCCCTATAATAATTACAAACAGCGTTTCGTTGTGCCTGAATCTCGTTATGGTATATTTTATTATTTATTATGAAAAAGAGTAATCTGAGATGCTGAGTTTTTTTGCCCGCGGGTTTTACTGATTTAAAAGGGTTTTCGCAGATTTAATTTAATTTGGTTTGTGTTGAGTTTTAATCTCGCAAAGGCGCAGAGACGCAAAGTTTTTTAAGTTAATAGCGTCCAGCTTTAGCTGGATGGAAAAATAATTAACGCATAAAAGGCTTTAGCCAAACCTCAATATTTTGGTTAAAGCCTTTTTAAAATTCTATTCTAAAACCTCCAGCTAAAGCTGGAGGCAATTCAAAAAATCCTTTAATCTTTATAATGTGTGACAAAAAAAACTTTGCGTCTCTGCGCCTTTGCGAGATTAAAACTCAGCGTAAACCCTTTTAAATCAGTAAAACCCCTGGGCAAAAAAACTTAGAATCTCAGCATCTCAGAACCTTAGAACCTTTAAATAAAAAAAACAGCTTCTTTAGGAAAAGCTGTTTTTTTTCGTAATAGTAGTAGTTAATATATATAATGCTTGTCAGCTAGCTAATTTTTGATTGTATGGTTTAAATGAAAAATGATATTTTGCTCTAAAATGTCTTGCTGCGGCAAGTATTTCAGAAAAATTCATGGTTGAAATTCGTTTGATTTCATTAATCGGTTTCATTGCCAGATTAACAACAGGATCAAATGTGCTTAGGTAATTAAAACTGTGCTGTTCTACCTCTATTTCAACAATATTTTTTAGAATACTTTTTTTAAGCAGTGTTCCAACAAGTCCTTTTTGTGGAACGGTTTCGTATTCTTTTATTCTTTTTGAGATCCTGGAATTCTCTTTTCCTATGTAAATATAATTTCCTGAATCGTTTGTAAAATGCTGCTTAACCTGAGTAACCAATTCTGTATTTTTACTTTCAATAGTCGGCATTCCCAGTAATGTAAACTGAATGCGTTTGTGGCTTTCAAAATACAAAACACTATTGATAACCGAAGAATTACTTAAAACAGCCGATTGTTTTTTGCTTAAAACCTTCTTTTCTCCATTGGCACCAAAACTATGGCTTATGTTTCCGTTTTCACAGTAAACAAAAAATACAGGCGCTGTTTTAAAAGATTCGATACTTAAACTAACTTCCTGATCAAATTCAAGATCAAAATGCATGAACAGAACTTTATCATCAAATCGGTTTCCTTTAATGGAACCTTTTGTCCATTTTGATTTAATCTCTAAATTATATTCATTGTTGTTAGCAGTAAGTTCTCCGCTAAAGCTGTCTTTTAAGTCGTTAAAAACGGCATCAAATCCTCCAGTATTTATGTAAAGTTTTTTCATTTGCTTTGGTTTTAAAAAAAGTTGTTTTTGTACTTATTTCTGTAATCAAACAACTTATGGTTCTTTCCTCATTTTCTATAAACCAAATTTCGTACTTATTGCAAATCAAATCCTTATACAATTTCAATCAGAAATTTCATAATTTTTAGCTGCGTAGGGACAAAGGTTCAAAGTTGCAAAGTGACAAAGGTTCTTCTCTCAATATCTTTAGAAAAGACGCACTGCAGTGCGTCTCTACAAAAACCTTTGTCACTCTGTCGCTCTGTCGCTTTGAACCTTCGAGCGAAGCTCAAAAAAAGAAAAAACAGCTGCTCCAGAATAAATCTGGAACAACTGCTCCTCAGCAAAATAAAAATACTTATCTATTTTATTTTAGGTAAGTTCACTAATGTCTGCGTTTTTTGAATAATTTTTCTTTGGGATATCTTTAAAAAATTCAGCTTCTTCTAAATCTGCTGTTGGGCCGTATCCTAATAAATGTGTTCCTTTTTCCTGATCTTTTGTTTCAATAACATATAAAATGGACATATCATCCGGATCGCTCATTCCTTCATAACGGTGATGTGCTACAATATAAATTTCTTCTGGTTTGTAAGCGTATTTTGTTTCTGCATCAATTAAACAGCCATTATCGAATAAATAATTCTTTGTATAGCCTTCATCCTGATATTTTTGTATATAGTCGGTTTCGTGTTTTTGTTCTCTTTTCATGATTTTACTGATTTAAGATTAGTTCATAATCTTTGTTAATTCAAATTTCATCATTAAAATCAATGAAAATTAACTCTATTAATTTTAATGTTAGCTCATTCAAAAAACAGAAAACAAATCAAATTTTATTTTTATAATTTTAGGTTTTCAACTGAAAAACTTTAAAAAATTCTATATCTATTACATAAAATTTATTGTTTCAATCAAAACAAAAACAAATTTTTAATGAACAATACAAACCAAGATTTCCTGGCAAAAGGAGGCGAAATGGGCGCATTAACCCGTGCCAAAGACTGGAGTAAAACTCCTGTTGGAGCTGTCGACACATGGCCGCAGAGTCTTCGTACTACTTTAGGGATTCTTTTAAACTCAAAATTCCCCATGTTTTTGTTTTGGGGACCGGAACATATTTGTTTTTATAACGATGCTTATCGTCCAAGTCTTGGAAATGATGGAAAGCATCCCGCAATATTAGGTCAGAAAGGAGCTGAATACTGGACGGAAATCTGGGATTTTATTGGTCCGCTGATTGATCAGGTTTTAACAGAGGGCGAAGCAACATGGCACGAAGATTTATTACTGCCCATTTACCGAAACGGAAAAATGGAAGATGTTTACTGGACTTTCAGCTATAGTCCCGTAACAAATGATGATGGTAAAATTGACGGTGTTCTGGTTATCTGCAATGAAACTACAGATAAAGTAAACATTCGTAAAAATTTAGAAGAAAGCAATAAACGCTACCGAAATAATATCCTGCAGACGCCAAATGCGATGTGTATTTTAAGAGGAAATGATTTTGTGGTCGAAATTGCAAATGAACTTATGCTTGAAATTTGGGAACGCAAAGAGGATGAAGTACTGAATAAACCTATTTTTCAATCGCTTCCCGAAGCCGCAGGTCAAGGTTTAGAAGAGATTTTATTGAATGTTTATGTAACCGGAGAAAGATTTACGGCGAATGAACTTCCGGTAAAACTTACCAGAAATGGCAAAGTCGTAAATACTTTTATTAATGTTGTTTATGAAGCTTTAAAAGAGCCTGACGGTACGATTTCCGGAATTGTTACGATCGCAAACGATGTTACGCTTCAGGTTACGGCACGAAATGCTATAGAAGAAAGCGAAAAACGTTTTAAGAATATTGTGAGACAAGTCCCGCTTGGAATTGCCATTCTTAAAGGGAAAGATTTGCTGGTCGAAATGGTTAATGAAACATACTTGCAAATTGTAGATAAAACCGAAGAACAAACGCTTAATAAATCGGTTTTTGAATATCTACCGGAAGCTAAAGAAACGGTTCATCCACTGTTATTACAGGTTTATGAAGACGGAATTCCTTATTTTTCAAACGAATTACTGGTTACTTTAAATCGATATGGAAAACAGGAAGATTGTTATTTCAATTTAGTTTTTCACCCTTTAAGAGAAGAAAATGATGTTGTAACGGGCGTTATTGTGGTGGGTTATGAAGTTACAGAATCTGTAAAAGCACGATATTATCTGGCTGAAAGTGAAAAAGCGTTTAGAAACCTTGTGATGCAGTCACCTATTGCCATGACCATTTTTAAAGGAAAAGATCATATTATTGAACTGGCCAATACAACAATGCACGAAGATATTTGGCAGAAAAAGCCAAGCGAAACTATTGGCAAACCTGCTTTAGAAGTGTTTCCGGAGCTCTTAGATCAAAAATATCCTCAATTGCTTAAAGAAGTACTATATAACGGAAAAACAATCCGTGAAAACGAATCTGTTGCGTTTATTGATATTAAAGGAAAATTAGAGAAGTTTTATCTGGATTATCAATACACGCCTTTGTACGAGAAAAATGGGGAAATATTATCGATTATGATTACCGTAAACGATGTTACTGAGAAAGTGGAAGCAAGAAAAAAAGTAGAAGATGCCGAAGAAAGAGCCCGTTTAGCATCTGAAATTGCCGAGATTGTGACCTGGGATTTAAATATCCCAACGCAGGAATTGATTTATTCTGATAATCTGCCGGAGCTGTTTGGTCTTCAAAAAAACATAAAAATTACGCGTCCGCAGGTTTTATCCCGTATTGTGGCCGAAGATTTTGATTTAATTCAAAAAGCCTATGAAATTGCTTTACGAACAAATATTTACAAATACGAGGCACGGGTTTTAAAACCGGATGACAGTATTGCCTGGATTCGCGTTCACGGCAAGATATTTTTTGATGAATTAAAAAATCCTACCAAAATGCTGGGCACTGTGATGGACATTACGGAGGAAAAGAACAGACAGGAAATTTTAATGAAAAGTGAAAAAAAATTCCGGGTTCTTGCTGATTCAATGCCGCAGTTTGTTTGGACGAGTGATGTGATGGGGAATCTGGATTATTTTAATCAGTCGCTTTATGATTTTTGCGGCATCACAAAAGCCGATGTTGATCAAAACGGATGGCTGCAGGTTATACATCCCGATGATCGTGAAGAAAACATAAATACCTGGATGCAGGCTATAAAAACGGGAGAAGAATTTTTGTTTGAGCATCGTTTTCGCCGTCACGATGGAGTATACCGCTGGCAATTTAGCCGTGCAATTCCGCAAAGAGATCCTGAAGGAAAGATTCAAATGTGGGTTGGTACAAGTTCTGATATTCAGGATCAAAAAGATTTTACAAATCAGCTTGAAAAGCAGGTTCATGATCGTACGGAAGAACTGGAGCTGAAGAATCGGGATTTGATTAACATGAATATCGAACTACAATCTTTTGCCTATATTTCAAGCCATGACTTGCAGGAACCGCTTCGAAAAATTCAGACTTTTGCCAGTCGTTTGGCGGAGTTAGATGATCAGAATATTTCGGCGAAAGCCAAAACTTATTTGGAACGAATTGAGGTTTCTGCCAAAAGAATGCAGACATTGATTCAGGATCTCCTAACCTATTCCAGAACCAATTCTGCCGAAAGGATTTTTGTAAAAACTAATTTAGATGAAATTGTTGAGGAAGTAATACTTGATTTTTCGGAACGTATTGAAGAAAAAAATGCCGTAATCGATCTTCATCCTTTGGGCGAATCGACTATCATGCCGTTTCAGTTTCGACAGTTACTACATAATTTAATTGGCAATGCTTTAAAATTCTCCCGAAAGAATATTCCGCCGCATATTGAAATTAAAGCCCGCAGAGTTCCTGGAAGTAAACTAAATCTTAAAGTTGATTATCCTGAAAAGACATATTTATGTTTGCGGATTAAGGATAACGGAATTGGCTTTGATGACGAATACAACGAACGAATTTTTGAAGTTTTTCAGAGATTAAATACCGAGAGTGAATTCTCCGGAACCGGAATTGGCCTGGCAATTGTGAAAAAAATTGTCGAAAACCACAAAGGAATTATAAAAGCTAAAAGCGCAAAAGAGCAAGGTGCTACTTTTAAAATTTTCCTGCCTGAGCTATAAAAAAAACACCAAACTTAAAAATGAGTTTGGTGTTTTTTATGTTTTAAAGCAATTATATTTTATACACAAAAGTCTTTCTGTCAGGAACAAACTCTTTCCAGTTAATGGTTAAGGAGTGTTCTATAGACTTTATGATGTCTTTCATTAAAACCGGTTTTGTAATGAAATAATTTGCGCCCAGATTAAGGCATTTTTCAATTATACTTGGCTCATTTGATGTCGAAAAAATGATAACCGGAATATCACTTTTTTCTTTGGAACCTTTCAGCTCGTTCAAAACGTCAAAACCATTTTTTCCCGGCATGTTTAAATCTAAAAAAATCACGCTAGGAGTTGGCGGCGGATTATAAACGGCATTTAAGAGCTTTTCTCCACCTGAGTAAGTCTGGAGGTTAATATCTTGCGATAATGACTCTACAGCGTCTGTAAATATGCTTAAATCGTCTTCGTCATCATCTGTGTAGAATATTGTCCATTCTTTCATATATGTTTTTGGGTAAAATCTGTTTCTTCAAAGATAATTAAAAATTAGCGAAATAAAACAATTTGTTTAGATATTCTCACAAATTCAGTTAATTGAAATATAATAATTTAAAAGCATAATTCTGTAAGCCATTCCGCAGCAAAAATCTCAATTTTGTTATACAGTGTTTTAAACACTTTTAAATCAAAATATTAAATAAAAAATTATAGAGCCATGGGAGATCATAAAGACCTTACAGAAAATTTAGCTGCTGATAAAATCAAAGAATTGGCAGAAAATATAAAAACTTGCATGTTTTGTACTTACGACAGCTACAGACTTCAGTCACGACCAATGTCGGTTCAAAAAGTAGATGATTTGGGACGTCTTTGGTTTTTATCTGACCGAAACAGCAGCCATAATGCTGAAATTACACTGAATCCGCAAGTTGAGCTATTCTTCTCTGAACCGCATGATAAATTCCTGACTATTCACGGAACTGCGACCATTTCTTACGACAGGGAAACAATCAAGGAATTATACGACCCAATTGTAAAAGTCTGGATGCCGGGCGGCGAAGACGATCCGAACTTAAGCGTGATTACCGTAACGCCGGAAGACGGTTATTACTGGAACAATAAAAATGGTAAAATTGTAGCTATTGCAAAAATGACGGCAGCTTTTGTAACTGGTAAAGTTATGGATGATGGTATTGAAGGTAATTTGAAATTGTAGTTATTTTTTAAACCGCAATCCCGATAGCTATCGGGAGCGCAAAGATTTACGCAAGGTTCGCTAAGATCATTTCTTTGTGTGCTTTGCGTTTTTTCTTTGCTCCCGATAGCTATCGGGATTGCGGTTAAATCCCTTAAGCAGTCATAATCCTCTTCATCTCTAAAGCATTCAAGATTCCGGCTTGACTTGCTGTATTATTAAAATACATAAATCCTGATTTTAAATTAGTTATATTTTTTATCTGAAGTAATTCTTCAAGTGAATAACTCGAATAAAACATTTGCGGAATTCCGTGTAAACGGATATAAACAAGCGGAAAATCTGTGAAGATTGTTTGTGGTAATTGCGGATGGCTTACGCTGCAAAACGTGATATTATTTACCATAAAAGCATCCCAAACCTCTTGATTCCACCAGGATTTATGACGAAATTCAATTACATTTTGGAATTTCAGGTCTAAATTGCTGATTATTTGCTGTAATCTTTCTGAAGTAAAATAATAACTCGGCGGGAACTGAAAAAGTACACAAGCCAGCTTTTCTTTCAAACCATTTTCACAGACATTATAAAATTCTGAAAGGAGGTTTTCGCAATCTGAAAATTGTTTAATATGCGTAATTTCTTTGGGTGCTTTTACCGAAAAAAGAAAGTTTTCCGGTGCTTTATTATACCAATTACTGAAGATTCTAAGCGTCGGAAACTTATAAAAGCTTCCGTTGAACTCATATGTGCTAAAGTACTGGGAATAAAACTCAAACCATTTCGAGTATGCCAGATTGTCAGGGTAGAAAATTTCCTTCCAATAGCGGTTATTGTAGCTTGAGCATCCTATTAAAATTTCATTTTTCATTGGTGAAGCTGTTGGCAGTTATCACAGTAAAAACTTTGACGTTTTTTCTTCCCTGTCGGTTTTTTTATGATGGGTAAATTACATCTTTTACATTCTTTTTGCGAATATGCAAGCCAGTGTTTTTTGAGTTCATTTTTCTTTTTCCAATACAAAAATTCAAAACTATAAATCGAACATTCGGCTATAAGTTCATCGATTTTTTCGGGCGGGATTTTTCCAACCAAAGATTTCGGATGAATAAAACATCGGTACAAAACTTCATTTTTGATAATATTCCCTACTCCCGAAAATATATTTTGATCTAAAATGGCATCGCAAATCATTTCATCTGGGATTTTATCCAGACTTCTTTTTGCCTTTTTCGGATCCCAATTTTCATTTAAAACATCTTCGCTCCAATCGTAATATTGATTTATTGAGCCTTCTAAAACCTTTACAGAACAGGTATAAAAGTTGATTTCTCCACTTGAAAACCCTAAATGCAACCTTGGTGCAGTATCTTTTTTTTCGTTGATTCTGTAGGTTCCAAACATCATTAAGTGGATTTTGACTGTGAAATCATCAAAACAAATCAGGAAATGCTTTCCCCAGGTTTTAAAAGATAAAATTGTTTTATCTCTCAAACGCTCTAAATCGATACTGGAATTTCCAGAAACTTCTATTACTTTTTTTCCTGCAAACTGCTGTGCTTCTTCTCTTAAAATCAATATTGACGGACCTTCGGGCATATACTTTAGTTTTAAATTTTTAATGAAAAAAAAGCGCAGTTTTGACAACTGCACTTTTAATATGATATTTTTAAATCCTATTCTGCTTCTGCAGCTTCAAGATTTACAGCGTTTACAGCAACTTCTGTAAGCAGTTTATCTGCACCTTTTTCTTCGTCAAGTGTTAGCTCTAATAATGCTGCAGCTTCTTCATAACCAAGCGTTTCGGCAAATTGTCTTAACGTTCCGTAAGTGGCAATTTCATAATGTTCGATTTTTTGGCTCGCTGCGATAATTCCGGCATCTCGTACTACACCAATTTCGGTTTCTTCCAGAATTCCTTTTCCTTCTTCGATTAAACCTTCCATGGCATCACATTTTTTGGCGGTTGCTTTTTTTCCAATTAAATCAAAAACTTTCTCCAAACGTGTTACATGTTCTTCAGTTTCGGTCAAATGGTTATTAATGGCGTCGATCAATTCTTCTGAAGTGGCGTTTTTAGCCATTGTTGGCAGTGCTTTGGTTAAAGCTTTCTCTGCCCAGTAAATATCTTTCAGGCTGTCTTCAAATAATTCTGCTAAACCCGCCGCTGCGTTCGATTTTGGTTTTGTAACTCCTCTTTTTACAGTTTCTTTTGCTTTAGTTTCTTTCTTCTGATCTGTAGTTTTCATGGTAATAATTTTTTATGATTAATATTTGTAAAATTACCGCCTTGATTATCAGCGAGGTTATAATATTCTTCGATTAAATTTCATTCTAAACATCTGTTAATTATACAATTACATTTCGTAATTCTATAAGAAAACCTTTCGGTTTCAGAATTAGATTTGTATGTATAACTATTTAAAATAAAACATCATGAATACTACAGATAAAACAAACAGAACTTTTCCCAGAGATCCGGGAAGTCCAAATAATGACGACAGAAATACGGTTATGAATGAGGAACTTTATGATTTAAATACACAAGAAACTCAAAACAGAGATCCGGGAAGTCCAAATAATGACGACAGAAATACGGTTATGAATGAGGAACTTTATGATTTAAATACACAAGAAACTCAAAACAGCCGCTCAGAAGACGCAGAACGCGGTTATACGGTTCGAAATGGTCATAACCCTAACAAACCTAATCCCGATGAGAGATTGGGCGTTTACGACGATGATTTGGACGATTTAGATGATGATTTCCATAAAGACAGAGATCTTGAAGACAACAACGATACTATTTATGAGGTTGTTTTAGAAGATGAAAACGACTTTGATGAGGAAGATGAAGATGAATACATCGAAGAAGACCTTGACGAAGAAGAGCTTGATGAAGTCGAAAATGACGAATTTGACAATCCTGCCGATACTTTTGAAAACGACTTTAATGAAACTGAAGAAGATCTTGAAGACATTGACGACGATGATGATGAGGAAGAAGACGGCGAATATATCGAAGACGATGTTCAGGAAGAAGACGATGATTATTCAGAAGAAGATAAAAGAAGATTGTAATTTTTTGGAAGATTGAAAACGAAAAAGCCGTTAAGTTTATCCTTAACGGCTTTTTTATTCGTTATAAAATGCTAATCGCCTATTTTTTCTAATACTGGAATATCATCCATTTTTTGTAAACGTTCTATTAGCCCTTCCTTTGCTTCTGCTAATTCCTGTTCGGCTTTACCTAATTCTTTGTACCATTCTTCTTTTCCTGTTTTTGAGCCTTCTATTTTACGCATAATTTCGAAAATTTCGCCTTCCGCTTCCATCACCTTTAGGCGTTTATAGTACGTGAGGCTTTCGGTCATGTGTGCCAATGCAATCATTGCGGTCAGGAACGGATGATTGTTGGTTACGTTTACATCTCTTATTTTTCCGTGTTCGAGTTCAACTTTTAAGGCAAAAGCAAATTCTTCCATATTAAAATCAGCATATTTGCTTTTTGGGTTCAAATAGGCTTTAATTGCTTCTACATTATCCATAGTCGAAAGATCGACATCGGTTTGTTTTCCGTCTAATAAATCTTTGTAAACTACATTTGCTACTGCCCTTGCTTCGGCAATTGTTGGGTCGTTTTCGGGATTTTCAAAATCACGTGCCGACCAGTCCCAGTTATTTGGATGCACAGGTTTAAGGTATTTTTCACAAAAATCTGTTACATCATTTTTTAAACTTACCATTTCGTCTTGTCTTTTAATGTAAACGTCCTGGTAAGCACCGCTTTTAGTTCCCATAATTTGATATTTTTAAAAGATAAACGACACATTTACCGAGATATATATGTGCCGTTTTTAATTTCGTTCTTATTTTACTGAATTCTTATGTTAAACACTTCTTCTTCCGCTTATCAGCGAAATAATAAATAACACTAAGAATATGAAAAATAAAATTTTTGCTATACTAGCGGCTCCAGCGGCAATTCCACCAAAACCAAATATTCCTGCAATGATTGCCAGAATAATAAATATGACTGTCCAACGTAACATAATAATTGATTTTTAGTTAATACTGATTTTGTTTGTTTTTCAAACTTTATGCTTTTGAAAGAGGTGCATTAACTCTTAGATTATTATTGCAAACTGACTTGATAATTTTCGATCAGCTCTGCAAAGGCGCTTTCGCTTCTTGAAAAGTACTTTTTTGTGCTTCGGCTCTTTTTTACTTTATCAAAATAAGGCTGAATCGATCCGTCTTCATAAGTTGTGACCAACAAGGGATGAACGTAATAATTCTTGCAGACATTTCTGGTATTTCCGAGCGCTTCTGCCGTGGCATCATAAGCCAGAACAATATTTTTTTTGATTTCTTTTTCATCTGATGTAACGCCAAGTTCCATCAAACTTTCAAAGAATATGATTGAGGCGGCCCAGGTTCTAAAGTCTTTGGCACTAAAATATTCGCCCGAAATATTGTGCAGATATTCATTGACCATATGACTGTCTAAAACCTTTCTTTCGCCGTTTTTATCGTAATATTTAAAAACTTCCCAACCCGGAATTTCTTCGCAGCGGCTTACCAGTTTGATCAATTGCTTGTTTCTTGTGGTAATCGTGTGTTGTTTTCCTTTTTTTCCGATAAATTCAAATCGGAGGGAATTTTTATTGATGTTGATGTGTCTTTTTCGTAAAGTCGAAAGTCCGTATGATTTATTGTCTTTGGCGTATTTTTCGTTTCCTATTCGGATATGCGTTTCTTCCATTAACCGGATTACAAGTGCAATTACTTTTTCTTTCGACCATTCTTTTTGTTCTAAATCGATATCAACTTGTTTTCGTATAGAGGGAAGCTTTTGTCCGAATTCAGCAATTTTGTAAAACTTAGTTTGATTGCGGATTAAATTCCATTTTGGGTGATACCGATATTGTTTTCTGTTTTTAACATCTAAACCTACCGCTTGTAAATGTCCGTTTGATAAATCCGAGATTTTTACATTTACCCAGGCCGGCGGTAAAACCAAGCTGTTAAAACGCTTTATTTCGCTTTTTTGCTTAATACAGCGTCCGTTTTTTTTATAAATAAAACCATCATCTCCCTGACATCTTTCAATTGGTAAATTTTGATTGTTTACATAAACTAATTCTAATTTTTCTAACACCAAATGCGGCGTTTTAATTAGCTGTGTCATTAGTTTTTGGGTTCTGGCGGTATTCATGGTTTTCTATTTTTTTTGCCGTAGATTTCACAGATCCAAAAGATTTTTCCTTTTACATTTCTTTTTCTTCTCACATAATCTGAGAGAATCTGTGAAATCTGCGGCATTTGTATTTTAATTAGTTCTAAGAGATTTAATCAAACTTTTTTTATTCATGTAAGAACGTCCTGAAACACCTACTTTTCTGGCTTGTTGATAAAGTTCATCTTTTGTCCATTCTTCATAAGGTCTTGCTCTTCCGCCTTTTTCTCCTGCATTTGGCGTATTTGCAATACGCGCCGATTTCTCTTTACTATAACCCTTGTTTACAAGAGCTTCGTATTGTGCTTCGTTTTTAATTCTTGGATCTGGCATGACGTAAAAATTTAGATTAGTAATAGTTGTATGGTTTAATCAAAGTTCCCAAAAAGAAAGATTTTTCTGTTATACAATTTTGATTATTACTTTCATAATTAAGATTGTAAATTGATAGATATTTTAGATTACGGATTTTAGATTAGCCTCAATCTTGTCATTTCGACGAAGGAGAAATCTCCGTAAGTAACTCCGCAAAGAAAAGCGCCAATCTTTGTCGATATGCGAGTGCGATTTCTCCTTCGTCGAAATGACAAATTCATTGAGGATTTAAACAAAAAAATCCTATTCATATAATGAATAGGATTTTTTGTTTTGATATACTTCTTAACTATATATCTTTCTCAACTATATATTTTTTCTTATTGCTTTTTGGATCCATGTAAGAAATACCAAAACCTTCTTTATCTGTGTTTAAAGTTAATTTTGAGAGTATTTCTTTTTTAATTTTCTTTCCTTTAATATTAATATCAGTAGTAAAATTACCTTTAAAAACAATTTCCAAATTTGTTTTGTCAATTTTGTATTCAATACCTGAGATTAAAAATTCTGCTTTGAGGTCTTTGAGAGAAGTCTTTTTTTGAAAATCAAATACTTTTACATCCGTTTCACTAAACAATATAGAAAGTCCTTTATTGTATAAATCGATTCTTCCGTTACCGCTTTCTTTATCTTCATTTACAAATTCATTAAAAATAACATCAAATGATGGATATTTTTCTTTAGCATTTACATTGAATTTTAAAAATACTCCACTATTTAAAAAATCATACTGCAAATCAGATCTCGGGATAACTTGAAAACTATAAAATGCGGCAGATCTATTGGAATCAGTTTGCAAATCTTTAATAAACAACAATTTACTTGTTACTTTTAATCCATCTCTAAAATAATTAAGTTCTGGGCTAAAAAGTGATTCATCTGTATTATTACCCAAAAACAAATCATCAAAACATGGAAAATACGCTTGCGCGGAAACTGTAAGATTTGCAATGAATAATAAGGATATGTAGAGTTTTTTCATTTTGCGATTGTTTGAATTATGAAAATTGTTAAAAACAACATTTAATCACACTTTACTTTTTTCAAATCATTTATTTTCTCATCATATTTAAAGCAGGTCTTTTTTATTAAAACCATTTTATTATTGACCACTTTATATTCTGCTTCCATAACACTTGTGCCGGCGCAGCATTGATTATGTTCATGAATTCGTTTGGTTTTACTGTCAAATTCTAAAGAACTTCCACTAAAACCGCTTTCAAAATATTTTCCTGTTTTAGGATTATACAGAAAATACAAACTCGAACTGTCAGGACCAGCTGTTCCTGCTTCATAAACAGAGAAATCTTCTATTCCATCAAAATTATAATCATCAATACTTATGTTATTTAAACCCAAAAGCTGACATTCTAAATCAATTTTTTGAAGTACTTTATCTGTTCTTTTTTCAATGATTTTTACGCCTATAACTTTTGCTTCATAGTCGCCTTTTCGCTTACTGAGAATTAATTTAAAATACTTGTCCTTAAAAGAAACCGACTGTAAAATTTCTCTTTCTCCCCATTCTATTTTATTTCCAGAATTAATTTCAAACATTTTAGAAAGATTAATTTGAAGTTCTTTTCCTGAATTTAGGTCTTTCCAAATCCCATTTAATTGAGCGCTTTTTGAATTGTAATTCTGGAAAATTAATTGAGCACTTTCTTTACCATTTTTGTCTTTTTCCGTAAATATTAAAGTCTTTCCAGTGAGTTTAGCCTTCAAACTAATTGGAGTATCAAAATTAGAATAAGCATAAATTCCCGTTCCTACTCCATCAGAATAAATATCTGTTGCAAACTCAATTGGATATTTATCGATAAATCCAGTGTAAGTTATTTGTGCTGAGAGAAAAGTTGTTGCTAATAGAAAGAATAAGGTGATTTTTTGTTTCATAAGATTACAATAACATTGGTTTATTATTAGTGATTATTGTAATATTTCCCCGTAAGAAATTTGAATTGAATCATCCTTTTTTGCTGCATCCCAATAAACATATGGCTCCGCTTTTTTAATTCCCGCAAGGTCTTTTTCAAAATTATTTTGATAAATAACCATTGTTTTAGCATCTTTACCAGATTGTTTAAAAGCATTTTCATTGAATCGTATATTTCCAACATACAAGATCTCTCCTTTGGTTACTTTAAAAGGAATTAAAAAACCATTTACGTTATCATTTCTTTGAAGAAATGCAATACCACTATTTGTAAAAAGTCGAATATTTGTGATTTCATAATCACCTTCTGGTTTTTCAATCGCAAAAAGATATGTCAAACCATTATCTAAATCTCCTTTATGTTTCACTTTTAAAATTTGCGAAGGTATAAAACGTACTTCTTTTGAATACTTTCTGGCTAATTTAGGATCTGTTGATTTATAACTTATCAGCATAAAATACCCATTAAAATGTGCTTTTTCTTCTGGAAAAGTCATTGATCCGAAGATTAATCCATTGTCAGTTTTCTTTGGATTAAAAGTCATTTGCTGGGCAGTTAATTTTGATGCAGAAGTACAGAAAATAAAAGAAGATAGGAATAAAATACGGGCTAAAGATCTAATAGATTTGTTTTTGGTAATTTTCATGAATAATATTTAAAAATGTTTTGTTTTTGATGGTGCCAAAATATAAATTTTATTAACTCCAACTCATATTAATATATACTGTATTTCCTTTTATTTTTACCCGGCCTCCATAAGATTCCAAATCCTTTGGATGAATTTCATATATCTTAGTTCCGTCTTTTATTTCTGGCTCAACGCCTTTAAATCCTTTACTTTTCAAAATCCAGTTCTTAATTTCAGATTTTGAACTCGTAAATTCAATAATGAATTGTCTGGTAAAAATACTTCCTCGTTTTTCCATATTAGTAATATCGGCATCTTTAGGAAGTTTATCTAATTTTCCCCAGCTTAAAGCAGCCTCAATGGCTTCCTCTCTATCCCAAGGCATAACAAATGATGAAAAATAATTTAGGTAAATAAAAGAAAATCCTAAAAATAGTAAGACCAAAAACATCTTGATTATTCTCATATTAGTAAAGGATTATTATTTGGTTAAACCAATATCATCAATAGTATCTTGAGGTAAAGCTTTTGTTTTTAACAACTTAAAACCGTACTTGAAAATAAAGTAAATTATAATACCAAATATCACAGTCATAATGAAAATTCCGAAAAGAAATCCTATTCCTTCATAAGTAGATTTCCCTAATACTCCGATACTTTGCATTAATGCTTTTAATATAGCTACAATCAGGGAAAGTGAAAGCAGTGATCCTATTATAATTAAAAAAATACCAAAAATCTTTCTTACTGCTGTCATAAATATAATTTTCTATGTTTTATTGGGCGAAAATACAATAGTTCAAACTTAATTTAATTTAAAAATTTGCTTTTTATTCTGTTTCCACCTTTATATATATTTATAGGAAATAATAAACCAAATTACTTTGACAAGTATATCAATAAATTTAATCTAGATAATACGTATTTATACTGTTTTATTATTAGTGCATCCAAATCATATAAAAATCTCTAAAAATCCTGTAAGACATTCCTGTAACTTCTGAATAATTTTACATTATAACATTTAAACTATAAAATCATGAAAAAGATATTATTAGCCAGTAAAGCAATTTTAGGAGCTGGACTTATTATTATATGCCTTAACTCTTGTAAAAATGAAACCAAACAAGAAGATCCGAAAGAAGTTGCGGAAGATGCTAATGAAGCCAAATTTGACTCTATTGACAGTAAAGAAGATGATTCTGAATTTTTAGTAGATCAGGCTGAAATTAACCTGGCTGAAATCGAAATAGGAAAATTGGCACAGCAAAAAAGTTCCAATGCCGAAGTGAAAAAATTTGGTAAAATGCTTGTTGATGAGCATACTAAATCGGCATCTGAAGTAAGTGCTTTGGCAAAAGCTAAAAACTTTACACTTCCAAGTTCACTTACTGAAGAAGGACAAGAAGAGTACAATAAACTAAACGAAAAAACAGGTCTTGATTTTGATAAAAAATTCGCCGATATGATGATCGATGGTCACCAAAAAGCAATTGACAAACTTCAAAAAGCTGTTAAAGATGCGCATGACGAAGATGTTAAACTTTGGGCAACGAACAATATCGCAGGATTGACAGCGCATTTAGAACACGCTAAATTGCTGAAACAAAATCTTGACAAAAAGTAAAATAAATTTAATTGGTTATTTATTTTTAAGAGGCTAAGGTTCTGAGTTTCTAAGATTCTAAGTAATTATGCTTTTGAGCATCTTAAAATCTAAGAACCCCAAATCTTTGCTAAAAACCCCTTCAAGAGTTGAATTGCTTGAAGGGGTTTGTTTTTTTTAAAAGATTCTAAGATGCTAAGGTTCTGAGATGCTAAGAAAAAAAAACTTAGGATCTTAGCATCTCAGAACCTTAGCATCTTATTTTAAAGACGCCATATCAATCACAAAACGATATTTGATATCTCCTTTTAGTAATCTTTCGTAAGCATTGTTAACGTCGTTTACACCAATTACTTCAATATCGGCTGTGATGTTGTGTTCTGCGCAGAAGTCCAGCATTTCCTGAGTTTCAGCGATTCCTCCAATGGCTGATCCTGCGAAACTTCTTCTTCCTAATATAAGACTGAATGACGTTACAGGAAGCGGATCCATTGGTGCGCCCACTAAAGTTAATGTTCCGTCTACTTTTAATAAATTTAGGTATGAATCAATGCTATGTTCAGCAGAAACGCAGTCTAAGATAAAATTCAGGCTTTTTGCATATTTCGCCATTTGTTCAGGATCTGTAGATAAAACTACTTCATCTGCACCCAGACGTTTTGCATCTTCTGTTTTAGATAAATTAGTGGTAAACACAACAACATGAGCGCCCATAGCTTTTGCTAATTTGATTCCCATATGTCCTAAACCACCAATTCCAACGATTCCAACTTTTTGACCAGGACCAACATTCCAGTGTTTTAAAGGAGAATAAGTTGTGATTCCGGCACATAATAAAGGTGCAACTCCGGCAAGATCTAATTTATCTGAAATGTGGAGCACAAAACTTTCATCAACTACAATACTTTGAGAATAACCTCCAAAAGTCTGGATTCCGCCTAAATGTTTGTCCGGAGAATTGAATGTCAAAATACTTCCTTCATCGCAATATTGTTCTAAATCGTTTTTGCAATTGTCACATTCTCTGCATGAATCAACCATACAGCCTACTCCGGCAAGTTCTCCAACTTTGAAATTTTTAACGTGATCGCCTACTTTTACGATACGTCCAACAATTTCATGTCCGGGAACAATTGGATAAATCGTTCCGTGCCATTCGTTTCTGGCTGAATGCAGATCAGAATGACAGATTCCGCAATACAAAATTTCAATTTCAACATCGTGAGCCTGTACAGCACGACGCTGAATATCTAAGGTTTTTAATGGTGCTTCGGCAGCTTCTGTACCAAAGGCTTTTATGTTTTTTGTTTCCATATAGTTTGTTTTTTTGTTTCAGGTTTTAGTTTGTTTCAAGTTTTCTTTGTTTCAGGTTTCAAGTTTTAGAAAACTTAGTCCCTTAGTATCTTAGAAACTTAGTGACTCAAAACAAAATACTCTCCATCGGTTACTTTTTCTAACCAGGTTCCGTGGCCTTTATCAATTTCTGTGATAATGGCAACATACGAGAACTTGTCAAATGGAGTTGCTCCATACCAGTGTTCTACTCCAGGCAGAATCGTAACTACTTCATCTTTAAGAAGTATACGAACTGCACTTCCTCTTTCCTGGTAATAACCTACTCCATTCTTTGCAATAAGCATGTGCAGACTTGCATTGCTATGCCAGTTGCTTCTTGCACAAGGTTCAAAAGTAACTTCCTTAATAACAGTATTTTCAGGATGAATATCACTGCTTTGCTTCTTGTACGAAACGTCGCCCGTCATATATGCACTAGGGACTTTTCCTTCTTCGATAACGGCTGAATAATTTGTTGACATAAATTTAGTTATTTTTTTGAGATTTACTTTACTGAAATTACTTATATATTTCATTATCAGAATTATAAACTAAATTTAGAAAGCTAGAATCCGCTTTATGAAGTAGTAATTTAGTTTGTTGAAACTGATAAATTATTTTAGTATCATAATTTCAAAAGCAAAATTAGGGCAGCAATGCTTCCCGGAAATAACAATATTCAAACAAAAAATTATGAAATTGAAACAATTTTACATTCTTAACGATTTAGGAATCGTTCCTGTTAGTCTTTTAAAATAATTATTGAAATAACTCGGATACTCAAATCCAAGTGAATAACCAATATCTGAAATACTCCAGTCGGTGTGCTGTAACAAAGCTTTTGCCTCATTGATAACTCGTTCTGTAATATGCGCCGTTGTTGGTTTTCCGGTAACTTCTTTTACAGAACGGTTTAAATGGTTTACATGCACAGCAAGACTCTGCGCATAATCCTGCGGCGTTTTTAAAGCCAGCGGTTCATTTTTAGTTTCTATTGGAAATTGTCTTTCTAATAATTCTAAAAATAAAGACGTAATTCTCGCAGATGCATTTCTATGTTTAAAGAAATTATCCGACGGCTGCATTTTCATCGATTCATGAATAATCAAATTGACATAACTGCGCATTAAGTCATCTTTAAAAACATAATCGGTTTCATATTCCTGAATCATTTTCTGAAACAATGAATCTATAAACACCTTTTGTTCAGCATTTAAAGAAAAAATTGGTGTTCCTCCTATTTTAAATAAAGGTGATTCGTGAAGTGTTTCTGAACGGTCTTTTGCTCTCAGAAATTCTTCTGTAAAAACGCACGCATAACCTTCATATCCTTCAGAAACGGTTTCCCATGAATATGGAATAATCGGATTACCGAAAAACAGAATCGTTCCATCAGTTTCTATTCCGCGGTCGGCATATTGTATGATACTTTTACTCGTATTGATACAGATTTTATAAAAATCCCTACGACTATAAACCGGAATTTTACTTAAATCTCCGTTGATCTGATATACTTTAAATCCCTTCAGTTTTAAATCTGAAGTAAAATCGCAATTCTGAGTTTCTGTTTGATTATTCATTTTGCAAAGTTATGAAAATCAAATATTAGATTTTTGTTTTTTTTTGTTTCAGGTTTCAGGTTTTAAGTTTTTAACCGCAAAGAGCGCTAAGGTTTACGCAAAGGTCGCAAGTTTTTTTTATTGGAATGAATGAATCTCGCAAAGTCGCAAAGTTTTATTTTCTTTGTGTGCTTTGCGCAACCTTAGCGCTCTTTGCGGTTAGATTAACTTGAAACAAAAAAACTTGAAACAAAGAAAACCTCAATCCTGAAACAAAACTTTTTATCTTTGTTTACATGAAGGATTTACTGCCCGTTATAGACTACGTTTCAAGATATGTTGATTTGACAGATGACGAAAAAAATCATCTGGCTTCTTTTTTGAAAATTACCAAAGTAAAGAAAAGGCAATTTATTGTACAACCGGGTTTTGTATGCAAACACAAAAGCTATGTTGTAAAAGGTGCTTTTAGAGGTTATTTAGTCGATAACGAAGGAAAAGAACACACTTTATCTTTTGCTATTGAAGATTGGTGGATTTCTGATTACAGCAGTTTAATTTATCAGGAGCCTGCTACTCTTTTTGTGGAAGCGCTTGAAGATTCGGTTTTAATTCAAATTGAATATGAAGATGAGCAGAAATTTCTACGCGAGATTCCGAAACTTGAAAAATTCGAGCGTATTATAACCCAGCGTTCGCTTGCTTTTCAGCAAAAAAGACTTTTGTCTAATTTTACCAAAACTGCCGAAGAACGTTATGATGAATTCATAAGCAAATATGCTGAAATCGCTAAACGTGTTCCGCAATATGCTTTGGCTTCTTATCTTGGTTTTAGCACCGAGTATTTGAGCAAAATACGCAATCGGAAAATCTCAAAAAGTTAAACTAGTTTAACCGAATTTCCTAAACCAGTTCATTTTTATTTTTCTTGTTCTGTCCCAGATTTGCATTGTCAATAAGGACAAATAATTTCAATTTAATAAAAATGAAAAATACAATTTTAATTACCGCTTTTTCTATTCTTTTTGCTGCTTGTGACAGTGAAAAAAAGCCTGCAGCAACTCCAGTTTCCCTTCAAAGTAAATATACCGTAACAGATGATGGTCTTTATCCGGAAGGAATTGATTACGATTCTAAAAACGAAAAATTCTTATTTAGCTCATTGTATAAAGGTGCCGTTTATGCAATGAACCCAAAAGGAGAAACTACTGTTTTTGCTACAAGCAATAAATTGGTTCTGCCAACAGGAATTTATACAGATGAAACCAGAAATCGATTAATTGTAGCTAATGCCGATTTGGGAATTTCACAAAAAAGTAATGCCACAAGCGCCGGAACGATTGCAACAGTAAGTATTTTCAATCTTACTTCGGGTGCTTTGATTAAAGAAATTGATTTGAAAAATTTTACACCAAATGCCGGATCATGTCTAAATGATATTGCGGTAGATAATGATGGAAATATTTACATTACCGATTCGTTTTCTCCAAATATCTATAAAATCGACACTAGTTTTAATGCATCATTATTTGTTACGAATACTTTATTTCAGCCTGCTCCTAACCAATTTGGTTTAAACGGAATTGTTTTTCACCCTGATGGTTATTTACTGGCTGTAAAAACAGATGATTCTAAATTGTTTAAAATTTCGATTTATAATCCTTCAATAATTACTGAAGTTACAGGAGCAACTTTCAGCGCACCTGACGGAATTGAATTAGACAAAAACAATAATCTGGTTGTTGTCGAAAACGGATTGGCTTTAGGCAAAACGTATACTTTTTCAAGCAGTAATAACTGGAAAAGCGCTTCTAAAATTAGCGAGACTACTATTGGTAAAGATGATTTCCCAACTACCGCAGCTTTGGCTTCAGATGGAAATGTTTATGTAATTAGTTCTAAATTGGGTAAGTTATTGGGCGGAGATAAAACGCAGTCTTCTTACGATATTCAGAGAATAAAATAAGTTTTACTTTAAGTTTTTTTCACGCAGATTTTGCAGATTTAGGCAGATTGGTAAAGATTTTTAGTTTTTAACTGATTAATAAAGATCAATATTAATCTGCCTAAATCTGCAAAATCTGCGTGAAACTATTTTAAATTCAAACTCCCTGCTCGTAATCCTTTCGCGGAAGCGGATAAAATAACTTCTTTAGCATTTTCTTCTTTTTGGATAATTATTTGAGCGTATCCATTAAAAAGTTTTCTTTTCCAAGGTTCTGCTGGCGTTATTACCTGAATAATTCCGGGATCTGTATTCATTACGTCCCAGTCTTTTATTTTTTGAAGCGGAGTTGCGACGATATGAATCGTGTTTTTACCTTCTTTTAAAATTGCCGAATCCAAAATATACTTTTGAGAATCTTCAGCACTTGGATTTACTTTATTTCCATTGATAAAAACTACAGTTTCAACTCCAATTTTCTTGTAAAAGAAACTCACGATATTTGAAGCCAAATTGTTTTTTAGTTCAAATTCTCCTTTATAAATATAAGATGGCGCCTGGTTTTTATAATCCCGATCTTTAAAAGCGGTTTTCCAGTCGTTTTCGGGATAATTTTGTAATTCCTGAGGCAAAGTAGCTGTTAATCCTTTTTGTTCCTGAAAGTTAGTTATTTGAACTAACGAAATAGCATTAAGAAACTGATCTTTTTCTAAAGAAGTTGGGTCACCGTTTCCTACTCCTAAAATCTTTCCGCCTTTTATAGAAAATTCAATTTCATCATTTGAAGTTGGAATATGTAAACCATTTTTATCTGTAACCTCAACTGTTACAACCGTTACTTTTGAATTTGGCACATTTTCTTTATCTACAGAAAGTTTAATATTTTCAGCTTTTCCGGTTGTTTTTTGAATTTCTGTTAATATTTTTTTTCCATTTTTATATCCAATTGCTTCCAGAGTTCCCGGCGCATAATTTACTTTCCATTCTAAATGGCTGTTTTGCTGCATTTTCTTTTTGCCGAGACTTTTTTTGTTTAAGAAAAGTTCTACTTCATCACAATTAGAATGTACCCAGACATCAATTTCTTTACCTTCCATCCCACTCCAGTTCCAATGCGGCATAATGTGCAGAACAGGCTCGGTTCCCCACCACGATTTTAAATAAAACACATTGTCTTTCGGGAAACCGCAAACATCCATCATTCCGAAATACGAAGTTACCGACGGCCAGCCGTAAGGCGTTGGTTCTCCGCGATAATCAAAACCTGTCCAAATGAACATTCCTGCTAAATAAGGTCTTTCGGCATAAAACTTCCAGCCTTCTTCAATGCTGTAAAAACTTGGGCGAGGTTTTTTGTCATAAGCACTTTGGTAATGTTTGGCATCATCAGTAAAATAAATTCCACGCGTTGCAAAAGTAGAACCTTCCTCCGTTCCCATTCCGGGTTGGTTTTTAAACTGATTTCTATGTGCGTCAATATCACCATTTCCTAGATAATTATAGCCCATAATTTCAACAACAGACGAAATTCCGCTTTTAAATCCACTGCTAATTCCTACCGTTACAGGTCTTGTTGGCTCAATACTTTTGGCATAATTCTGCATGACATTCGTAATACGTTCGCCCACAATATTTCCTTCAATATTCCATTCTTCGTTTCCAACCGACCAGCAAAAAATACTTGGATGATTTCGGTCGCGCTCCATCATTCGCTTTAAATCATTCAAATGATAATCGTTAATTCCCATTAAACGCGTTTCATCAATTACAAGCATTCCCAATTCATCGCAGGCTTTTAGCAATTCAGGAGTTGGCGGATGATGCGAACAGCGATACGCATTCAATCCCATTTCTTTCAGTTTTTTAATTCTATAATACTGAATTTCATCTGGAAGCGCCGTTCCAATTCCAGCATGATCCTGATGATTATTGGTTCCTTTTAGTTTTAAAGGTTTTCCGTTAAGAAAAAAACCGTTTTCAGGATCAAACTCAATTGTTCGAATTCCAAAAGTGGTTTCATAATTATCAATTGTTTTTCCGTTTTGCTTAATCTGCGTTACTAAGCGATATAGATTTGGCGATTCAATACTCCACAAAAGCGGATTTTCAACATATAATTTGGAGCTATGCGTGCTAGTTTTGTAAAATTCTGGAGCTACTATATTTTCAGAAAAATTGGCGACTTGTTTATTTTGAGGATCCAAAACAGTCTGAACAATTTCAATTGATCCTTTATAATTTCCTTTGTTTTCAATCGTAACATCTGCAATAACATCAGCACTGTTATTTTTAAGTTCAGAAGTTACATAAGTTCCGTTTGCTGCAACATGAACCGGATTTGTTTTCTGTAAATAAACATGTCTGTAAATCCCCGCACCTTCATAAAACCAACCTTCTTCCATTGATGCATCGGCACGAACAACAATTGTATTTTCTCCGCCATAATTGACGTAAGCCGTTACATCATATTCAAATCCGTTATAACCGCTTTGTTCAGTTCCGAGATAATATCCGTTAAAAAATACTTTTGAGTTTCTAAAAACACCGTCAAATTTTAGACTGATAATTTTACCATTATCGGTTTCCGGAATATTGATTTTTTTTCGATACCAGCCAATGCTTTTCTCCGGAAAACCTTTTCCTGCGGTCTTAAATCCGTGGCTGAAACTTCCTTTTTCACTAAATTCTTGTTCAACAGCCCAATCGTGAGGTAAATCTAACTTTCGCCAGGCACGGTCATCAAAATCTTTTGCCGCCGGACCATCGCCAAATCCGGTTTTGGTTAAGTATGAAAAATAACCCGTTGCGTGTCCAAAATCTTTTTCTGTATCGTATAAATGACCAAACGAAAAACGCCAGTCTTTATCAATTAAAATCAATTCTCTTTCTGATTTATTTTGGGCGAATGCCAAACAGGAAAGCAAAAAACTGACAGACAAAAAAATTCTTTTAACGGAAACAATTTTCATAAACATGGTTAGGTAAGGTTAGAACGATAAAATTATGGTATAAAAAGGACTTAATTTAATAGTATTTTATCAAAAGATATACAATAAGTTCTAATAATCTGTTTGAAAATGGTACTTAAAAAATTTAGAATCATTCTATTGGCTATACTTTTTTAAATGACTTTGATTTGACGTAATTTTATATAAAAATTTAAAAAACAGAGATTACTATGAGTGTTATTAAAGATGAAAAAAAGCTTCTTACAACCATTAAACGTATCGATGAAAAGATCGATAAGAATAATGATCAAAAGATACTGGCCTTTTTTGAATCTCTTGGATTAACTGAAAGAGATGATGTTCCCCAAAATTTTCTGGATTGGGATACGATTCTTATTGTCGTACCCGACCGCCACATTTCGCATGAATTAAAATATTATAAATATTCCATATCAAGACTTTTCTTTGTAACTAATCCTTATGCCGATCAAATTCATATTTATGATTTTGACCAATGGAAAAGTGTAACCCGAAACAAAACACAATTTCAAATTAGAGAATTGATGAAAACGAGTTTTGGAGGTGTAAAGAAAACTTCGAATGAAAACGATTAATTTTAAGCTTGCCAAATGAAATGGATCACCCGTGAAAGGCCTAAAATTGATAGAATTGCCTGTCCATGGCTGATCAAAAATTTTGTTGATGCCGATGCCGAATTTATTTATGTTCCGTTTAGTGAAGTTGTAAAGAAAGCGAAAGAATTAGATGCGATTCCGTTTGATATTCCAGATGTAGAATTTACGCATTATAATGAAGAATGTACTTTTGATTACATTATAAAAAAATATCAAATTGCTGATCCAGCGGTTTTAATTATGGCAAAAATTGTTCGCGGCGCCGATACCGACCGTCACGATCTTGCTAAAGAAGCCGCCGGACTCTGGGCAATTTCTGCCGGACTTTCGCATAATATTACAAACGATACCGAATTATTAGAAACCGGATTAAAGCTCTACGATGCATTGTACAGCTGGGCAAAACATTTGTACAAACAAAATCATTTGCAAAATAGCCCGTTCGAAAACTTACTTCACGAGGTATATAACAAGTTTTTAATTGAGAAAAAAAGCAGTAAAAAAACGCCTTTATGGGTTAAAGAATTAAAGAACATCATTCAGGATCAAATTGATGCGCAGTTTACTTTTGATTTAAAAAAAATCTCTAATGATTTAGAACTAAACCCTTCTTATTTATCAAGGGAATTTTCTAAATATTTTGAGGATTTGAATTTTGGTGAATATGTTCGAAAACTGCGAATTGAAAAAGCGATAAACTTGATTCAGAATTCGACTTATACTCTAACCGAAATTGCTTATATGACGGGATTTTCAGATCAAAGTCATTTTACGAGAATATTCAAACTGCAAACAGGAAAAAATCCTTCTTCTTATAGAAAAAATGCCTTGAAAAGTAATTCAGATACAAAAGGTAAATAGCATTCTATTTCTAAAATTACATTGTCGATAGTTTTGTTTTTTAATTAACAAAACTAATCATGATTTCATTTAGACCCATTTTCGTAATCGCTTTATTCTCTTTCAGTTTTAATGCATTTTCTCAAACTGTTTATCCCAAAATTACAGGTTATTTCGGAGTTATGCACCCTATTGCCTCTTTTAGCAGTGAACAAACCAGTGTGAATTTTAGAGATTATTATGCAGTTGGTTTTCCTACCGGAATCAATATTTGGAAGAACCAAAAAATAGGTTTTTCTTTTGAAGTTGTTCCCAATATAAGAGTACAGGGAGACAGCGATAAAGTGACTAATTTATTATTTCATCCCGGCGTTTTAGTGGCTCTTGGAAACGGTTATACTTTTGCCGGAAGAGCAGCTTTTGAAAGCAGCGGCAGATATGGTATAACTCCTGTAATTAATAAAACGGTTATCAAAAGCGATAATTGCAGTTATTTTGTTGCTCTTCCGCTGCCCGTTCGTTTTGGTAATGATCATCCTACGTCTTTTACGGTTGGTTTTCAATTTGGAATTGCTTTTTAAATATCACGAATTCAACTTTTAAGATAACGAAATACAATAAATTAACTTCCAGAATACATTTTAAATCCTTAAATTTCATCGACTTAAAATAAGGCATATAGATTGCTTAAAGTTTTAAGTCTAATGTACTTTTAACTATTTAAAAAAATCAATTATGGAAACAAAATTTGATATCGTTGTTATTGGTTCTGGTCCCGGCGGTTATGCATCGGCAATTCGTTGTTCGCAGCTGGGATATAAAACTGCCCTAGTAGAAAAATATAAAGCGTTGGGAGGAACCTGTACAAATGTGGGCTGCATCCCTACAAAAGCCTTGCTTGACAGTACAGAACATTATCATACAGCCGAAACCAAATTTGCAACACACGGAATCCTAACCGGAAAATTGAGTTTAGATTTCAAAAAGTTAATTAAAAGAAAAAGCGAAGTTGTAGAGCAGAATATTGCCGGACTTAATTTTTTAATGAAGAAAAACAAAATCGAGGTTTTTGAAGGAATTGGTTCTTTTTTGAATAATTCTGAAATCAGTGTAAAACACAACGATGGCAATTCTACTAAAATTACTTCGACTTATTTTATTATTGCAACAGGCTCAAAACCAGCTACAATTCCCGGAGTTGAAATCGACAAACAACGAATCATAACTTCAACAGAAGCACTTTCACTGCCCGAAAAACCGAAAAGCATTGTCATTATTGGCGGAGGCGTAATTGGCGTAGAAATGGCTTCTATTTATGCCAGAATTGGTGTTGAGATTACGATAATAGAATATTTTGACAGCCTGATTCCAACAATGGATAAAGATCTTGGAAAAGAACTTAAAAAGATTTTTACCAAACAGAATATCAAGATTTTATTGAGTCATAAAGTACAATCGGCTAAAAATAACGGCAAGAATGCAACGGTTAGTTTTTTGGATGCTTCCAATAATCCACAGGAAATTACCGCCGATTATTGTCTGGTTGCCGTTGGAAGAAAACCTTATACTGAAGGTTTAGGTTTAGAAAACACCAATATCGAAGTCGACTCAAAAGGTCGAATTGTTACCAACGAAAAACTGCAAACCAAAGCCGAAAATATTTATGCGATTGGCGATGTTGTTGTCGGAGCAATGCTCGCACACAAAGCCGAAGAAGAAGGAATTTTTGTTGCCGAAACTATAAATGGTCAAAAACCGCATATTAATTACAAGTTAATTCCGGGCGTTGTTTATACTTGGCCGGAAGTAGCTTCTGTTGGTTATACTGAAGAAGAACTAAAAGAGAAAGGTATTGAATATCGCGTTGGAAAATTTCCTTTTTCAGCCAGTGCAAGAGCAAGAGCTGCTATGGAAAAAGATGGTTTTTCTAAAATTCTGTCTGATCCAAAATACGGTGAACTTTTAGGAATGCATGTCATTGGCCCGCGAGCCGCAGATTTAATTGCTCAAGGTGTTATCGGAATGGAATATGAAGTTACAGACGAAGATATGTTCAGAATTTCATATGCTCACCCAACCTATTCTGAAACTTTGAAAGAAGCTTATATGATTGCTTCCGGACAGGGAGCTATTAATATTTAAGTTTTTTGTTTCAGGTTTTCTTTGTTTCAGGTTTCAAGTTTTTACAGTACTTAATCTTTGTCCAAGTTTCAAACTTTGACAAAGATCTGTATTGTATTTTTTACCTCATTTAATTTCAAAAATCCTGATAAATTTTTGTTCTAGTTTTTTCCTCTTTCTTTCTTCTTTCCATCTTGAATAGAAAATAACAATAAGAAGAAACAAACTCACAATTGTAGTGGCTCGCCTAAGGCCTCTTCCAAAAAAGAGAAAAAAAACATTAATGAATATTAAAAAAACTACTGGAGAGAATTTCGTCCAAAGCAACTGAAACTTACTGTTTTCTTCAACAACGTAATTCACATTAACCCTATTATCAATATTCTTGTAATTTCCTCTCACAATAAAAATTGTAGGAGATGTCGCTGAATTTATAGTTAACCGAAAACTTTTATCATCAAAAAGTCCATAAAAAGGTTTTGCGCCGCCAAATATGGGAAATAGCCTAAAGTGACTTAAGTTCACTTTTAAAGAACCTATTTCGATATTATTTTGCAATCTTGTACGGAAGTCTGATAAAGAAAGGTTTGATTCCATTTTATTGAGCAGTCAACAAACCATTAACCATATCTTCTAAAGCTTTTCCGTGGATATTTTTAGCTATGATAATTCCATTTTTATCAATTAAAAAGTTCAGAGGAACAGACTGAAGCATATAATCTCCGATAACCGGAGATTTCCAATATTTTAAATCGCTTACTTGTATCCAAGGCAGTTTTCCTTTTGCAATTGCTCCCAACCAAAGCGGTTTTTTAGTATCCATAGAAACGCTGTAAATTGAAAATTTATCAGGATAAGCATTGTATAATTTTAATAAAGTCGGCTGTTCTTTAATACATGGCCCGCACCAAGATGCCCAAAAGTCAACTAAAGTTAATGAACCTCGTAAAGACGAAAGTACGACATTGTTTCCTTTTGTATCTGGAAGATCTATTTCTGGTGCTATATCGCCAATATCAGTACCTATAACCTGAGCTTTTGAACTGGTTATTACACAACATAAGAATCCTAAAATAAGTAACGTTTTTTTCATAGTTTATTAAGTTTATTGTTTTGGGGAACGTTTTTTAATCTCGCAAAGACGCAGAGTCGCAAAGTTTTTTTTAAGTCTTCTCAATTGAATTGCCTCCAGCTTTAGCTGGAGGTTTATAAAAATTAGCTCGATAGGCTTTAGCCAAAAATATAAAGTTTGGCTAAAGCCCTTTTCTCACTTTTCTTACTATCTCCAGCTAAAGCTGGAGACAATTGAAAAACAACTTTGCGACTTCGCTCTCGATAGCTATCGGGATTGCGAGATTAATACGCAAGCAAATATAATTTTTCTTTCCTAAATTCTTCATCATTTGTCCTACTCCATCATAAAATTTTCCTAAAAATATTTCTTTAAATTGATATATCGGGAAAAGTCGATATATTTGCATCATGGAAAATATAGAACTTTTTAAGGCACTCTCTAACAAGTCCAGATTACAAATGCTGGAATGGCTTAAGGAACCCGAAATAAACTTTCCCAGTCAGCTGGAACATGGCGGATTTGAACATGGAGTCTGCGTGGGACAAATTCAGGCCAAAGCCGGTTTGACACAATCTACAGTATCTGAATACCTGTCTATTTTACAACGCGCCGGTTTCATCGAAGCCAAACGTGTTGGACAATGGACTTACTATAAACGCAACGAAGGTGCCTTTGAAGCACTCAGTAAATTAATTCAATCTAATTTGTAAATTACTTATGAGTACAAACAACCTGTTTTCGCCGTTTAACTTAAAATCGTTAAACCTTAAAAACCGAATCGTAATGGCGCCAATGACGCGCTCTTTTTCTCCAAACGGAGTTCCAACTGATGATGTAGCTGCTTACTACCAAAAAAGAGCTGAAGGCGAAGTTGGTTTAATATTATCTGAAGGAACTGTAATCAACAGACCTTCTTCATCCAATGATGCTAATGTACCGCATTTTCATGGTGAAGCTTCTTTAAACGGATGGAAAAAAGTTATTGATGAAGTTCACGCTGCAGGCGGAAAAATGGGACCGCAGATCTGGCATATGGGAATTATGGATAACCACCATTCTGGATGGGTTCCGCCAGTTCCTTTTGAAGGTCCTTCCGGATTAAATCGTCCTGATTTTAGAAATGGTGTTACTATGACCGAAAAAGATATTGAAGACACTATTCTTGCTTTTGGACAAGCTGCAGCTGATGCAAAAAGATTAGGTTTTGATACTATCGAAATTCACGGTGCACACGGTTATTTAATTGACCAGTTTTTTAGAGCAGAAACAAATTTACGTGAAGACATTTTCGGTGGAAAAACTTTACCGGAACGTAATCGTTTTGCTATTGAAGTGATTAAAGAAGTTAGAAAACAAGTGGGTAACGATTTTGCTGTAATCATGCGTTTTTCTCAATTTAAACCTTCTGATTACAATTATAAACTGGCTAAAAATCCGCAGGAATTAGAAGCTTGGCTTACTCCTCTTGTGGATGCTGGAGTGGATATTATACACGCTTCGCAACGCAGATTCTGGGAACCAGAGTTTGAAGATTCTGATTTAAACTTTGCAGGTTGGGCTAAAAAAGTTACCGGAGCTCCAACTATTACAGTTGGTTCTGTTGGTCTTTCTGGAGATTTCTTTGGTGCTTTTGCTGGTGAAAGTTCTCAGCCAACTTCTTTAGAGGAATTAAACAGACGTTTCGACAGAGGCGATTTTGATTTGGTTGCTGTTGGAAGACCTTTATTATCTGACCCAAATTGGACTGCTAAAATTAAAGCCGGAAAAACTGAAGAGTTAAAAGGTTTTAGTAAAGAAGCTTTGGGAGCATTGGTGTTAGAATAAATCTTTTTTTAAGGTTCAGAGTTACAAAGGGACAAAGGTTTTCTTTTTGGATTAAATATATAAAAAGGATGAAACTATAAAGTTTCATCCTTTTTTATTTTATTTTACCTCAACAATTATCCGCCATTAATATCTGTAGAGACGTACAGCAGTGCGTCTACATAACGTTATGTAATCAAATATAATTACAAATAGAAAGGGATGAAACTATAAGCTTCATCCCTTTTTTGAATATCTATAACTAACAAAATTAGAAATTCAAGATTTTATATACGTTGCGTAGATGCACTGCAGTACATCTAAGCCCAGTGCATTTTACGCTATTTTACGTTTTTGAAATTTATTCTGAAGCCAATTACGAACTGGTTCGTCGTATAATTTTAAACATAAATATGCTATTACAATACTCGCAATTAAAACTCCTATTCCTACAACATAACCGTCCTGAAGCGAAACTTTATTATCGACAACCCAAGCGGTATACCAATAAATTAACGGATAATGCGTAATGTAAATTGGATATGAAATATCTCCTAAAAGCTTGCATATTTTTGCAGAGAAAGCACTTTTAATTTGTCCGCCTGCCCCTATTGCAACAATAATTGGGAAGATTAAAATAATAACGAATGATTCGTATAAACCATTCATCCATAAAGTATTGTCGTCTCCAAATCTTGGCAATGCCAAAACAATTGTGATTAAAATACTGCAAACCCAAAATGCTCCTTTTATATGGATTAATTTTCCTAAACGAGAAAGTAAAACTCCGGCAAAAAACGGATACAATAAACGGGTGAAACCAATATTCATTTGTTCCAGGTTTAAGGACCAGCCGCCAATTACGTCTCCTTTTGGACCAAAAACGGTATAGTTAATTAACAGTCCGGCAAATATCAGCACAAAAACTGATAGTACTTTATTCGAAAATCTGCGAAAAATTAGGGCGTACAAGATGTTTGCAATGTATTCGAAAAAAAGTGACCATGCCGGACCATTTAAAGGATGCATTTCTCCCCAGCCTCTAATTTCCATTGAAGGCGGAATTGGCAAGAGTGTGAAACCAATAAACATGGTTAAAATTACTTTCCACACTTCCATTCCTGCAATTTGTGGAAATAGTATATCTGAGGCCTGAAAATAATAAAATATAGCACCAATGATCATTCCCATAATCACCATGGGCTGTAAACGGATTAATCGGCGTTTGTAAAATTCCCATTGTGTCATTTTCCCCCAGCGGTCGTCATACGCATAAGCGACAACAAATCCTGATAAAAGAAAAAAGAAATCAACGGCTAAATATCCGTGATTGATAATTTGTGCAAAACGATTTCCTCCATTAAAGGTTTCAAAAATGTGAAAAATAACAACTAAAATAGCCGCAACTCCACGTAAACCGTCCAGAATTTCGTAATGTTTTTTGGGTTTTATATCATTCATAATAATGGTTAATTTATAATTGTGAATTGTGAATGGTTAATTGTTAATGATTAGCTGTGAATTGATAATTTATAATTCACCATTAACCATTTACAATTATTATTGATGGTTTTTCAGCCACTCTAATCTTCTTTGATCCGCTAAATGTTTTACAGAGAAGTTTTCGAATTTAGCCTCAAAACCTTTTCCGTCAGGAGAAGCGGCCATTAACCCAACCATTACTGGGGTATTATCTTGTAGAGGCGCGTTTCTGGTCATGATATAATTTTTATCATCAAAAGAATAAAATACCTCAACAGCATCTAATCTTCTTACCGCTTTTATCCAGATAAACGGCGGTGCTTTTTCAAGAGTAGTTACGCTCCAGTCACTTTTATCATGTGTTACGACGGTACTGATATTGAATTTTCCGTCAACAAATTCTACTCCGGTTTTGATGTAGTTTTTTTCATCAACACGAATCATTAAACCCATTTGGTCAAAACGAGCGATATAATTTCCGGTGATTTTTACTTTGGCTTCAAATTCACCGCCATACGTGGCGTAATAAAAAGGCGCATCATCAACCGTGAATCCGTAGTGAGAAATTCTCCAGTAATCGCTGTTTGCGGTTACGTTCATGATTAATGCATTGTTTTTAATTTCCCATTTTTCAGGTTCATTAAACCATTGCATTTTTTCCAGACTTTGCGCCGAAAGTTTTTGGAATAAAATAAAAGCTGTGGCAAATAGTAGTATTCGTTTCATTTTATGATTTTATAAGATTAAAAAAACGTCTTACTTCTAACTAAAATATAAAGCAAAGCTGCAACTTTTTACACTTGCAGCTTTACAACCAACCAATTTAGAAATAATGAAATTATTGAAGTGAGAAGCCCACTTTAGATTTTATATCAGTTGAAGATGCTCCTACGATTGCTTCAAAAGCTCCCGGTTCAGCAACCCAGTCGTGTTTTTTATCATCAAAGAAACTTAAAGCCGTTTTATCGATTGTAAACGTAACTGTTTTCTCTTCTCCCGCTTTTAGCGAAACTTTCTCAAATCCTTTTAATTCTTTAATCGGACGAGGTAATGAAGATTTTAAATCGCTGATATAAAGCTGTACTACTTCAGATCCTTCTCTGCTTCCTGTATTTTTTACCGTAACAGAAAACGTGATTTTATCGCTGCTTGAAATTTGTTTTTTATCAGCTGTTACTTTTCCGTATGCAAAAGTCGTGTAGCTCAATCCGTGACCGAAAGAGAACAATGGTTTTATCTTTTGTTTGTCTGCCCAACGGTATCCAACAAAAATTCCTTCATTGTATTTTACTTCATCCTTACCCGGAAATTCTCCTAAAGCGTGTGCTCCGTTATCAGCTAATTTTACCGGGAAAGTGAAAGATAATTTTCCAGAAGGGTTTACATCTCCAACTAAAACCGAAGCCAAAGCATTTCCAGCTTCAGTTCCTAAAAACCATCCCTGAACAATTCCCGGAACTTCTTTTACCCACGGCATTGCAACCGCATTTCCAGAAATATTTACGTAAACTATGTTTTTATTTACTTTCGCTAATTCGCTGATTAATTTATCCTGACCATAAGAAAGCTCTAATCCGTTACGATCATGACCTTCATCATCCTGATTTGGGGCTTTATTCAAACCTCCAATAAACAATACAATATCAGCATCCTTAGCCACTTTTAAAGCCTCAGCAGTTAATTCAGCAGGAGAACGTTTTTCTTCTAAACTTACTTTTGCAACAACTCCATTATAATTACTTGTAGGATCTCCTACGTAACCACGAGCATAAACGATTTCAGCCTGATTGCCAATTCTTTTCTTTAAACCTTCAAGCGGTGTAATTTCGTAACGTGCTTTCAAAGAAGAACTTCCTCCTCCCACAGTCATCATTTTGATAGCATTTTCACCAATTACAGCAATCTTTTTAGTTTTAGAAAGATCGATTGGTAAAATATTATTGTTGTTTTGTAATAAAACAATTCCTTCCTGAGCAATTTTTAAACCTGCTTTTGCATGTTCTTCTGTTCCAAAAGATCCAAAAGGACGATTTCTGTCCATTGTAGTTAAGAAAGCCAAACGTAAAACGCGACGTACTTTTTCGTCTAATTCTTTTGTTCCGATTTCACCTTTTCTGATCATTTCAGAATATGGTTTTGCTAAATAATAGTTATCATAAGCATTACTTGTTCCCCATGAAAGCCCGTTTGTCCATGAACCAAACTCCATGTCTAAACCATTATGAATCGCTTGTTTCGTATCGTTTACACCTCCCCAGTCAGAAACTACAACACCTTTAAAGCCCCATTCTCCGCGAAGAATATCGTTTAATAAATATTCGTTGTGGCAGCATTGCTGTCCTTTGTATTTATTGTAAGCTCCCATAATTGCCCAAACTTCACCTTCTTGTACAGCTGCTTTAAAAGCCGGAAGATAAATTTCGTACAACGCACGGTCATCAACTACTACGTTAACAGAATTACGGTTTGTTTCCTGATTGTTTAAAGCAAAGTGTTTTACACAGGCAGCAACTCCATTAGACTGAACTCCTTTAATATATGGAACAACCATTTTTGAAGTTAAGAAAGGATCTTCTCCCATATATTCGAAGTTACGGCCGTTTAAAGGGCTTCTGTAAATGTTTACCCCAGGTCCTAATAGTACGTTTTTGTTTCGGTAACGTGCTTCTTCACCAATTGATTTTCCGTATAAAGAAGCTAATTCCTTATTCCAAGTTGAAGAAAGTGCGGTTAAAGCCGGAAATGCAATACAAGAATCATTTGTCCAACCTGCCTGATCCCATTCGTCCCATTTTACTTCAGTACGAATTCCGTGTGGCCCGTCGGTCATCCAGTTTTCGGGAATCCCAAGGCGTTTTACCCCAGGTGAACTAAATTTAGACTGCGCATGAATTATGGCAATTTTCTCTTCGGTTGTCATTCTTGAAAGCGCATCTTCTACACGCTCGCTAATTGGCTTTTTATCATCAAGATAAACCGGAACCTTATTTTGTGCATTCACTCCGAATGAACTCAACAAAACTAAAACAAGGATTGTTTTAACGTTTTTAAACATAACTAGTAATTTATTTAAGCATTCAATTTTTGGTATAGATACAAGTGGTCAATTGTACCTTTTAATAATATTGTAAAGCTAAAACGTTATAGTTCGTTTTGAATTTTTAAACGAAAAAAAGTAGTGAATTAAAAAATTAAAATATTGATTATCAATTTTTTAACAAAAAATAAGCATCAAAAAAAGTAGTGATTTTAAAATAAATCTTTACATTTTCAATGTAATTAAACCTATTTTCATGACCATTTCTTCAAAATCATTTCTCGAAACTGCCGCTTTATTTCGGGCTCTTGTTCGATAATTGTAAATTGTACTTAAAGAGTAACGAAGAAAGGCCGCAATTTTTACACTGTCGTTAATTCCTAAACGAATCAAAGCAAAAATTCGAAGCTCAGTATTTAGCAATTCTCCCTGTTTTAAAACAATTTGTTCTTCTTTAATTAAAAGGGCGTTAAAGTCTTTTACGAAAGTGGGATATAGATTCAGGAAAATAATATCGAAGTTTTTATACAATTCTTCTAATTCTGTATCAACCAAAGTCGTTGACTTTAGCATTTTGTAGATTTCGTCAAATTGTTTTGCCGTTGCTTTTTTATTTAAAATGATGCGGTAATTCTCCAGTTTATTAATGTAAGTCGAACAAAGGCTGAAAAAATGCGCAATATATTCTTCCTTGATATGATTCGATTCAGATAATTGTGCGTTACGTTCCTGCAGCTGATTATTGGTTTCAGTAATATCCTGATTTAATTCGGCTAATTTTTGACTGGTTTCATAGAGTTCTCCCCGAATTCTTGAAACTTTTTTCATTTGTTTGTAAACGTAAATTACCGCAATAATTAAAAATACAGAAAGCAAACTGATGCAGATTAAATAAAGCTGTAATTCTGTTTTTCGTTTTGCTTCTTTTTCTAAATAAACGGTATTAATGATCGAATATACTTCTGACATTAAAAGCGTGCGGAACTGCACATTACAATAAAGAGCATCTTCAATTGCCGATTGTGTGAGTTTATACGCCATATCAACATCTTCAATTTCGTAAAAAACCAAAGCCAGTTCCTGCAGCGAAGCATTGTCTTTATTGGCATTTTTAATATCAGCGGTTGCCGAAAGTGCATAATATTTTTTTCGCAATTCAAGCTGATGTGTATGCTCATAAATACTTCCAAGCAAATAGGTAATCATGGCATATTGCGAATCATCTTCGCTAGTATTTTTAAGCAGATTCATTAATTGCTTTTGGGCACTAACTATTTTTTTATGATATACATCGTGCTGAATTTTATTGATTTGGTAATTAATAGATTTTGGATCTAAAACCATCAATAATGAATCACGGTATTTTTGAATTTGCTGTAAATATTCTTTGCTGTAACTATTTGCAGCATAATGCTCAAAAAATTCACGATAGGAAACATAATAGTTTGGAAGAAGCGATTTTGACAATTTGTTTTTGTCGATGCTTTTTAAAATGGCTTCAGATTCACGGTATTTTCCCGAAGAGGAATAAAGTGTAACTAATTGAAGATTGGCTAAATCGGCTAAATCTTTATCGTGAAGTTCAGAGGCAATTTTTAAGTTCTTTTTTACGTATAAAATAGCTGAATCTGAATTGAATTTCTGGTATTCTGTATATAAAGTTTTATTGTAATTGTACTCTTGTTCTTTCGTTAAATCTTCAGATTTGATTTTCTTGAAGTTTAGAATCCTTTCTTCTTTTAAACGAACGTAATGCTGTTTGTTTTTTAGCGCCAGATTTAACTTGTCTATAATATCATCTGTACTTTCCGAAGCAAAAACCGGAAAGCTCATCAAGACGATAAAAAGTAACAAAAGTGGATTTTTCAAACTGAGTTAAAAATAAATGAAACGTACAAATATAATAAAGTGTAAACAGAAAAATGAATTATTTATATATCCGATAAAATAAACAAAAGCTGGTATTGTTTTTATAATTTTGTTTGAAGCGAATTTCTAACTTAAACTACTATCAAATGCCAAATTTTATTATCGACTGCTCTGAAAATGTATTAAGATTAAAATCTGCAGACGACATCATGCAGGAAGTTTTTAATTCAGCTTTATCAACAGAGCTTTTTACCGCGCCAGAAATTAAAGTTCGCATAAATCCTTTTTCACATTATAATAATGGCAATACTTTGAGTGATTTTATTCATGTTTTTGGTTATATAATGGAAGGCCGAAATGAGGAACAAAAAAACAATTTATCAAAAGCAATTATAACAAAACTAAATACTATTTTACCTGAAGTGAAGTCAATTTCTATGAATATAGACGATTTTCAAAAGGCTGGTTATTTTAATAGTAAAATGATTTAATTTGATTTTTGATATAAATAAATTTATCACAAACATCAAATATTATAATATTATTTCCGATTTTATCATTCCGAGGAACGAGGAATCGCACTAGAGAATCGACAAAGATTGGCGATCTGCTGTACGGAATTTCTAGTGTGATTCCTCGTTCCTCGGAATGACAAAACTTTGCGTTAAGCCTTACCAAAAGAAAAACAAAATTCATCAAAGTTTAAAACTTTGACAAAATTCCTCTAAAAACTTATAAACCTTATATCACTTATATGGTTTAAAAAAAAACTACACCACAATTGGCGCCGCCAAACAACTCTCTGGAATATCAAAAGCGTTCACCAACGCAACGGCATCCGGGCGAATATCCCAGCAAAGCTGATTAACCAGTTTACGAACCGCTTTGGTTTTTACCGCTTCCATATAGCCATCTTCCAAATACCATCCTTTGTTTTTTTCTATCTGCGAAAGCGCATATAATTGATATAATTTGGTCAATATTAGTTTTGAATTTTCATCTTTTATTTCTTTAATTGCTTCCCGAAACTGTTCTAAAACAATACGTTCCAAATATGCCTGTGCAACATCTATCATTTGATGCTGAACAACATTAAAAGCATCATAAGCTTCTAAACCGCCATCAACCAATTTTTTGATACGTCTTGCTGCCGAAGCCAGAATTGTTTTTTCTCTATGAACAAAAGCCTGTAAATGAAATTCTCCGTCCAATAAATGTTCATCATCAGATCTTCTTGTTGCGATTGGATTTTTCTCTGTAATCGCTGTTTTGGCATTTTCATATACATAATTGATGATTCCCAAAGAGCCCATTTCACCAAAAGATTTTCTGAATTCAGACAAACGATTTTTAGCAACTAATTGCATTAAAACGGTATTATCACCTTCAAAAGTGGTGTAAATTTCGGTGTCATTTTTTAAAGCATCGATTCGGTTTTCAGATAAATACCCTTTTCCTCCGCACGCTTCACGGCATTCCTGCAAAATATCTCTTGTACTCCAGGTTGAATAGGATTTCATTCCGGCTGCAAGGGCTTCGATTTCCTGCATTTCAGATTCTGTTCTGTTCAAAAATCTTTTAGTCAGATATTGAAGTGCAAAATGAACAGCATAGGTTTTTGCCAAATGCGGCAACAATCTGCGTTGATGCATTCTGTAATTTAAAATCGGAACTTCAGATCCGCCTTCTGGGCCAAATTGTCGGCGTTGATCGCTATAGCGAATGGCAATCGTTAATCCAGATTTGGCTGCAGCCAAAGCCGAACGCGGAATCCCGATTCTTCCTCCTACCAAAGTTCCCAACATCGTAAAAAATCTTCTGTTATCACTCGGAATTGGGCTTTCGAATTCTCCTTTATCGTTTACAGAAGCGAAACGATCCAGCATATTTTCTTTCGGAATCACGACATTATCAAAGCTGATAGTTCCGTTATCAACGCCATTTAATCCCATTTTATGTCCGCAGTCACCAATTGTAACTCCATTTATCGTATTTCCATTTGTATCGCGCAAAGGCACTACAAAAGCATTTACGCCATAATCGTGATCGTCGATAATTAATTTAGCGAAAACAGTTGCCATTTGTCCGTGAACTGCGGCGTTTCCGATATATTCTTTCTGAGCATTTTTATTTGGCGTATGAATCGTAAAAGTCTGATCGCTATGATTGTAAGTTGCGGTAGTTTCTAAACCTTTTACGTTTGATCCATGATGCGTTTCGGTCATGGCAAAACAACCCGGAAGTTTTAACGAACCAATATCTTTTAGATATTTTGCATAATGTTTCTCTGTTCCAAGAGACTGTACGCTCATTCCCCAAAGTCCAAACTGAACACCAAATTTTATCACCAAACTTAAATCGTGATAACTCAGTGTTTCCATAATCGCAAAATAATCTTCTACATTTCCTCCTCCGCCATATTCCTTCGGATAAGCCATGTTTCCTAAGTTTTCATCGGCTAAAATTTTACACCAATTGTAAACCGTTTGGCGAAAAACATTAATATCTGTCGAAGTTTCGTAAGCAAATTCAGGTCTTGAAATTACTGATTTTACTTTTTTTATGATGTGAGCTTCTTTTCCGTCCAGAAATTCGGTTATTTTTTGAATATCAAAATTGCTTGTTGTCTGCGAATTTGCGGTAAAAGAATCGGCTTTTGTTTTGAAGTTTTGAAGTGCTTCTTCGCCTAAAATTCCAAGATCATTTTCGAGTTTTGTAAAATCGGATTCTAAGGATGAAATGTCCAAATCTTTATCAGAAAGTGCTACGGCAATATCAAAAATTGACTTTATAGAAGATTTATCCTGAATGCTTTTTTCAATGTCTAATTTCCATTGCGCCAATTCATTTCGCGAAGGCGGATTTGAAATATCAACTTTAGAGAGAAGATATTCCTGTTCTTCGGATGAAAGGGCTTTTTGAGATTTTATAAATTCTTTTAATGTGGCAAATTCCTTTTGAGTTAAAAGATCATCAGACCACACTAAATAAAACAATGGAGTAAAAGCTTGAAGTTTTGCTGGTTTCATATAATAGGGATTCGGTTTTATTTTTTTTGCCACAGATTAAGAGGATTTTCTTTTGCCACGAATTACGCGAATTTTCACGAATTTATTTTTTTATACTGATTCTTTAAATCAATTTGAATTCGTGAAAATTCGCGTAATTCGTGGCAAACTTTCTAGACAAAGAAAATAATCCTTATAATCTGTGGCCTATAATTTCATTTTACTGCATAAAAAAACAGGAATGAAAAATACTCATTCCTGTTTTAAAACCCTGTTAAGATTCTCGTAATTTTACATTTTAAACCAATAAAAATACAAGAGTTATTTTACTGAGAATCTTTAGACGACAGGATATATTTCTGTTTTATAGCAAAAATATGATTTGAATTAAAAACTAACACTGCAATAAAAATAATGCCGTAAGCACTGATTTGCAAAGCACTGATTTTTTCGTGATAGACAAAATTTGCCAGTAAAAATGCGATCATCGGATTTATATTTAGCAGCATTCCAACTGTTGATGAGTTTATTCCTGAAAGGGCGTACAGGTTTAGGAATAACGGAATGATGGTAAATGCAATTGCGATGGTTTCTATACAGAAATAAAATTTAAATTCGGTTGGAACTGGTCCGCTGTATTCCGGATAAAAAGGGAATAAACATATCGCTGCCAATGTAATATGAAACGTTAGAACAACAAATCTGTCGAAACCTTTATTAACACGCTGACTTACTAAATAACAAGCGTAAGTAAGACCAATAATGATACTAAAAAACATATCCATAATGTCGGCATAAGACAAAAGCAGACATCCGAAAATGCTTAAACCAACAGCCAGCCACTGCGTTTTTGCCAGTTTTTCTTTTAAGATAAAAAAGGCAAGCAAAGTCGTTAAAATGGGACAAACCAAATAAGCCAAAGAAGTTGCTTTTACGCTTACATGATTCATTACATAGATAAAAGTGAACCAGTTTGCCATTAAAAATACGCTTCCGCCGATGTTTAATAAAACTGCTTTTTTCTTTTCTGAAGCTGATAAAGATTTAAAAATGCTTATTGTTTCCTGCAGTGCTTTTCTTTTGAATAAAAAGGTAATTAAAAGCATTAAAATGCTGCAACTGAAAACACGATAAAATAAAATATCGAGTGCAGGATAGTCATGAATAGGTTTTAAAACCAAACTAAAAAATCCCCAAACGGTATAAGCGGTAATGGCTGCGATATAATATTTTGTTGTTTTCACGACAGTTTCTTTTTTGTTTTTTTTAATGAAACAAATTTCTAAAAAATAAAATAGCAATACAGATACAGTTTTTGTAAATTGCAGCATAACAGTTTATTTTTATGAAGAGTTCAAATTACTTGTATTTACAGTTTGCTGATGTTATCGAAAATCAGATAAAATCAGGACTTTTAAGTGTTGGGGATAAACTGCCTTCAATACGTGAAGTCTGTGCCGAAACAGGCTACAGCATGAGTACGGTAAGTAAAGCGTATTATGAAGTAGAAAGCCGATCGCTGATTGAATCGCGCCCGCAGTCGGGTTATTATGTGAGTAATATTTCGGCACGAATAATTGCTGAACCTTCTGCAAGTACGCCAATTTTAACCGTTGAAAACATTGAACGCGAAGATTTAGTAGACTTGGTTTATGGCGATATGCGTAAAAAAAACCTAACAATGCTTTCACTTGGTTTTCCTTCAAATGAATTACTTCCAATTGCTAAACTGAATAAAGGAATGGTTCAGGCCATGCGCCAGTTGCCAAACAGCGGTACGAGTTATGAAGAAATTCAGGGAAACAGTAATTTGCGGAAAGAAATTGCCCGCTGGTCGTTTACCTGGGGCGGTTCTTTGACGGAAGATGATATTATTACGACTCCGGGCTGTATTTCTGCCATTTCTGATTGTTTATTGACTTTGACAAAACCGGGAGATACTATTATTACCGAAAGTCCGATTTATTTTGGTATTCTGCAATTGGCCAGTTCTTTAGGCTTACATGTAATGGAACTTCCTACGAACATGACAACGGGAATTGAACTGGAAGCGGTTAAAAAAACGCTTTCCAGTAATAAAATAAAAGCTTGTGTTTTAATGAGTAATTTTAGTAATCCGTCTGGAAGTATGCTGCCAAACGAGCATAAAAAAGAGATTGTGCGCTTAATGGATTTTTATAATGTTCCGTTAATCGAAGATGATATTCATGGCGATTTGTACTTTGGCGCAAGCCGACCTACAAATTGTAAAACATACGATGAAAGCGGCATTGTGCTTTGCTGCAGTTCGGTTTCTAAATCTCTGGCACCGGGATATCGCGTTGGCTGGGTTTCGCCAGGGAAATTTAAAAAAGAAGTTTTAAGAACAAAATTATATCATACGATCTCCTCGCCTACTATTACGCATGAAGTTGTGGGCGATTTTTTGAAAAACGGACGTTATGAAAATCATCTTCGCAAAATTCGCCAAATCCTGAATCAAAATTGCAATAATTATATCAATACTGTTTTAGAATCTTTTCCAGAGGGAACTAAAGTGAGCCAGCCTCAGGGCGGATTTTTTCTTTGGGTCGAATTAGATCAAAAAATTGATACGGCTGCTTTTTATCATTTGGCTTTAAAACATAATATCAGTATTGCGCCGGGAAGGATTTTCTCTTTTCAAAATCAGTTTTCGAATTGTATGCGTTTGAGTTTTGGGCTTCCGTGGAGTAATGAATTGCGGGAATCTATTCGAACTTTGGGAAGATTGGCGGCGAAACAGTTGTAAAGTCATTGCGAGGAACGAAGCAATCTCATTTGCTAAATCAAACTTTGTGTCTTATTGTTAGTGAGATTGCTTCGTTCCTCGCAATGATAAAAACTCAGAACCTTAGCAACTTAGAATCTTAGCAACTTCAAAAAAAAGCTGGACAGCGCTAACCAATACACTGTCCAGCCAACAATTAAAGAAGACCAAAATTAAAGTCTTATAACACGAAATAAGCGTCGTTTTCGACTTTCTTAGGTTCGTCGTCTAAGTGGAATTCTTTCAGAATATCAAATTCGCTTTGATATTCGTTCAGCATTTGCTTGATATTTTTTTCAATTGTGTTAGCAATTGTGGTAACCGGCGTATCGGTTGGTCTGTTTTCAAACGGATCCTGCAAATGAATCGCCATTCTTTCGATCAAAAAGAAAGCGGCAGCAATTGCTGTAATCAACGGAATCGCAAACCAACTCAATACACTTGTCAGCCCAAAAGGCAGTAACAAAATAAATAAACACAAGGTTAATCTAATGTACATACTGTAGGTTGTTGGGAAAATCGTGTTTTTGATTCTCTCGCATTTTCCCATTTCATCGCATAATCTCGATAATGTATTATCGATTTCAACTTGTTGGTACATGTTGATTTTTTTCTCGTTTTTAGCATTTTTAAGATCACGCGCATGAAGCATTAAAATAGCATTAGGAACATTTTGATGGTTCTTGATGTATCTAATTTCGTCTTCGCTCATTAAACCTTTTAAAGGTTTTACAGCATCTTTATTTCGAAGTGCCTGACCTAAACTATAACACCATGCGATTTGTCTTTTGGCAAAATTTTCTTTGAATTCGCTTGCTTCTACAGAAAAATCAGGATCTTTATAAAATGTCAAAACCTGACGTATTAAGGTTCTGGAATCGTTTACAACGGCTCCCCAAACAATTCGCGCTTCCCACCAGCGATCGTAAGCCTGATTCGACTTAAAGGCTAATAATAAGGAAATAATGGTTCCAATCATCGTTGGAATTGCAATTGGAATATCTACAGGAAGTGTGACAAAATAGTGATGAAAAATTTCGAATAATACGGTATAAGCAATCACTAAAGCCATTTCTACTTTAATTTTCCCGAGAACGTACTTCATTGGTATTCTTTTCTTTAATAACATATTTTCGGTTTTAATTAAATTAATATTTGTTTAGAAGAAATCTGGTTTTATACTGTTTCTTCATATAATGAAAGCACCGGAAGTCCCAGTTTATCATTAATGTTTTGTTTTTTTACTTTTTTGAATTTGATTTTTTCACCTTTGCGGGTTTCAACCAAAAGATCAATTTCATATTTTGAAATGGCTTCGGTTAAATAAGGTGCTGCCGTTTCATAATTGTCATCAATTTTTGAAGTCTGGCTTACAATTTCATAAGAGAAATTTTCATTTAAAAACTGCTGTACATCTTTTACATGAACATTTGCGGCGCTGTTTTCTATATAAAGTGCTTTTGTAAAATCTTCTTTAAAATCGTTTCCTAAATGCAGAATCGGGCATTTTTGATTTGCCGCTAATTGCACTAAATATTGATGAATGCGTTTAGTTTCCTGTTTATAAGAGTGCGTTAAAACGACTAATTTTACAGCAAAATGTTCAATTATTCCTCTAAAAATTGGAGACGAAAGGCCGTATTGATTGTGAATTTTAATTTTGCAGTTTTTAGTATGATCAATCATATATCTGCAGGTTTCGAGAACTTCTTCCTGACTTTTGGTAAGTCCGGTTCTCATTTCACGTAAAAAATTAGAGGATGAAAAAGCATCTGGAGTATCAGAAACCATCATTAAAACAATTTCACAGTCTGATTCTTTTGCCTGACTAATAGCTGATTTTACAGCAGAAATTGTATCATCTTTTAAAGTAGTAGGTATTAGGAAATTTTTCATATGTATAATCTTTTAGTTTATACATACAAAATAAGGGGCTGTAAATTAGAAGGGTATTAATCTTAAATTAGAATTTTCTAAGATTCAACATTAGATTTTTTAATGTTGGCCTTTTTAGGATTTATCTTTTTAAAGATGATTGTTACGATAGTTCCTTTGTTTTGTTCCGACTGCACTTGTATTTCGCCATCGTGCATACGAATGATTTTTGATGCCAGAGGCAGTCCTAAACCGTAACCAATATATTTGGCCGCAATTTTTCCTCTAAAGAAAGGTTCATACAAATGCGGAATATCTTCTGGCGGAATTCCAATTCCGATATCGTTAATCGAAATTCTAATCGCATCCTGATTGGCAGAAAGGGTTACAAATACTTCATTGTTATCTGAATACTTTACGCCATTCGTAATAATATTATTGATTGCCAGTTCTAAAAGCGGTTTATTACACGGAATTAAAAGCAGATTAGAATCTTTTGGTGCAAAATTCATTTTAATGCTGACACGATTATCAGGATAAATTTTATCTAAATCTGATTTTACTTCTAATAACAATTCATCGATTCTCGCAATATCTAAAACCTGTTTGTTTCCGTCGTATCCCGTTTGTGTCAATTTTAATAAACTTTCGGTCAGGTTTCCTAATCTTGACGCCTGACTGTAAATATTTTGTAATGATTCGACATATTCTGAAACTTCACGCTCTTTCAACAGCATAATTTCAGATTCGGCAATTATGGTTGTAATTGGCGTTTTTAATTCGTGTGAAGCATTATTAATAAAGTTGGCCTGAATTTCAAATGACGTTTCAAGTCGGTCTAACATATCATTAAACGTTTCTGTTAAATCTGAAATTTCATCTGAGTTTTTCACTTCCGGAAGTCGGTTATGAAGATTTGAAGCGCTGATTCTGTTTACTTCTTTGGTAATTCTTGCAACAGGATTAATTACTCGTTTTGCCAAAAAGCGACCTAAAAAGAAAGCCAGAAGTATAAAACCAATACCTCCAAAAAGTAATATTTTTATAATATATATAGATGTCGTTTTTCCGCGTCGGTCGCGCGCGCCTACAATTACAATGTATTTTTGATTGCTTTCTGTAAAAACCTGCCCGAGATAATATTTGCTGTTAACTTCAAAATAATCTTTTCCGGTTGACAGAATATTAGCATAAAACTTATTTGGGAGATTTAGCTTTGTGTTGTAATCAAAACTATTGGCACTGTTTATTTTCAGAACATATTCTTCTTCTTCAATAAGTTCTTCCAGTCCGTTTTTCTTTAAATTACTATAGTATTTGCTTTTTTCCGGATCGTGCTGAAAGTGAATTGATGCTACAATTTTGGCACGGTCTTCTAACCTTTTTAAGAAATGGTAACGGTTATTTTCTCTAAATAAAACAAATACTATAATACTCAATAGCAATGTACTAAAGGTAGAAAGTGCTACATAAGTAAAAGTAATTTTTTTTCTAATATCCATTCTATGGCTTTATAACATAACCTAAACCTTTCATGGTATGAATAAGTTTGGTTTTAAAAGGTTTATCAACTTTTTTTCTTAAATATGTAATATATACATCGACAACATTGGTGTTCATATCAAAATTAATATCCCAAACGTTGTCTAAAATTTGATCGCGGGAAACGATTCTTCCGGCATTTTTCCCCAGATAATACAATAATTTAAACTCTTTTGCGGTTAAAATTATTGATTCTCCTTCTCTTTTAACCGTTTTGGCACGTCCGTTTATTTCTAAATCGCCAATGGTAATTACATCGATTTTATCTGTTTCCTGATGCGCTCTTCGGTGTAAAGCATTTACTCTTGCATCAAGTTCTCCAAATTTAAAAGGTTTTACCAAATAATCATCGGCACCAGAATTAAGACCCGTAACAATGTTTTCTGAAGTTCCCAGCGCTGTTAAAAGTAAAATAGGCACAAAGTTTTTACTCGCACGAAGTCTTCGGCAAATCTCGATTCCATTAATATCCGGTAACATAACATCTAAAACGACAACATCAAAGTTATAGTTGTGGATCATTTCAAGGGCAGTTTTACCGTCCATAGCCACACTTACTTCGTTGTTATTTTCGGCAAATCCTTTCCGTAAAATCGATAAAAGATTTGGTTCGTCTTCGACTATTAGTAACTTCATATTAATTTGTATATACAACAAAAATAAGGATTGACTTCAAAAATATTATTCATAACAGTTGTAAATTATGATTTAATTATGAACAACTGCTTTAAAAACCATAAAAAAAGCACCCGCTTTTACGAATGCTTTCTTATCCTTTTTAAAATAAAGTTTGAAAATTCTTTCTAATTTTTAAAATTAAAACTCAATACTGCTCCAAGCCCAAACTGGAAAGTCGAAATATAATCATCAACTGCAACTGGTCCAACCCAATACGACCAATAATAACTTTCTCCTACCGCTGCCGACATAGATTGTAAATAAGCGTTAATGTTTACAGATACAGTCGAAGCAGTTTTAATCTTTACCCCGCCTTTTACATCCCAGGCAAAATAAGTACCGCTTCCGCCCTGAGGTGTTTCTAAAATACTAACCCCTGCTCCTGCTCCCAAATAAGGTAATAAATTTGATCCAGTATCGAAATAATGGGTAAAATCTGCGAGAATAAAATTGAAGGCACCTTTATCGTTTCCGGCATTAACCTGGCTTCCTAAAGGACCATAAAAAGGTATTTTCACATCTGATCTTAAATACTTTAATTCAACAGAATTGTTTGTTGAAAAGAAGTATTCAAATCCCGCTCCATATTGAAATCCATCTTCAATTGTTGCAGAATAACCGTCGTAATCCAGCTCATCTGAAAAATTATAACCGCCATACAAATTAAGCGAAAAAGACCTTGCATCCTGAGCCTGCATTCCTATCGCCGACAGGAATACAGCTAATAATAAACTGTACTGTTTCATAAATTATGTGTTTGAAAGTTAAATGGTACATCAAATTTAAGTTTTTTATTGTAATTTCTTACATTTCAAAATATAAATTTCAGATAATCAAACACTTAAAAAATAAATTTTTAAAAAGTTTCGCCTGCATTTAAGTAAAATCCTTTCGAATTATTTCCCCACGCATTATCAACAATCAGGTTAGTACGTGTTTTTTTGTCAATTAATATTCGAAGGCCAAGACCAACCGTTGGCTGAATAGCATGAAAAAGCGAAACATCATTGTCTTTATTACTTGCGGTTACAAAATTGGTAAAAGCTACGCCGCTAAACATTTGATTACAGGTTATGGGAAACCGAAATTCTGTAGAAAGATATACAAGTCCGTTTCCTCTAAATAATCCTTGTGTGTAGCCTTCTCCGCTCCTGCTGCGCTGATCCCAGCCAATTGCGGGCAGATTTAAATACGGAACATCACCTCTTGTTACAAACTGTCCGTAAGCCCAAATGCCGAGGATGTAACGAGGGTTTTTCTGCGAAAGCGGAATAAAATTTCGATATTCTGCATACAAAACGTTGCTATATTTTTGATTGTGAAAAAATACAGGATTAAAACGATAATTGATATTCGCAAACCAGCCTTTGGAAGAATTTACCTGATTGTCTCTCGAATCGTAAACCATATTAAAACTTACTCCGGTTAGAAAATATTCTAAATTATCAAAACCGTGTTCCTGATTGTAACTATAATGATAGGTTAGATTTCCGTTTTCGACATCTAATTCTTTGTCTTTTATATTGGTGTACCAATCGATATTGATTCCGGCACCAACATAAAAATTCTTTCTTACTTCGAAAGAAGCCGTTTGATGAAATTTGAAATAATTATAATCCATTTCCTGTGCCAAAGAATCGATACTAAAACCTGGTTCCTGATCACGATGAGGCGGAATTATATCTGTTCCGAGTCCGTAGTTTGGCTGTGAAAATATATAAAGCCTGTAATCACCGCTTAAAAAGATTCGGTTATTTTTTAGCAGAATATTGTTTTTGACATTAATCAGCCACTGCTTTTTTACCGTATAGGTTATGCCCAGATTTGCTACTGAATATTTATCTGATTCTTGTTTTCCTTTGAAAGTATACTGTGCAACGGCACCAAAAAAGAATCCCGTTGCGGGTTGTGAACCTATTGCGGGAATTACGAGGAAAAAATTGTTTTTTGTTGGTTTAACAACTAATGTAGAATCTGGTTTTTTAAAGATTTCTAAAATAGTTTTTGGCGGGCATATTTCCTTGTTTTGAGAATCTGTTTCGGTTTGAGCGATTAAAAATAATGGAAATAGAAAAAGCAGAACTGCCATTTTAATTTTATGCTGAAAACTTATTTTTTTTAAGAATTTCATTAAGCAAAAATTTTAATTTCTATTTAAAAAATCAAACCTCTTGTAAATATAACTCTTATTTTCAACATTTTACAGAACAAAACATTAGGAATAACTCTTTCAATAAAATCTTATTCTACAATTTTTTAAACTTTTACAATCAAAACGAATTTACGGTTGAAATTAATTTTGCAAAATGTTTTAAGGAACATAAATATTTCATTTAAAAACATTTACAAAAAAAATACATACTATAATGAAAAATACTTTTGAATTTAAACTTCCTCATTTTCCAACTGATAATTTTGAATTTGAAAATAATATCTTTTCAGGAAAATCAACATTAAAACAAAACGGAGTTATTGTAGAACAAAGTAAAGAAAGAGGAAAACCTTTTTTAATAAAAAGAGTGAATGATGAAATTGTAGAAGCTTTCCCTAAAATGAACATTCCGGATATCTCTGCGCAGGTTTTAAGCATAGACGGAAAAAGATGTGTCATGGCTGCGCAATTAAAATGGTATGAATATATAATTGGTGCGCTGTCTTTTCTTTCCTTTTTTAGTGTAGGTGCAATTGGCATTATTGTGGGAAGCACCGCTACTATTATTAATTATAATTTTTTCAGAGAAAATACTTCCCGAAAACATAAATATTTTAAAGTTTTTGGAGTAAACATAATTTGTTTGATTTTATATTTAATAGCAGTAAATCTAAAAATGAATCAATAAATAATTAAGGAATTTAGAACCAAAAAAAAGAAAAAAGCCGCCAGTAAATTGACGGCTTGTTATTATATTTTTTATAGCAATTTTATTTTGTGATAAATTTTGGATGGATTAAATTTTCTAAAGAATAGATTTCATCCCATTTTTCCTGTGTAATCAACTTTCTTTCTAAAACAGCAATTTGATGCACACTTTTATTCGTTTTTAAAGCTTCACCTGCAATACTCGCACTTTCTTCGTAACCTATAATTGGGTTTAACTGTGTCACGATTCCTATGCTGTTCATGACCATATTATAACAGTGATCGACATTTGCTGTGATTCCGTTAATACATTTATCTATTAAAGTTTGAATCGCATTTGAAAGATAATCTAAAGAAGTAAACATCGCAAAAGCAATTACAGGCTCCATTACATTCAATTGCAATTGTCCTGCTTCTGCTGCCATTGTAACAGTTAAATCCTGACCAATTACATAAAAGCAAGTTTGATTTACGACTTCTGGAATTACCGGATTTACTTTCCCCGGCATAATTGATGAACCTGGCTGGCGTGCCGGTAAATTAATTTCGTTTAAACCTGTTCTTGGCCCAGAACTCAACAATCGTAAATCGTTGCAGATTTTAGAAATTTTAACTGCCGAACGTTTTAAAGTTCCCATAATCTGAACATACGCTCCGGTATCGACCGTTGCTTCTATTAAATCAGGTGAAAGTGTCAACGGAATTCCAACTTCTTTGGCTAAATAAGCTACACAAATTTCAGGATAACCTTCTGGTGCGTTTACTTTTGTTCCAATGGCAGTTGCGCCCATGTTGATTTCGAGCAATAATTCCTGAGCATTTTTTAAACGCTGAATATCTTCGCCAATTGTTGTCGCGTAAGCTTTAAATTCTTGTCCTAAAGTCATGGGAACGGCATCTTGCAATTGTGTTCTTCCCATTTTTAGAACTTCTTTAAACTCCTCTCCTTTTTTGGCAAAAGCAATTTCTAACCCCGAAAGTGTTTTAATAAAGCTGTCCATTTTTAAATACAACGCAATCCTAAATGCCGATGGATAGGCATCGTTTGTAGACTGTGAACAGTTTACATGATTATTGGGATGCAGAAAGTTGTATTCGCCTTTTTTGTGTCCCAGATATTCAAGTCCAATATTGGCAATTACTTCATTGGCATTCATGTTTACAGAAGTTCCCGCGCCGCCCTGAATTAAATCGCTTACAAATTCGTCATTAAATTTTCCGGCAATAACCTGATCGCTTCCGTAGCAAATGGCTTCGGCAATTTTTGGATCGATTGCTTTACAGTCTTTATTGGCAAGAGCGGCGGCTTTTTTCACATAACCTAAAGCTTTGATAAACAAAGGTTCTTTTGAAATGGGAATTCCGGTAATATTGAAGTTTTCTACCGCTCTAAAAGTTTGGATTCCGTAGTACAGATGATTCGGAATTTCTAATTCTCCTAAAAAATCATGCTCCTTTCTTGTTGGTTCCATATAATTAAAATTGATGTTTTTTAACTTAAAAAATAAGCGTAAAGCTACATCAAATTCTAAATTTTGTTCACAACTTTTACTTAATATTTTGGCTTAAATTAGTACCTTTTCAGCCTCAAAAATTTAAAAATAAACTTGAAAAAAGAAAGCGAATATTTTCTTGATAAAGAATATAATACGATTATTTATGCCAAAGACGATCTTAATTTTAAAGATTTCGAATGCTGCGTTTTTAATAATTGTAATTTTTCTGCCTGCACTTTTTTAGCGGTTACTTTTATCGATTGTGTTTTTAACGACTGTATTTTCACCGAAGCCAAAATTAATTACGTTGCTTTTAGAACCGTTACTTTTAATGGATGTGAAATTAAAGAAGTGAATTTCGCAATGTGCGATAAACTGATTTTTGAAGTTCACTTTAATAACTGCATTCTTGATTTTTCCAAGTTTTATACGTTAAAGATAAAAGGAACTCCATTTACCAATTGCAGTTTAATAGCAGTTGATTTTATGTCCGCCGATCTCACAGGTGTTTTATTTGAAAATTGCGATTTATACCGTTCAGAATTCGACAAAGCCATCGCCAACAAAACCGATTTTAAAACGAGTTACAATTATACAATCGATCCATCTAAAACTAAACTTAAAAAGGCTGTTTTTGCTTTGAAAGAGCTGAAAGGTTTATTGTTTAAACATGATGTTATTGTGAGTTAAATGATAAAAAATATGAAAAACATAAATTACAGAATTTTTATTCTCCTTTTTCTTGTCACAATTAGTTGCATTCAAAAAGAAGAAGCCGATGTAAAAAAATCAATCAAAAATATTATTGAAAGATTTCCTCAATTAAAAACTAATAAAGATAAATTTGGCAATGACTACAAATTTGTAAAAAGCGTAAAAAACGGAAAATTTAATTTTGAAATTCAATTATTTTCTGAGCCAGATAGTATTAAAGGCAGTCAAGAAATTATTGTTTTTGTAAATTCAAAAAAAGAATGTTATGCGATTCCATTTTTTTCAAATAAATATAAAGATTATTGGGAATTTCCTTTTGATAAACAAATTCCTAATGTTCAAAAGATAAATTCTACTTTTACTTTAGAGTTGAATAATGCTTTAAATAAATTAACAGCAAAGGAAAAAGACAAAGAAAATATTAAATATGAAATCACAAATGATCTCCTTTATTCTATTTTAAATTGTCAAAACCTAGAAGAACGTGACAGTACTTTAGTTTATCGAACTATGTATCCAAATTCAGATCTACCTAATGAAGATTATGATGAATCTCATATCAGACTTAAAAAAAATTATAGCTTAATGCTAAAAGAATGGCATCCTGAAGAAAATATAATAAATTACAATTGCTATCTAGACAGGAAAAATTATCGAATTTATCAATTAAACTATTATAATAAACCCAAATTTAAAGTAAAAACATATAGACAAGATTGGGGATTTACTCCTTTAAGTCTTTAATTTTCATTAATGATTAAAACACTTTCCCCATCACATAATCTTCCATTAAATAACCATTTCCAATTTCTATGTCAACTGTTTCTTTGATTTCAAAACCTAGTTTTTTATAGAAATTCAATGCTGTATTAAAACGGTTTACGTTTAATAAAAGTGCTGCCGAATTATTTTCTAAAGCCAGTTTTTCAATGGATTCGAAAACTATTTTCCCGTAACCTTTTCCTTGTGTTTCCGGCAGAAGATAGATTTTATGGATTTTGGTTATGGCTTTATTATTATAATTATGCTCAATTCCAATAAAGCCAATTGTAGATCCTGAATCTGAAATTAGATAAAATAATTGTTCTTTATTCTCGATTTGCTTTGCTAAAGCTTCTTCTGAATAAAATAAACCCAGCATATAATCTAACTGTTCTTTAGTCAAAATTTTGCCGTAAGTAATTGGCCAGGTGATATTAGTGATTTCCTGAATTGTTTTGATATCACTTAAACCTGCTTCTGAAATGGTAATCATATTATATTCTAAATATTTTAATTTGTAAAAACCTGATTTTCTTGTTCGCTTACGCGGATGAAAGTTGTTCGCTTTGTAAGTTCTTTTAATTTTGATGCGCCAACATAAGTACAAGTGCTTCGTAATCCGCCCAAAATATCTAAAACTGTGGCAATAACATTTCCTTTGAACGGAACTTTTACTGTTTTTCCTTCGCTTGCTCTGTATTCTGCAACGCCTCCAACATGTTTTTCCATCGCAGTTGCCGAACTCATTCCGTAGAATTGTTTGAATTTTTCTCCGTTTATTTCGATTAATTCGCCTCCACTTTCAGTATGCCCGGCCAGCATTCCGCCTAACATTACAAAATCAGAACCTGCACCAAAAGCTTTTGCAACGTCACCCGGAGTTGAACAGCCGCCGTCGCTTATAATATGACCGCCTAAACCGTGAGCTGCATCGGCACATTCGATAATGGCAGAAAGCTGTGGATAACCTACGCCTGTTTTGACACGTGTTGTGCAGACAGAACCCGGCCCGATTCCCACTTTTACGATATCGGCTCCAGCCAAAAGTAATTCTTCGACCATTTCGCCTGTAACTACATTTCCGGCAATAATTACTTTATCGGGATATTGTTTTCGGGTTTGTTTTAAAAACTGAACAAAGTGTTCTGAATAACCGTTTGCAACGTCAATACAAATAAATCTTAATAACGGATTTGCTGTTATGACTTTACCTATTTTATCAAAATCTTCTTTTCCGGTTCCGGTGCTTATGGCTATATAGTTGTAGAAATCCGGCGTTACATTTTTCAAAAAACTATTCCATTCTTCTAAAGTATAATGTTTATGAATGGCGGTAAAAAGTTTTTCTTTTGCCAAAACCTGAGCCATTTCAAAAGTACCGACTGTATCCATATTGGCGGCCATTATGGGAATTCCTGTCCAATCTGAAGTGCTGTGTAAAAACTTAAAATTTCGTTCTAATGAAACTTCAGATCTGCTTTTGAGCGTTGATCTTTTTGGGCGAATCATTACGTCTTTAAATCCTAATTTCAGATCGTTTTCTATTCTCATGGCTTTGAATTTTGGTTACTTTCAAAGATAGGAATTTTTAGATTGCAGATTTTAGAATTTAGATTTTAGAATTTAGATTTTAGATTGGTAAACTTTGCGCTTAATTGGCACACGGATGATACGGATTCGCTTTTGCGAAAGCGCGGATTTGACGCGGATTTTTTAATTTGGTTTAATTCTGTTTCAAGTTTCAGGTTTGTCACGTTGAGCGAAGTCGAAACGTACTCCAATGAGAAACTTGAAACTTTAAACCTGAAACCTGAAACAAAACTAAAACTATCCGTGAATAGTTTCGTTTTTCCCGTAATTTTTAATAATCGATTCTTCAAATTCTAGCCATTCTCTCCAGCGTTTTTCAACGTCTATTCCGGTTCCGTATTTTCTTGCGTAAGTGATAAATGTAGTGTAGTGTCCGGCTTCACTTTCCATTAATTCTCTGTAGAAAACAGCTAATTCTTCGTCCTGAATATTTTCAGAAAGAACTTTGAAACGTTCGCAGCTTCTTGCTTCTATCATCGCTGAGAATAATAATCTTTCTACAAGCCCGGAAACACGGCTTCCGTCGCCGCTTTTTTTCATGTATTGGTACAGTTCGTTTACGTATTCATCTTTACGTTCACGTCCTAATTTTAATCCTCTTTTGATGATGATATTATGAACCTGCTCAAAATGATCTATTTCTTCTTTGGCTAAAGCCAATAAATCTTTAACCAAATCCTGATGTTCTGAGTTATTAGTAATAATTGTAATCGCGTTTGTTGCTGCTTTTTGCTCGCACCAAGCGTGATCTGTTAAGATTTCTTCTATGTTTTTCTCAACGATATTTACCCATCTTGGGTCGGTTGGCAATTGTAATCTTAATACGCCCATTTGTCTTTGTTTTTTTGTTTCAGGTTTCAGGTTTCAGGTTCTTTTAGGAACGAAAAAAGTTTAAAGTCTTAAACTGTCTTTTGAACAGCATAAAACTTTAAACTTGAAACTTTAAACTTGAAACTATTTTTTAATATGCAAAAATCGGTCTTTCGCTCATTAATTCGTTTACTTGTTCAGCAACTTCTTCGATAACATCTTCATTTGTATGATCAGTAAGAACTTTATCGATTAAAGCTACGATAGTTTCCATATCTTTTTCAACTAAACCACGAGTTGTGATTGCAGCTGTTCCAACACGAATTCCTGAAGTGATAAATGGTGATTTATCGTCAAAAGGAACCATGTTTTTGTTTACTGTAATTTCTGCTTTTACTAATGCATTTTCAGCTTCTTTTCCAGAAATATTTTTATTTCTTAAATCGATAAGCATCATGTGGTTATCAGTTCCGCCAGAGATAATGTTGTAACCTCTTTTTACGAAAGCATCTGCCATTGCATTTGCATTTTTTTGTAATTGCATTGCATAAGAGAAGAATTCATCTTTTAATGCTTCACCAAAAGCAACCGCTTTAGCAGCAATAATGTGCATTAAAGGTCCACCTTGATTTCCAGGGAAAACAGCTAGATCTAATAATGAAGACATCATTCTAATTTCTCCTTTTGGAGTTTTTAATCCTTGTGGATTTTCGAAATCTTTCCCCATTAAGATCAAACCTCCACGAGGTCCGCGTAATGTTTTGTGAGTCGTTGTAGAAACGATATGACAATGTGGAATTGGGTCATTTAATAATCCTTTTGCAATAAGACCCGCTGGGTGAGAAATATCAGCAAATAAAATTGCTCCTACGCTGTCAGCGATTTGTCTGAAACGAGCAAAATCCATATCACGAGAATAAGCCGAAGCTCCTGCGATGATTAATTTTGGCTGTTCTTTAGTTGCAATTTCCTGGATTTTATCATAATCTAAACGACCAGTTTCAGCATCTACACCATAAAAAACCGGACGATATAAACGTCCTGAAAAGTTTACAGGAGAACCGTGTGTTAAGTGACCACCGTGAGATAAATCGAAACCTAAAATAGTATCTCCAGGATTTAAACATGCGTGGTAAACAGCTGTATTTGCCTGAGAACCTGAGTGAGGCTGTACGTTTGCGTATTCAGCACCAAATAATTCTTTAGCTCTGTCAATTGCAATCTGCTCAATAACGTCAACTACTTCGCAGCCTCCGTAATATCTTTTGCCTGGATAACCTTCAGCATATTTATTAGTTAAAACAGAACCAGCTGCTTCCATTACTTCGTCACTTACAAAATTCTCAGAAGCAATAAGTTCTAGTCCGTGAATTTGTCTTTCTTTTTCCTCTTGGATAAGATCAAAAATTTGTTCGTCGCGTTGCATTTTTTCGTTTTTCGTTAATTTCCTGCAAAAATACAAAAAAACGTTTGTGATACTGTTAGATTATGATATATTTGACATGTAATTTTTCAACAAATAATTAACATCTAACATGCCAATAACCGCCAACGATACTAAAAGAAAATCATGGTTAGAAGTACCAGAAAATAGCGACTTCCCTATTCAAAATATCCCTTTCGGTGTATTTCTTACCAAAGAAAATGTCGTTACAGTAGGAACTAGAATTGGCGATTACGCTATAGATTTAGGGGCTTTACAACAATTAAACTATTTTGAAGGAATAGATTTAACCGATGATATGTTTATGCAGGACACGCTTAATGATTTTATTTCTGACGGAAAAAAAACATGGCGTTTGGTACGAAATCGTATCGCTGATATTTTCGACGAAACCAATCCTCAGCTAAGAGATTCAACAAAAGACCGCGATATTGTTATTTTTAATATCGACGATGTGGAGATGCAATTACCCGTTTTAATTGGTGATTATACTGATTTTTATTCAAGCAAAGAACATGCTACAAACGTTGGTAAAATGTTCCGCGATCCAGAAAATGCGCTTCTGCCAAACTGGTTACATATTCCAGTTGGATATCACGGAAGAAGTTCTACAATTGTTCCGTCTGGAATTCCGGTTCACAGACCAATGGGACAAACGATGCCTGCAGGCGGAGATTATCCTGTATTTGGTCCATCACGTTTAGTAGATTTCGAACTTGAAACTGCTTTTATTACTACTGATGTAAATATTATGGGAGAAAATATCCCAACATATGAAGCAGAAGATTATATTTTCGGGATGGTTTTATTGAATGACTGGAGCGCGCGCGATATCCAAAAATGGGAATATGTGCCTCTTGGACCATTCTTAGCCAAAAACTTTGCAACGTCAATTTCTCCGTGGATTGTAACTATGGATGCTTTGGAGCCTTTTAGAACAAAAGGGCCTAAACAAGATCCATCACCGCTTCCGTATTTACAAACAAAAGGAAAAAAAGCTTTTGATATTCATTTAGAGGTTTCAATTAAACCTGAAGAGGCTGAAGAAACTGTGGTTTCAAAATCTAATTTTAAATATTTATACTGGTCAATGAGTCAGCAATTAGCGCATCATACTTCAAACGGATGTCGTGTTAATTCTGGTGATATGATGGGATCAGGAACGATTTCAGGACCGACTCCTGATAGTTTTGGTTCTATGTTAGAATTGACTTGGGGCGGAAAAAATCCGCTTACTTTAAAAGATGGAACTGAACGTAAATTTATTGAAGATAATGACACTGTAATCATTAGAGGTTTCTGTGAAAATACTGAAGTAAGAATTGGTTTTGGAGAAGTTTCCAGTCAATTGTTACCTCCCTTTATTAAACAATGAAGAGCAGATAAATTATCTGAAGAGATATAGAAATAAAAAAACCTTGGTTATCGCCAAGGTTTTTTTATGCGGCTAATTTTAACCATATAAGTAATTTAAGTTCATTTAAAAATATTACATATATGGTTTTATTTATTAAGCAGGAATCTGTTGGCTTAAGCAATGTAGTGTTCCGAATCCCCAGATGAAATCTATACAGCTAATTCCGATTACTTCTCTGTCTGGAAAACATTCTGAAAGTATATTTAAAGCTACACGATCGTTGCTGTCATTAAATGTTGGCACTAAAACACAATTATTCAAGATTAAGAAATTAGCATAACTTGCTGGTAATCTTAAATCTTCAAAATCTACACGTTTTGGCATTGGCAACGCTACAATAACCGGCGATTTTCCGTTTTCTAGTTTGGCATTTTGTAAACGTTTCAAATTATCCTGTAAAGGTTTGTAGTTTGAATCGTTTTTATCAGTTTCTACAATTGTTACGATTGTATCTTCGTTTACGAATCGGCATAAATCATCTATGTGACCGTGCGTATCATCACCTTCTATTCCGTCTCCAAGCCAGATTACGTTTGTAACTCCCAGATATTCTTTAAAAACAGCTTCGTAATCTTCTTTGGTAAAACCTTGATTTCTAACCTGAATTGTTGGGTGCATTAAGCATTCTTCAGAAGTTAACAAAGTTCCTTTTCCGTTTACATCAATTGCTCCACCTTCAACAATTACCGGTTTTCCTTTATAAGTAACCTGAGTTAACGGCACATCAATAAAATCGGCAACTTTACCCGGAACAAATTTATCTAATTGATAGTTTTTATATTTTGCCCAGCCGTTGAAGTTGAAATTTAATGCTTCTCTTTTTGAACCATTTTTTACAATAATCGGCCCGGAATCACGCATCCAGCTTCTGTTGGTTTTATGGATTATATAGGAAACGTTTTTGATATTAACACGAGCTCTTTCAAGCATTTCAGCTACTTTTTCTTTTAGCTTTTCATCGGCTACGACCAAAAAAACAGTTTCAAAAGTCGCTACTTTTTTAATAAATTCTACAAAAGCCCATTGAACTGCTTCATATTTTCCCGGCCAGTCGTTACCGTTATGCGGAAAACATAATACAATTCCTTGTTGTTTTTCCCACTCTGCTGGAAATCTTCTATTATTTGCTGCCATAAAAGGTTCTAATTTTTAAAAGTGTACAAAGATAAGCATTCGTTAGGATTTTAAAACATCTGAATAAAATCATCTGTTATTTCACAAATAATATCTTCCAAAATTTAAGTTAAAGATTAAATAATGAAGGCTTAATATTCGACCGGAATCGGCTAATTACTTTTGGCAAAAACTAAAACACTAACAAATGAAAAAAGTAACTCTATCCTTATTAGCAGCTTTATTTTTAATGGCTAGCTGTAATAACGATGAAAACTCTAACAACGAAGAACCGGAAACTGTTGTAAATGAAAATCCTGCCACTTTTAAAGAAATTGGTTCGATTAAAATTGGCGGAGAAGCTGCTGCTGAAATTTCTGCTTATTGCGAAAAAACAAAAAGACTTTTTACTGTAAATAACAGTGGAACTAATCAAATTGATGTTATTGATTTAGCCGACCCAACAAAACCGGTTAAAATTGGTCAAATTAATTTAGCTGCTTATGAAGGTGCTTCAAACAGCGTTTCTATTTATGATGGAAAACTGGCTGTTGCTTTAGAATCAACGACAAACAAACAAGGAAACGGAAAAGTTGTTGTTTTTAACACAAGCGATTACAGCTTAATAAAACAAGTTACAGTTGGTGCATTGCCAGATATGATTACATTTTCTGCTGACGGAAAATATATTATGACTGCTAACGAAGGTGAACCAAATACTGATTATTCTCAAGATCCAAACGGAACTATTTCTATTATCGAAACTAGCAATTATACTGTTACAACTCTTGATTTTGCTTCTTTCAGCAGTCAGGCAGCGGCATTGGCTAAAGACGGATTCAGAATTTCTAAGTATGCTAAAAGTTTTGCTCAGGATATTGAACCAGAGTACATTACAATTTCTGATGATTCAAAAACGGCCTGGGTAACTTTGCAGGAAAACAATGGTGTTGCAAAAGTGGATTTGGCTTCAAAAACTATTACTGCAATTTATCCTTTAGGATTAAAAGATTACAATACGGCAGAAAATGCTATTGATGTAAGTGATAGTGACGACAAAATTGCATTTGGCCCATGGAAAGTTAAAGGATTATATATGCCGGATGCTATCAGTCATTTTTCTTCTAATAATGTTCCTTACTTTGTTACTGCTAATGAAGGTGATGCAAGAGAATATGATGCTTATACAGACATTAAACGTATGAAAAGTTTGAAGCTTGATGCAACGGTTTTCCCTGATGCTGCTACTTTAAAATTAGATGCTAATTTAGGAAGATTGAATCTTATTACTGATATGGGAGATACAGATGGTGATGGAGATTTAGATGAAATGGTAAGTTTTGGTGCAAGATCATTTTCTATCTGGAACGGAAACACTGGAAAAATCGTTTATGACAGTAAAAATGATGTTGACAAAAAAACAAACGAATTAGGAACTTACGATGACAAACGAAGCGATGATAAAGGTTCTGAACCAGAAGCTGTAGTTGTTGCTAAAATGGGAAATCAGAATATTTTATTTGTAGGTCTTGAAAGATCTGATGCTTTTATGACTTATGATGTTACGAATCCTGCTTCACCTCAATATTTACAAACGGTAAAAACGGGTGATGCTCCAGAAGGTGTACTTTATATTCCTGCTTCAAAAAGCCCAACTAAAAGAAGTTTAGTTGTTGTGAGCAGCGAAGGTGACGGAACAATAAAAATTTATCAGCCAGATTTAAAATAACCAGTATTTTAAAATTCAAAAAGGGTAAAATTTAGATTTTATCCTTTTTTTTTTGCTAAAAACAAAAGTTTAATTAATGTATTTTCAGATTCTTAGACAAAACAATGGGAATTATGTAAGACGGTATACAACACATTCCAAAAATGCCAGCCCTACTTTTGCTAAGAGTTTAAATAAAAGCCGAATTAAATTTTTTGATATTATGAAAAAGAAATTAGCATCTGTATCTCTTTTACTATTAGCCTTCGCTGCAAATGCACAAATGACTACCATGTCTACAGCACCAAGTATTGAAAAGCCAGAATATAACAAATGGTCTATCGAATTAAATGGTGGTGTTAATAAACCAACAAGAGCCATGACTCCGGGATATGCTACTGAAAGCCTGAATTTGTTTCATGGTGATTTAGGTGTACGATATATGTTTAATCCAAAGTTTGGTGTAAAGTTAGATGTTGGATACGATCAATTTACAGAAAAAAACAATACTCCTGATTTTGAAAGTCGATATGTACGTGCAAGTTTACAAGGGGTTATTAATGTTGGACGCGCCTTAAATTTTGAAACATGGACAAATACTATTGGGATTTTGGCTCATGGGGGTTTTGGAGTTTCGCAAATTAGTACTGAAACCGGTTTTGGTGGTCAGGATTATATGGCGCACGGAATCGCAGGTTTGACAGGACAAATTAAATTAAGTAACCGAGTTGCTTTGACTGGTGATCTTACCGGAATTATTAACGGAAGACAAAACTGGAATTTTGACGGAATGGGAAATACTACAACTGATTCTTTTGATGGTATTTTACTAAATGCTTCTGTTGGTTTGACTTTCTATTTAGGTAAAAATGAAAAACATGCTGACTGGTATTCTGAAGAAAATGAAAGGTTAAATAAATTAGAAGATAGGGTTACTACTATTGAAACTGGCCTTATTGACAGTGATAAAGATGGTGTCGCTGATCTATATGATTTAGAACCAAATACGATTGCCGGAGTGGCTGTAAATACAAAAGGACAATCTATTGACAATAATCAAAATGGTGTACCGGATGAACTGGAAAGCTATTTAGAGAAAACATACGGACAAAACGGTAAAGGTGCAACAAACAGCACTGTAGAAGAATTAATTAATGGAGGATATGTAAATGTTTATTTCGATTTTAATTCGTCTAAACCAACAAACGCTTCTTTATCAGGTGTTGATTTCTTAGTGAAATATCTAAAAAATAATCCTGGAAAATCTGCGGATATTGTGGGTTACGCTGACGAAATTGGAAAAACAAGTTACAATACTGAGTTGTCAAGAAAAAGAGCTGAAGCTGTTAAGAAAGTCGCTGTTAATGCGGGAATTGATGCTTCAAGATTGAATGTAATTGCGAACGGAGAAGATACTTCGGTAAACAAAAACTCAAAAGAGGCACGTCAAATCGTGAGAAGAGTTACTTTCAAGGTAAAGTAAATTATATATTACATTAAAAAAGTCGGTTTCAAATTATTGAAACCGACTTTTTATTTTATATCAAGATAAATCTAAATTATTTATCAATTGCTCTTTTTGTAATATCTCCAAAAGCATCAATTCTTCTGTCTCTGAAGAATGGCCAGTTTTGACGAACATTTTCCTGTAAATCTAAGTCAACCTCAGCAATTAAGATTTCTTCTTTATCATGAGATGCCTGCGCTAAAATTTCTCCTTGCGGACCAGCAATGAATGATGCTCCCCAAAATTGAATTCCTTCTGTTCCTTCAAGATATTTTTCAAGACCAATTCGGTTTGCTGCTGCAACGAAAACACCATTTGCAACGGCGTGGCCTTTCATTACGTTCATCCAGGCTCCGTATTGGTTTTCTCCGTATTGTTCTTTTTCTTTTGGATGCCATCCAATTGCAGTTGGATAAAATAAAACTTCTGCACCTTTTAAAGCTGTAATACGAGCTGCTTCCGGATACCATTGATCCCAGCAGATTAATGTTCCAACTGTTCCTTTTTTAGTTTCTATTGCCTTGAAACCTAAATCACCTGGCGTAAAATAGAATTTTTCATAGAAATGCGGATCGTCTGGAATATGCATTTTACGGTATAAACCAGCTTCTGTACCATCTGTATCGATGATATAAGCACTGTTGTGGTAAATTCCTGCCATTCTTTTTTCGAAGAAAGGAACAATAACTACTACTCCAAGTTCTTTTGCCAACTCGCTGAAAGCAATAAATGAAGTGCTGTAAAGTGGTTCTGCTAATGCAAAATTGTCCACATCTTCGCTTTGGCAGAAATAATGACTGCTATATAATTCCGGAAGTAAGATAACTTCTGCGCCTTGACTTGCCGCATCTCTTACCCAGCTGATACATTTTTTTAAATTGTTTTCGGCTACATCATTCAGGTTTAACTGAATTACCGATATTTTATATTTTCTTTTCGACATGACATAAAATTTAGAGTGCAAAAATAGTAAATTTTAGAGGAATGGCAAAAGCGCAATATTTTATGATACAATTAAATTTGTAGATATTACTAAAATAAAAACCATTTCACATCGGTTTAAAATTAAACGTCTGCAAAATGGTTTTACCACCTAAAGTAATCAACTAAGAAATGTTAGTCTATAACAACACTTTTAGTTATGAATTCTGTTGCTGATTTTTTGAATTTAATGTCAAAAGTTCCTTTTGCAGTTGCTTTAAATTTGTAAGCTGTCTTTTTAGGATCTGGAACCTGCTGTGTGCAAACTCCAGTTGGATATTTCGCTATAACTTGTAATCCGTTTACGTCTCCAATTTTTACTTCAGAAATTTTATCGAATTCTCCACAACCATTATCTACAACAAAAGATATTTCGTAGCTTAACTCGTCATTCACTTTTCCTGTCGCCGGTCCTTTAATTTCAGTAACAAATGCTGTTTTTGAAAATGAATTGTTTACCGGTTCCTCGTCGTCATCATTATTACATGAAACAAATGCAATTGACAAGAATAAAACTACTAAAACTGATTTTAATTTAAAACTTTTCATATAAAATAATAATTTAATGTTATAATATGAAGATGCGGAATAAATAAAATGGTTGCTTTAGCCAAATGTTAATTTGCACAATAAAAAGAGTAAACTTTTGTAATTGAGAGACTTATTTAGCAAAAATAATTTTAAAAAGAAACATAATTTCTTATGAAAAACAAAAAAGTCTCGTTTAGCCCCGATAGAAACGGCATCCTTTTATGGTCTCGTTTCTTTAACGAGACCATAAAAGATATAGTGGATAGCGGGACTGCAGGTACTTTGAAAATTGATAATTCTGCTTCAAAAAAAAACACCAATCTTTCGACTGGTGTTTCATAAATTATTTAATCTTATTTTTAGATTAATGTTTTTTCTTTTTGAATATTTTTTTGAAGAGATTCACAAATCCTAAAACGACAAGTCCTAAAGCCAATCCAATTACGAATTCTTTTATAATGGAAGGGATCTTAATTTCTTCAGATAAATGATGGAAATATGGAATGTAGTGCACAAAAATACCTCCGGCAACTAATATTAAAGCGATTGTACCAATTACGGTTAAACTTTTAATAACTAATGGAAGTGCTTTAACTAAAATATTTCCGATGAATTTTGATATGCTTTTTTCTCTTTTACTAAATTTAATAAGCTTATACCCTGCTTCGTCCATTCTAACAATAAGGGCTACAATACCATAAACTCCTATCGTTGCGATTACGGCAATTATTGATGTTACGATAATTTGCTGTGTAAGAGGTTCATCAATAACAGTTCCCAAAGCTATAATTACGATTTCGACAGATAAGATAAAATCGGTTACGATTGCTGATTTTATTTTTCCTTTCTCTACTTCTAAAATTTGTTCTTCTGTTAGAACTTCTTCGGTAATTCCTTCTGATTCTTCGTGATCATGAGGAAAAATAAATTCGTAAATTTTTTCGGCTCCTTCATACGCCAGGAAAAGTCCGCCTAGAACCAGAATTACAATGATTGCAATAGGAAAAAATGCACTTAATAGAAAAGCGACAGGCAAAATAATGATTTTGTTAAGAAGCGAACCTTTGCTTATTGCCCACAAAACAGGAAGCTCTCTCGATGAAGCAAATCCAGAAGCTTTCTCGGCATTAACCGCTAAGTCATCGCCCAGAATACCTGCTGTTTTTTTTGCTGCAACTTTACTCATTACTGCAACGTCGTCCATAATTGCTGCGATATCGTCTAGTAGTACGAAAAAACCTGATGCCATTATATTTTGTCTTTGTTTAAAATTTAGTTGTGCGAATTTAAGACTTTTTATGCTGATGTTTTTAATGATTTCATGGATTTAATTTTTAACTGCACTGACCTAATAAAAGCCAGATAATTACAAAAACCAGTATGGTTCCAAAACATCCGCCGCCTAATTTTTTTGCTCCATATCCTGCGATTAACCCTCTAAATATATTGTTCATGATAATTAGTTTTATGTTATAGTAAATTTGAGAATTAAATCAGATTTCTTGTTTATAGGACTTTTGGAAAAAGTTTCATTATTTACGGATATAAAAAAACACCAGCCTTTCGACTGGTGTTTTCTCCTCAAAAATAATTAACCAAATAAATTATAGTTGTGTTTGATTTCTAAAAACCAAATTACCATCAAAAGCATCTAGTAAAATGATGCTGTCTGTTGTTATATTTCCTGCCAAAATTTCTTTTGACAATTGATTCAATACTTCTCTCTGAACCACACGTTTTACAGGTCTTGCACCAAAATGCGGATCATAACCTTTGTCTGACAAGTAAGCAATTGCTTCTGGAGTTGCATCCATCGTAATACCTTGAAGTGCCAGCATTTTTGTAACGCTCTTTAATTGCAGACTTACAATTTTTGAAATATTCTCAACTGTAAGCGGCGTAAACATTACGATTTCGTCGATACGATTTATAAATTCAGGACGAACGGTTTGTTTCAACAATCCTAAAACTTCGTTTTTAGCAGCTTCTGTAGCAACTTCAACGCTTCCTTTTAGGTTTTCAAATTTTTCCTGAATAATATGACTTCCCATATTTGAGGTCATAATGATAATCGTGTTTTTAAAATCGGCAAGGCGGCCTTTGTTATCTGTTAATCGGCCTTCATCAAGAACCTGCAATAAAATATTGAACGTATCCGGATGGGCTTTTTCGATTTCATCTAATAAAATAACTGAATACGGTTTTCTACGAACGGCTTCTGTCAATTGTCCGCCTTCATCATAACCTACATATCCCGGAGGCGCACCAACTAAACGGCTCACGCTGTGACGTTCCTGGTACTCACTCATATCGATACGGGTCATCGCATTTTCGTCATCAAAAAGATATTCTGCCAATGCTTTTGCCAACTCTGTTTTACCAACTCCGGTTGTTCCAAGGAATAAGAAAGTTCCAACTGGTTTTTTCATATCTTGTAGACCCGCACGGCTTCTGCGAACGGCATCACTAACAGCTTCAATCGCTTCTTCCTGACCCACTACACGTTTGTGTAATTCATCTTCAAGATGCAATAGTTTTTCTCTTTCTGTCTGAAGCATTTTCATAACCGGAATTCCAGTCCATTTTGCTATAACTTCTGCAATATCTTCACGGGTTACTTCTTCTTTAATCAAAGAATTATTTGATTGAAATTCTAACAATTGTTTTTGTAATGCTTCCTGACGTTCTTGTGCTTCTTTTATTTTTCCGTAACGAATTTCGGCTACTTTTCCGTAATCACCGTCACGTTCTGCACGTTCTGCTTCGTATTTAAAATCTTCGATTTCTAATTTTACAGCCTGAATTCCGTCCACAATATCTTTTTCAGATTTCCATCTGGCGTAGATTTCGTTGCGTTCTTCTTTCAGGTTTGCCAAATCCATACGAAGGATTTTCAGTTTGCTTTCTTCTTTCTCACGTTTGATCGCTTCAATTTCAATTTCCAACTGCATGATTTTACGATCCAAAACATCTAATTCCTCAGGTTTTGAATTGATTTCCATACGCAGTTTCGAAGCCGCTTCGTCCATTAAGTCAATCGCTTTATCTGGTAAAAAACGATTGGTAATATAACGCTGTGAAAGTTCAACAGCGGCTATAATCGCCTCATCTTTAATCTGTACTTTATGGTGTGTTTCGTATTTCTCTTTAATTCCACGTAAAATTGAAATCGCACTTTCTGTATCCGGTTCGTCAATTAAAACTTTTTGAAAACGTCTTTCAAGCGCTTTGTCTTTCTCAAAATATTTTTGATATTCGTCCAAAGTTGTGGCACCAATTGCTCTCAATTCTCCACGAGCCAAAGCCGGTTTCAGGATATTAGCCGCATCCATTGCGCCTTCACCTCCACCCGCGCCTACAAGCGTGTGAATTTCATCAATAAACAAAACGATATCTCCTTCGGCAGAAGTAACTTCTTTTACAACCGATTTTAATCGTTCTTCAAATTCTCCTTTAAATTTTGCTCCGGCAATCAAAGCCCCCATATCTAATGAGAAAACGATTTTATCTTTTAAGTTTTCCGGAACGTCACCATCAACAATTCTGTGTGCTAAACCTTCTGCAATGGCAGTTTTACCAACTCCGGGCTCACCAATAAGCATTGGGTTATTTTTTGTTCTACGAGTCAAAATTTGCAATACACGACGAATTTCTTCGTCACGGCCAATAACCGGGTCCAGTTTTCCTGTACGGGCTAATTCATTTAAGTTTTTAGCGTATTTATTTAATGAATTATAAGTTTCTTCGGCAGATGCAGAAGTTACTCTTTCACCTTTACGTAATTCTTCGATTGCGGCTTTTAAGCCTTTTCCGGTAACGCCCTGATCTTTTAAAATTTGAGAAACTTTGCTTTTTGAATCGAAAATTGCCAAAATTAAATGTTCGATAGAAACGTATTCGTCATTCATTTTTTGCGCAATGATTTCTGCTTCATTCAAAGCTTTATTTGCATCTCTGGAAAGCAGAATATCGCCTCCTGAAACTTTTGGAAAACTCTGAATTGTGCTGTCTAAAATTTGTAAAAACAAAGGCACATTTACGTTTAATTTTTTCAAAATAAATGGCGCGACGTTTTCATCAACTTCAAAAATGGCTTTGAAAATGTGTTCATTTTCAATTTGCTGCTGGCCGTTTCGCTGTGCTAATTGCTGCGACAACTGAATGGCTTCCTGCGATTTAATAGTAAATTTATTTATGTTCATATTGTTAAGATTTGATTGATTTTTTATTTTAAATATTCGATTACATTAAAGTTAAGTCTTATTGAGATATTTTTTTAACTCAAAAGATTTAACTTTGCTAATCGATATTCAAATTATATTCCACAGTAAAAACAAAGACAAAATGACGTAAAAATCTTGATTTTAATCAGTTTTAGATGTCAAAAAGTCACAAAACAAGCCAAATATGAGTTTTTTAAATTCAATCTTCGGAAATTCTGAGAACTCAGATGCTCCAAAAAGCAAAGTTAATTGGACAGAATTGACCGATATTCATCAGTTAATGGAAATCGAAGCCATATCTAACGAAAAACCTGTTGTAATTTTTAAACACAGTACAAGATGCAGTATCAGCCGTATGGCTTTAAAACAATTTGAAAGAGAATTTGATCTTGAAGAAGTTGTTGATGCTTATTTTCTTGATTTAATTGCACATAGAGATATTTCTAATGAAATTGCAGATAGATTTGGGGTTTACCACGAATCGCCTCAATTAATTTTAATCAAAAACGGAAAAGCAGTTTACAATGTTTCGCATAGTGATATTGATGCTGAGGCTTTGAAAAGTAAAGTTTAATAATTCTAAAGTTGATTAAATGGATGTTCAGACGGCTTATCAAAAAACAATAATTTTTGCAACAATAAAGCATTTAGAAAATAATCAGACTATTACTGATTCTAATCTTCCGTATGTCATTCATTTGAGCAATGTTGCGATGGAAATTTTAATTGCATCGAATAATACTGAAAATTTCGATTTAAATTTTGCTACACAAGTTGCTTTATTGCACGATACTTTAGAAGATACCAATACTACTTTTGAAGAACTTGAACTTGAGTTTGGATTAGATATTGCCGAAGGAGTTTCTGCTCTTACAAAAAACAGTGATCTACCAAAAGAAGAAAGAATACTGGATAGCTTAACCCGAATTTCAAAACTTAAAAAAGAAGTCTGGGCTGTAAAATTAGCGGATAGAATTACCAATTTGCAAAAACCTCCAAAAAGCTGGGATAATCTTAAAAGAAGAAAATATAAAGATGATGCCGCAATTATTTTAGAAAAATTAAAAGGCGGTAATGCCTATTTAGAAAATCGTTTACGTTCTAAAATTGAAGAGTATGAACAATATCTTGATTAAGATTCTTTATTAAAACAAACAAAAAACGCTGAATAAAAATTCAGCGTTTTTTGTTTTATAAGTTTTCACTTTTTAAATTTTCACTTTTTAAATTTTCACTATAATAATAATTAACCATTCACAATTTACAATTAATTAAAAGCTCTCTCCGGATCCGCCGCCGCTAAACCCTCCTCCTCCAAAATCCATTGGCGATTCTGTTTTAACTTCTGGTTTCATACCAAAAGTTGAAGCTACGATTAAAGTCTGAGCATTTAAAATTGCAGTTGAATGATTGATCCTGTCTGGTTTAAAAGTTAATCCGGATTCTTTATTTTTTAATTTTTGGATAGAGAAAAATGCAATGGCAAACATCACTAATCCTCCAATAGTCAAAGCTGCTTCAATTGGTAAAACTGAATAATAAAATCGGATGGTAAAAACAGTAAAAGCTATTACTCCAAAACTAATCCAAAGCATGATTCTGTCTTTGGTTTTTAAAGCCTGAACCAAATACACAACCGGTACTATAAACGTAAATGCGTAAAAGAAATAGGCAAACGGAATATCCTGTCCCGGCTGAACTTCAACTCCTAAAAGTTCTGCAGAAAGTTCTCTTACTACTAAATAATTGCAGGAAAGATAAAATAGAATCAAACAGAAACTATTGGCTAACAATAATCCGTTGTAATAGTAAACTTCTTTTAAATTCTTGATTCTTTGTTTTGTAAAAAAATAAAATCCTGCTGAAGTTAACATTGCCACAAAAGGTAAAATTGTTTTACCAATATCTCCAATTTCAAACATACCGAAAAATAAAACTGCTGAACTTGCCAAACAAAAAACAAACATAGAAAGCAGATGTAAATATCTTTTATAAGTTAAAAAAGAAGCAATAGCAACAAAAATAGCGGGAGTTAATCCTGTTTCAAAATCTTCTGTAAGTATGAAAACTGCTCCGCCTACATTTAAAAGTATCCCTAAAATAAAAGCATCATCTAAGCCGTTTCTGTAATATTTGTTATTCGACAAAAATTCAGCACCTGCAATACCAACGCCTGCAAAAAGAAAGCAGCAAATTTTAAAAAAAGAATCTGCTCCTGATAATGCAATTAAAGAGATAAAACTGCAAATCGATGAATATAAAAATGATCCTAACAGAAAAAATCCTAAACGAACTAGAATGTTATTTTGGATTTTGAAAGACGGTAATTGATTTCTAATTATTTTCTTTTGGTCTTTGCTGATAAATCCTCCACTTTCAAGAGAATCAGTTTCTTCGGTTAAAAATAAATTATTTAGTAAATTTTTATCGTGTACTATCATTCGGCTATTTCTTTATTGAAGTTTTTAATCAGTTTGATAAACAATACTATCGAGCCAATGAAGTAAGCGGGTAATATCATAATAAATAACACCCATATATCGCCAAAATCAACGTGCTCGAAAATTCTAAATATGAAAATATTAATGCCAATGTAGGCGTAAACAATCATAAAAATGTACAGTGAAATTGCTTTGAGCTGATGGCTTATTTTATAAAAGTAAACAGATGAAGCTGCTAAAATCAAAGAGAAAAGAAGCCAGATAATATCTTCACTAACCATATTGCTTATCGATGCAATACTTATAATATGCAAAGCAAATGTGAGATAAACGAGCGCAAAATGTGTTTTTAAATTAATTCTGAAACTATAAACTGTCCATAGAATAAGTAAAACGCCCAGCATAATCGCAGAGTAACTTAAACTCTGGCTCGCGTAAAAATTATTATTGCTGTTAAAAATATCCTGAGGTGTTACCGAAAGCCCAACATAAGCCGCCAAACCTGTAACGGCAATGGTTAAAACGCTTTTGTTATCAAAATAATAGGCGCAAAAGAAACTGACAATTGTAGGAACTAAAGTTGCCAAACCATAATGTGTTCCAAATAACTCATATTGAACCTGCAGATATCCTATAAAAATACAAGTGAGAACATTGGCTGTTAAAACTATATATTCCAGAAAATGACTTTCTGTAGTGGTTTCAGTTTTCTGAAAACCTTTGGAATTTTTAAAGCAGTAATAAAAACAACCGCAAACAAGAACAAACAAAATAGCCAGAAGTGCAATATGTCCAATACTGTCGATATTGTCATAAATAAGAATTCCAATCCCTGAGGTAAACATTAAAACCGAAATCGAAAGTAACAGCTTTAATTCGACATTGAGTGAGAAAATATTGAGGCTTCGATATTCTTTTATTTCCTGAAACTGATTCTCTGTAATTAAGTTTTTCTCAAAAAGGCCTTGAGATGCCTGTTCGTCAAATTGCGTCATATTTTTGATTTAAAAATAATAGATTCTCAAATTTAGATAATTAGGTCGAAATTTCTTAAGTTTCAAAAATATAATTTGAAGAAATAAAAAAACCGATCTGCATTAGCTGCAAATCGGTTTAAAATATTTAGGAAATAAGCTTTTAGAAAGCCGCTTTCATTTTTTGTTTTATTTGCTCTAAGCACAAATTATTAATACTTCCTTCGTGCGTATGTTTTGTTTGTTTTGGAGATTTATATGTTCCAGCTTCTAATTGTTCTGCAACGGCTTTATACGCGTCTCTAAACGGCATTCCATCCACAACCATTTCGTTTAAAGTATCTACAGTAAATAAGTAATCGTATTTTTTATCTTCCAAAATATGATCTTTAACTGTAATATCTTTTATAGAAAATATAGCAATATCCAAACATGATTTTAAAGTCTGAATTGCAGGAAACAAGCCTTCTTTTAAAAGCTGTAAATCTCTATGGTAACCGCTTGGAAGATTATTAGTAATTAGAGTGATTTCGTATGGAAGTGCCTGAATTTTATTGCATTTCCCTCTTATTAATTCAAAAACATCAGGATTCTTTTTGTGAGGCATAATACTTGAACCTGTTGTAAGATGTGCAGGTAAACCAATAAAATCAAAGTTTTGGCTCATATACAAACAAACGTCCATGGCAAATTTAGATAATGTCCCAGCAACGCTTGTCATAGCAAAAGCAACTGTTTTCTCTGCTTTTCCACGGCTCATCTGCGCTGCAACGGCGTTATATTTTAGAGTTTCAAAACCTAATTCTTGAGTTGTAAATGTTCTGTTGATTGGAAATGAGCTTCCGTAACCTGCTGCAGAACCTAACGGATTTTGGTCTACAATTTTTGAAGCTGCATTTAACATTGTAATATCGTCTATTAAACTTTCAGCGTAAGCAGAAAACCACATTCCGAAAGACGATGGCATGGCGATTTGTAAATGCGTATAACCTGGCAATAATACATTTTGATGTTTCTCTGCTGATTCCATCAACAAGTCAAACAAGGTTTTTACCTGTTCTTTTATAGCTTTTAATTCGTCTTTTAAATACAAATGAACATCAACCAAAACCTGATCGTTACGAGAACGTGCGGTGTGGATTTTCTTTCCTGCATCGCCTAATTTTACGGTTAACAGATATTCAATTTTAGAATGTACGTCTTCGAAACTATCTTCGATTTCGAAATTCCCAACTACGATATCTGCAATAATTTCGTTTAAGGCATCAACTAAAGAAGTTGTTTCTTCCTGAGTCAATAAACCAATCTGCCCCAACATTTTAGCATGAGCGATTGAACCTAAAGCATCGTATTTTGCTAAAACTAAATCCAGTTCACGATCATTTCCAACTGTGAATTGCTCGATTTGTTTATCTGTTGGTATTCCTTTTTCCCAAAGTTTCATAACTTAGATTTTTAGACTTCTTAGATTTTAGACTTCTTAGATTGTTTTCTAATTTAGACCTAATGTCATTGTTTATACTGGTGGTGTTTCTAGCCCCGATAGTAGTGGAAATCCTTTTGTGCCGGGGTTCGGCACAAAAGATTGTAACGGATAGCGGGATTAGCTCCTAAAAAAATTATAATTTAAAGAAATCGGTTAGTATTTTGATATACAAATCGACTCCTTCTTCAATTTCATTTACAAAAATAAATTCGTCTGCTGAATGTGAACGTAACGTTTCTCCTGGTCCTAATTTCAAAGACTGACAGCTTAAAACGGATTGATCTGAAAGTGTTGGCGAACCATAAGTTGTTCTTCCTAGAGCAATTCCTGCCTGTACTAAACCATGCGCAACTGGAATAGACGAAGCATTTAAATGCATTGATCTTGGTGTTACTTCGGCATTTACATTTGCTTTTACAACTTCCAAAATTTCAGCGTTTGTGTAACGGTCTGTTACACGAATATCCACAACCAAATCACATTCTGATGGCACAACATTATGCTGTTTTCCAGCGTTAATCTGCGTTACGGTCATTTTTACAGGGCCTAAAACGTCTGAAATTTTGTCGAATTTATAGTTTTTAAACCATTCCATTACCGGAATTGATTTGTATAATGCATTATCATCATTTTGGTGCGCGGCGTGGCTTGCAGTTCCTTTTACTTTTACGTCAAGAACTAATAAACCTTTTTCGGCAACTGCCAATTGCATTAAAGTTGGTTCTCCAACAATCGCGCAATCTAATTCAGGTAAGCTTTTTAAAACGCTGTTTAAACCATTTTTTCCACTGCTTTCTTCTTCGGCGGAAGCCACAATTACAATATTGTGTGACAGGTTTTGATTTTCGTAAAAATGTACAAACGTTGCTAATAATGAAACTAAGCATCCTCCTGCGTCATTACTTCCTAAACCGAATAATTTGCCGTCTTTTTCAATTGCTTTAAACGGGTCATTGGTGTAAGCCTGATTAGGTCTTACCGTATCGTGATGTGAGTTTAATAAAAGTGTTGGTTTATTTTCGTCGAAATATTTGTTGAAAGCCCATACATTGTTGTTTTCTCTCTTGAATGGAATCTCGTTTTGATTGAACCAATTTTCAATTAACAAAGCTGTTTGGTCTTCTTCACTTGAAAATGAAGGGGTTTCGATTAAGCTTTTTAATAAACTAATTGCTTCCTGGGTAAGCGTATCTATATTTTTCATTTTGTTGTGCTCTTGCCACAAAGGCGCTAAGTCGCTAAGTTTTTTTTAAGCTTTTACTTTCTTAACTAAATAATATGCGACATTTTTAATTTGCGCAAATTTCTTAAATTAATATTTAAAAGCACTGCGCAGTTCCGTTTTTTTGCCACTGATTACACGTATTTTCATAAATTATTTTTTTATCTCAGATTTAAAATCAAAATAAACTTTTTAATGTATGTCTAAAATTATTTTCTCTTTTAACAGAGAAAATTAGCGTCAATTCATGGCAACATTTTTTATAATGTAATAGTTGTATGCGGAATATCTGAATTTTGGAGCATTTTGTGATGCCCAATTTTGATTTTCTTCACTCCTCTTGATAAACTATTGAAACAGTTATCTAGTTTCGGAATCATTCCGGAATGGATCACTTTTTCTTCTTTTAGTTTATTATATAATGCTTCGTTGATTTCTGTTATTACAGATGAATCGTCTTCTGAATCTTGTAAAACACCTTGTTTTTCAAAACAATATGTCAAAGTAACATCAAAAACTTCTGATAATGCAATTGATAATTCGCTTGCAATCGTATCAGCATTTGTATTTAATAATTGTCCGTTTTTATCGTGTGTGATGGCACAGAAAACAGGAACAACTCCAGCTTCCAATAAAGTTGCCAGCAATTTTGTATTGACTTGTTTTACATCGCCTACAAATCCGTAATCGATAGTTGGGTGATTTCTTTTTACAGATTGAATTAAATTCCCATCAGCTCCCGAAAAACCAATTGCATTGTTGTCTTTTGCCTGCAATTGCGCTACAATATGTTTGTTGATTTGTCCTGCGTAAATCATTACTACAACATCAAGCATTGGAGCATCTGTAATTCGGCGTCCATCAATCATTTGCGGAACCAGACCAATACTCTGTGCCATCTTTGTAGCCGATTTTCCACCTCCGTGAACTAAAACTTTATAGCCTTCAATTTTAGAAAAATCGGTTAAGAATTGTTCTAATTCTGCTGGATTGTCGATGATGTTTCCACCTATTTTTATTACTGATACGTTCATTATCTTTAAGGTTCAGAGAGACAAAGTAACAAAGTTGCAAAGTTTTTTTACGAGGTTATTAAACCTCCGTTTCTCTGCAACTTTGTTTCTTTGTCACTTTAATTTACAATTTCTTCAAAATCTTTTGTAAAACTAATTGTGCCGAATACGTTCTGTTATTAGCCTGTTCGATTACAATTGAATTTTCCCCGTCTAAAACTTCATCGCTTACAATTACGTTACGACGAACTGGAAGACAGTGCATGAATTTTCCGTTATTGGTTAAAGCCATTTTTTCAGCAGTAACCGTCCAGTTTGGATCGCTGTTGGTTACTTTTCCGTAATCGTTGAAGTTGCTCCAGTTTTTTACGTAAACGAAGTCGGCATTTTCAAAAGCTTTGTTTTGATCGTATTCGATTTTGCAGTCTTGTGTAATTTCTGGACTTAGTTCGTAACCTTCTGGATGGGTGATTACAAAATCCATATCTTTTTGCATTTGCATCATTTCTACGAATGAATTTGCAACTGCCTGAGGTAAAGCTTTTGGGTGCGGTGCCCAAGAAAGCACCACTTTTGGTTTGTGTTTTGTTTTGTGCTCTTCCATTGTAATCGCATCCGCTAAAGACTGCATTGGATGACGAACTGCACTTTCCATATTTACAATTGGCACCGTAGCGTATTTCAAAAATCCTGAAATAACGGTTTCCTGATAATCTTTTTCTTTGTCAACCAAACCTGCAAAAGCACGGATTGCGATGATATCGCAATATTGTGAAACGACTTCTGCCGCTTCTTTAATGTGTTCAGATGCCCCAGAATTCATCACTGCTCCATCTTCGAATTCTAATGTCCATCCTTCATTGGTAAAATTCATTACCATAACGTTCATTCCTAAATTTAAAGCCGCTTTTTGAGTACTCAAACGCGTTCTTAAACTTGGGTTGAAGAATAACATTCCTAAGGTTTTGTTTTTTCCTAATTTTTTATTTTTAAGCGGGTCTTTTTTGATCTTGATCGCGCTTTTTACCCATTTTGATAATGAGTCGATATCTTGTATTGAAATATAATTCATGTCTTTTTGTTTTCTATTGCTTTCTAAAATTAGACGCGGATTCTACTGATTCGCTATCGCGAAGACGCAGATTAACGCGGATTTTTTATATTCTTAATTTTCTACTATTTTCAAATATTTTTCGTCTAAATTCTGGTTTTGCCCCAAAATTTAAAAGTAAACCTACTTCACAGTTCGTCCCTTTTAAATAATTCAAAATTTGATTTTCAAACTCGATTACAATACAATTAGCTGCTTTTAGCTCTAAAATAATTAAATCTTCAACTACTAAATCTGCATAATATTCTCCAACTTCAATACCTTTATAATAAACTTTAATTTTCTTCTGAGCTTCAACATACAAACCTTTATTTTTCAATTCCAAATACAAGGAATTTTGATAAACTCTTTCTAAAAATCCATGTCCTAATTCATTATATACTTCATAAAAAGTTTTAATAATGACTTCAGTTAACTCTCGATGTAATAATTCCATAAAAATAAATTTGAATGAAATATATTACATAAAATTAAAATACAAAGATAAAATCCGATTTAATCCGCGTCTTCGCGATAGCGAATCCGTTTCATCCGCGTTCAATATCACACAATCTTAGTAAACGGGATTTCGTCCTTTAATGCTTTTAAAATAAAATTATCATTTAAGCCATTTACGATCCAGGTTTCAATATTTGCTGCTTTTGCAATTCCAGCTGCTTCTATTTTTGATTGCATTCCTCCTGTTCCGTGTGATGATTTTGATTCACCAATTTCTTTTTCAAGCGACTTCAAATCATTTACCAATTTGATCGTTTCTGGAATTTCATCATGAATAGAATCTTTCGTATAAATTCCGTTTGTATTCGTTGCAATGATCAGAATATCAACATTTAAAAGAACAGCCGTTAAAGCCGCTAATTTGTCATTATCTCCAAACCGAATCTCATCTGTGGCAACGGTATCATTTTCATTGATAATCGGAATGTAATTGTTTTTAACCAATACATTAATTGTATTTACAATGTTCTTTTTGGTCTGCTCTTTTTCGAAATCAGAATAAGAAAGTAAACACTGCGAAGTATTTAATCCTAAATCCTTAAAATTTTCATTGTAAATCCGCATTAAATGCGGCTGTCCGATTGAAGCCAAAGCTTGCTTTACAAAAACATCTTTATCTTGATTATCCAGTTTTACAAATTGCTTCGCTGCCGCAATTGCTCCTGAACTTACTATGATAAACTCATACTCGTCGTTTAAAGCCGCAATCTGTATTCCTAGGTCTTCAATCTTTCCCCGCGAAATATGATTGGTTTCCTTGGTTAAAGTATTACTTCCTATTTTTAATAAAATCCGTTTTTTTGCCATGTCTTTTGTTTTTGCCACGAAGGCGCTAAGGCATTAAGTTTTTTTTTTAACGCAAAGGGCGCAAGGTTTTTTTATATTGTTTGTGTTTGCAAACGGTAAGTTCGCAAAGCTTTGTCTATATTAAATTCCAATAAATAAATTCCAAATTCCAATAATCTGAAATCAAAAATCGTTAATTATCAATCTAAAATCTGAACTCTAAAATCTAAAATTATCGTATCTGTCCTTCTCCGTAAACGTACCATTTATTGGTTACGAGATGTTGAAGGCCGATTGGTCCTCTTTGATGTAATTTATCAGTGCTTATTGCTAATTCTCCGCCCAGACCAAATTGTCCACCGTCTGTGAAACGGGTTGAAGCATTTTGGTAAACCGCTGCAGCATCTATCGATTCCATAAACTGCTGTGCAACATCGTTATCTCTGGTAATAATTGCTGCCGAATGTCCGCCACAATATTTATTTATTTTTTCGATTGCATTTTCCTCAGAATCAATTGTTCCGATTACAATTTTATAATCTAAAAACTCTTCATACCAGATATCATCATTTTGAAGTGTTTTAGTATTTTCAAAATTTTCTAAGGTTTTATCGACAATAACTTCCACTTTTGCTTCTATTAAAGCTTCAATCAACATTGCTGTGAAACCTTCAAAATTTGGCAGTTTAGAATCTATCAAAACTTTATCCAAAGCATTACAAGCTGAAATTTTAGCTGTTTTAGCGTTTAAAATTACTTTTAAAGCTAAATCTGTATCAGCATCTTTATGAACGTAAACAAAATTATTTCCTCGACCGCTTACGATTACGGGACAAGTTGCATGCGCTTTTACAAACTCAATTAGCTTTTCTCCGCCTCTTGGAACTATCAAATCGACTTTTTGAGTTGGTTTTTCTAGAAAAGCCTGAGTTTCGGTTCTGTTGTAATTCAGGTATTCCACCCAGTCTTTTGAAACTCCGTTTTCTTCTAGAGCTTTGTGCCAAAGACTTACTATTTTCAAGTTTGATTTTAGAGATTCTTTTCCACCTTTCAATAAAATCTTATTTCCGGATTTAAAAGCTATTCCGCCCGCTTCGATTGTAACATCTGGGCGAGATTCGTATATGATTAAAATCGTTCCGAAAGCAGCAGTTTTATTTATTACTTTAATTCCATTATCGTGAGTAAAATGAAAACGCTCAACGCCAACGGGGTCTTCCTGAGAAGCCAATTGGTTTAATGATAAAATCATTTCGTCGACTTTTTTATCATCTACTTTTAAGCGTTCTTCCATCGCTAAATCGGAACCGTCGTAATCAGCAAGATCTTCCTGATTGGTCAAGATTATCTCATTCCGCTCCTGCTCGACCAGCTTTGCCATGGACTGCAAAACGAGATTGCGTTTTTCAATTGATAATGGATTCATAATTTCTAGTTGGTTGGTTGTTTTTTGGTTTAGTTTCTTTTTAGAAACTTATATTTTAAACCTGACGGGTTTTAAAAACCCGTCAGGTTAACTTTGTGGTAATTTAGTTTTTTAGTTCTTCTAAACTTTCTTTTAAAGCTACAATAAATGTATCAATATCAGCTTTTTTAACTGTTAATGGCGGTAAAATTCTAAGCAGATTTTTGTTGTTTGCACTTCCTGTAAAAATGTGTTTTTCGATAATTAATTTCTTTCTTAAAGCAGCTACGTCAAAATCGAATTCAACACCAAGCATTAAACCTTTTCCTTTTACTTGTTTGATTCCCTCAACTTCTTTGATTTTTTCTAAGAAATATTCATAAACTTCATTTACATTTTTCTGTAAATCTAGTTTTTCGATTACATCTAAAACTGCAATTCCTGCTGCACAAGATAAGTGGCTTCCTCCGAAAGTAGTGCCTAATAATCCGAAACTTGCTTCAAATTTTGGAGAAATTAAAATAGCTCCAACCGGAAATCCGTTCCCCATTCCTTTTGCCACCGAAATAATATCAGCGTTGATTCCGTGATGTTGGAATGCGAAGAATTTTCCGCTTCTTCCGTATCCTGATTGTACTTCGTCTAAAATCAAAACAACATCGTGTTTTTTACATGCTTTTTCTAGCGCTTGAAAAAATTCAGTTGTTCCTTGGTCTAAACCTCCAACTCCTTGAATTCCTTCGATAATTACTGCTGTAACATCACCTTTAGCCAATTCAGCTTCAACTAATTCGATTTGGTTTAATGGTAAAAAAGTTACTTCTTGCTGTGCGTTAATTGGGGCAACAATCTTTTTATTATCTGTAACAGCAACGGCTGCAGATGTTCTTCCGTGGAAAGAATTATCAAAAGCTACAACTCTTGATTTTCCGTTATGGAAAGAAGCTAATTTTAAAGCATTTTCATTGGCTTCAGCTCCAGAACTACATAAAAACAATTCGTAATCTTCAAGACCAGAAAGTTTTCCTAATTTCTGAGCCAATTCCACCTGCAAAGGATTCTGAATGGCATTCGAATAAAATCCTAAATTATCTATTTGATTCTTCAATTTTGCTACATAATCCGGTTGTGTGTGTCCAATGGAAATCACACCATGTCCGCTGTATAAATCTAAATATTCTACTCCTTTGTCGTCAATAATGGTACAATCAATTGCTTTTACTGGAGTTATGTTGTATAATGGGTAAACGTTGAATAAGTTCATTTTTTGTTTTGTTTATTTTGTTTCAAGTTTCATGTTTCAGGTTACGTACAGAACGTGAAACCTGAAACTTAAAACTTGAAACTATTATTAAAATCCGCTTGGTCTCAAATTTAAACCTGTGGTTTCTTCTAAACCGAACATTAAATTCATGTTTTGAATCGCTTGTCCCGAAGCACCTTTGGTTAAGTTATCTATAATTGATGTTATGAGAACCCGGTTTCCTTTTTTCAATAAACTAATGATACATTTATTCGTTTGCACCACTTGCTTTAGGTTGATGTTTGTTGTGGTAATGGTTACAAAAGGTTCGTTTTTATAGAAATCTTCATATTTCTCTACTAATTGTTCCAAACTATCATCACATAATGTATATAAAGTTGCGAAAATTCCTCTTGGAAAATCTCCTCTGTTCGGAATAAAAAGTAATTCGCTTTCAAAATCATCTTGCAGCTGAACCAAACTTTCTGAAATTTCACCTAAATGCTGGTGCTCAAAAGCTTTATAATGCGACATATTATTGTTTCTCCAACTGAAATGAGAAGTTTCTGAAAGTCCAACTCCTGCGCCTGTACTTCCTGTTGTCGCATTAATATGAACATCGTTATTAAGCATATTGTGTTCTGCTAATGGCAATAAAGCCAATTGTATAGCTGTTGCAAAACAACCTGGATTTGCAATATAATTTGCTTTTTTGATTTCTGCTTTGTTCAATTCAGGCAATCCGTAAACAAAATCTTTTCCTTGGAAATGAGCATCTTTATTTAATCTGAAATCATTTCCTAAATCAATGATTTTAGTGTGGCTTGCAAATGCGTTTTGTTGTAAAAATGAAATCGATTTTCCATGGCCTAAACATAAAAAAACCACATTTACATTAGGATTTATTATATCTGTAAAATTCATTTCGATATCGCCCATCAAATCGTGGTGCGCCACAGAAAGTGGTTTACCAGCGTTTGTTGTGCTGTAAACAAAATCGATGTTTACTTTTGGGTGATACATTAAAATTCTGATGAGTTCTCCAGCTGTGTAGCCCGAACCACCAATTATTCCGACATTAATCATGATCTAATTGATTTACAGATGAAAATATGTTTTGTGCATTTCCAAGAATCTTAATAAATCCTTTAGCATCATCAGATGTCCAAGCGTTGTTCATTTCTCCGTATTGACCAAAACCTGTATTCATCAAATCGTTTTTAGATTCAATTCCATCAAGTGAAAAATGGTATGGTTTTAATGAAACGGTTACAGTTCCGTTTACTGTTTTTTGTGTGTCTTGCAGGAAAGTTTCAATGTTTCTCATAACCGGATCTAAGAACTGACCTTCGTGGAATAACATTCCGTACCAGTTCCCTAATTGTTCTTTCCAGTATTGCTGCCATTTTCCAAGAGTATGTTTCTCTAATAAATGGTGCGCTTTGATAATAATTAAAGGAGCAGCGGCTTCAAAACCAACTCTTCCTTTAATTCCGATAATAGTATCTCCAACATGAATATCTCTACCAATTGCATAAGCATTTGCCAGTTTTTCCAGAGATACAATATTGTTAGATGGTTTATCTGTTTTACCATTTATTCCAACTAATTCGCCTTGTTCAAAATGTAAGGTTACTTTTTCTTCTCCTTCTTTTTTCAATTGAGATGGATAAGCTTCACTTGGCAATGGCTGTCCTGAAGTTAAAGTTTCTTTTCCTCCTACGCTTGTTCCCCAAAGTCCTTTATTGATAGAATATTGTGCTTTTTCCCAAGAATAATGAACTCCGTTTTGAGCCAAATAATCTACTTCTTCTTGTCTTGAAAGTTTTAAATCTCTAATTGGTGTAATAATTTCAATTTCCGGAGCAATGGTTTGGAAAATTAAATCGAAACGAATTTGGTCATTTCCTGCACCAGTACTTCCGTGTGCGATCGCGCTTGCTCCAACTTTTTTAGCATATTTTATAGCTTCAATTGCCTGAAAAACACGTTCTGCACTTACTGATAAAGGATAAGTATTGTTTTTTAATACGTTTCCAAAAATCAAATATTTTATAGCTTTATCATAATATTTGTCTACGATGGTAAGGTTTGCGTGTTGTGCGCTTCCTAATTCGTAAGCTCTTTTTTCAATGGCTGATAATTCTTCTGCATCAAATCCTCCTGTATCTACCAATACAGTGTGAACTTCGTATCCTTTTTCATTTTTTAAATATTTCAAACAATACGAGGTATCTAATCCTCCGCTATAAGCTAATACTACTTTTTTCATTTTTTATAATTTTGGCCAATACTTTCGTATTTAGCAGTTTGAGATTTCTTTTTGGTTAAATTTTAAATAAAAAAACAAATGACAATATTTTGTTTAAAAACAAAGCTTGTTTGATTTTTTTAAGTCTGCTTAAAACAGCCTCATTAAAAGGATGTCTTGGCGGTGTTTTTTGTTTTTCTTTTGGGTCGTATAACATTCCGGTGCAAAGACACATTTTGTTTTCCTTACTCTGCAGAATTTGGTAATTGGTACAAGTTTTACAACCTGACCAAAAACTAGGGTCTGTCGTTAATTCTGAGAAAGGAACTGGTTTATAACCTAATTCAGAATTGATTTTCATAACTGCCAAACCAGTTGTGATTCCGAATATTTTAGCGTCAGGATATCTCTTCAAAGAATAATCAAAAACTTTAGATTTTATCTTTTTTGCCAATCCTAAACTTCTGTAGTCAGGATGAACGATTAATCCAGAATGTGCCACAAATTTTCCGTGCTGCCAGCTTTCGATGTAACAAAAACCTGCAAATTTCCCGTCTGCCAGAGCAATCATTGCATCACCATTCGACATTTTTTTCTGAATGTACTCAGGAGTTCTTTTAGCAATCCCCGTACCTCTTAACAAGGCAGATGATTCTATCGTATCGCAAATTTCTTGTGCGAATTTGAAGTGTTCTTCCTGGGTAACAACAATAGAGATCTTCATTTCAATAATTGAAGTTAGAGTTAAAAATTAAAGCATATTGTTTAGTTTGAAATCCAGATTTGAATCCAATAAAATTAAGCAAAACAGAAGTAACATCTTCAAAATCAAAAAGTTGATTAAGAAAATTTACAAAATAATAAATACTTTTAGGATATGTTTGTCCAATGGACAAATTATGTGATTTCAAAATGAAAAATGGATATGAATAAATATACGGCTATAAAACTCAGTGAATACTATAGAGATAGTATCCGTACTTCGGGAGAAGTAATCGGTGAGTTTGTCCGTGACAAAGAAGTTGTATGTAAACTTATTTTATTCATCGGTGCAAAAGTACATTATTTTTTTATTCACAAAACAAAAAATAAAAATTCTAACATTTTTTCAATGAAAAGTTATTTTTTGAAAGATACTGAGATTCTAAGTTGCTAAGGTTCTAAGATTTTAAATTCGGGCACGCAAACTTGAAACCTGAAACTTAAAAACAAAAGAAAACCCGATAGCTATAAATAACTATCGGGTTTTGAATATTTCTAATTTGAATTATTACTTTTTCGTAAATGGAATTACTTGTCCATTATCTATAAGTGTCATATCGAAACCTGTTTTAGCTTCGTTGAATTTAAATTTCAATCCTGCTCTTTTTGATTCAAATGTATCTTTTTCACCTGCAACAGGAGTTAAAGTAAATTTTGGATAGTTTGGAAGTTCAGCATTTAAAACGCTGTTTTTCTCTGTCAATTCAATTGTTAAAGGCGATTTTGTAGTACCATAAGTCCCAACAAAACCATCTAAAATAATATCTTTTTCAACTTTTCCCTTTCCCGCTGTCCACACGTTATTACTTTCGTTATAATCAGGGAAAGCGTGATCTGGATCTAGTGTAATACTTTCAATTTCTTCTGTTGAATTATGTTTGAAAGACCACTCGTTGTTACGTTGCCAAATTTCTACCGGCAGCTTAACTCTTGTTACTTTTCCGCTTTTTGTTTTAACGTCTAAAACAATTGGCATTGGCATTTTGTCGAAGTTCTCAACATTGATTACAACACCTTTTGCCGGATCATTTTTTACATATTTAATCCAGTTGATTCCTTGGTCAAATCTCCAGTTGTTTACGAACCAGCTTCTCCAGAACCAGCTTAAATCTTCACCAGCAACATTTTCAATTGTTCTAAAAAAATCGTCCGGAGTTGGGTGTTTGTAAGCCCAGCGCTCTACATAAGTACGTAATGCCTTATCAAAACGCTCTTGTCCTAAAACCTGCTCTCTTAAAATAACTAATCCTGCACTTGGTTTTGCATAACATAAAACGCCAATATTAGCTTCCTTCATATTATCAGGAGAACTCATAATTGTTTCTAATTTTGGGCTTGTAAAATATTCTGCTTCTTCATGTAAATTAGATGCAGGCTGTTTGTATTCGCCATTATTAAAATCATAAGAACTTACAGAGTTAATAAAGGTATTAAAACCTTCATCCATCCATGCAAAATAACGCTCGTTTGAACCTACAATCATTGGGAACCAAATATGCCCGAATTCGTGATCTGTAACTCCCCATAAATCATCTCCTTTAGATTTCCATCCGCAGAAAACAATTCCAGGATATTCCATTCCACCCTCGTTCCCTGCTACGTTTGTAGCTGCAGGATAAGGATATTCGAACCATCTTTTAGAATAATTTTCGATAGACGCTTTAGTATATTCTGTAGAACGTCCCCAAGCATCATTTCCTGAACTTTCAACAGGATATGCTGATAATGCTAAAGATTTTTTTCCGCTTGGTAAGTTTATTTTTGCTCCATCTAAAATAAAAGCCGGAGATGATGCCCAAGAAAAATCACGTGCATTTTTAATTTTATAATGCCAGGTTTTTTGTGCCGAAGCATTACTGTTTGCAGTCGCCGCAACTTCATCTGCAGAGCGAATTATAACAGTTTTATCACTTTGAGAAGCGTCTTTATATCTTTTCAATTGTTCTGCAGAAAAAACTTCTGCTCCGTTTATTAATTCTCCAGAACCTACAACATAATGGTTTGCAGGAACAGTCAATTTAACATCAAAATCTCCATATTCTAAATAAAACTCAGAAGCTCCTAAATACGGTGCCGTATTCCAGCCTCTTACATCATCATACACACACATACGCGGATACCATTGTGCGATTGTGAATATTTTTCCGTTTTTAGTTTCTAAAACTCCCATTCTGTCTGAACCTTCAAATGGTGCAATGAATGAGAATTCAATTTTAATTTTTACAGAAGCTCCTTTTGCTGCTAATTCCTGTGGAAGGAAAATCTGCATTCTGGTATCTGTAACGATATATTTTGCCTCAACTTCTGTTTTTGTTTTTCCACCAGAAATTACTTTTACTGACTTAATTTTATTTCCTCCGTCAAAAACCTGACCTTGAGCTCCGTTACGGCTTCCGGTTAATGGCACAACAGCATTTCCTCTAGAATCTTCTTTGAACAAATTTTGATCTAAATTCAGCCAAAGAAATCCAAGTTTATCAGGACTATTATTTGTATAGGTAATTTCATCTGTACCTACAATTTCATTTGTAGTTCCGTTTAACTTCGCTGTTATTTGATAATCAGCTCTGTTCTGCCAGTATTCAACTCCTGGCTGACCGCTTGCTGTACGCGTCGAAGTACCGTTTTTAGTATAAAAATGTGGTGCAAATGCATCGTGATAATTATAATTGTTTGCTGGATTTGCTGTCGTCGCCGGCGGAGTCTGCTGCGCCCAAACTGAAGAAATCCCAACAAGTAAAGCCATGGTTAAAAAGGCTCTTGAAGATTGTTTTTTCATATTTTTTAGCTGTTTATGTAGCAAATTAATGAAAAAAAAAGCTATTTACAGAGAAAACGAAAAGGATAAATTTAATTTTAGCAAAAATTTATTAAAAAAATAATTCTAAGCTTTTTCCTAAAAAATAAAATTTATAAAATATATTTACATCAAGATTTAAGACTAATTCTTTTCAACAAACAACATTTTGAGCACAACTATATCAAATTCAACACTTAAGGCTTCGATTAAAAATGCCGGAGCAGAATTGTTCTCTTTAAAAGACAATCAAAATAAAGAATACATCTGGGAAGGAAATCCTGATTTTTGGGGTAAACACTCACCTATTCTTTTCCCTATTGTTGGTACATTAAAAAACAATACTTACACTATTGATAAAAAAGAATATCAATTGCCAAGACATGGTTTTGCAAGAGATATGGAATTTCAACTAATTGAAAAAAGCGGCAATAGCGCTGTTTTTTCTTTAGAATCAAATGCCGAAACTTTAAAGAAATATCCATTTGAATTTGAACTGCAGCTTATTTATACATTAGAAAATACTACGTTAAATATAGAATATGTAGTCATCAATAAAAGTAAATCAAAAATGCCTTTCTCAATTGGTGCACATCCGGCGATTGCTCTTCCTGAAAAGTTTGAAAATTATGCTTTTAAGTTTGAAAAAGCAGAACCTTTGAAATATAATCTTCTTGAAAATGATTTGATTTCGAATAAAACCGAAACTTTAAAAACTACTGAGAATGTTGTTCCGCTAAACTATAAACTTTTTGAAAATGATGCTTTAGTTTTTAAAACATTAGAATCTAATTCATTGACTATTCTTGAAAATTCAAAACCGTATGTACAAGTTGAATTTGAAGATTTTCCGAGTTTAGGAATCTGGACAAAAGATCAGGCACCTTTCGTTTGTATCGAGCCTTGGTTTGGATATTCGGACACAGCAGATAATTCAGGAGATTTGTTTAAAAAAGAAGGGATTTTGATTTTAGATGTCGATCAATCATTTCATTCAAAATTCAGTATTAAAATAGTATAATTTAAGATGTTAGAATTTAACTTTCACCCATTTCCGATAATTGAAACGGAGCGTTTACTTTTAAGAAGAATTACGAATGACGATGTAAATGAAATTTTTGAATTGCGTTCGAATCCTGAAACTATGAAATATATTCCGCGTCCATTAGTTAAAAATAATGAAGATGCTTTGGAACATATTGCTATGATTGAGGAAAAAATAGAAACTAATGTTGGAATTAATTGGGGAATTACCCTAAAAGATAATCCTAAACTTCTGGGAATTATTGGTTATTACAGAATGCAGCCCGAAAATCATCGTGCCGAAATTGGATATATGTTATCGCCTGATTTTCATGGAAAAGGAATTATTCCTGAAGCTGTAAACCGATTGATACAATATGGTTTTGAAGATTTAAAACTGCATTCTATCGAAGCGGTAATTGATCCGGAAAATTATGCATCTGAAAAAGTATTACAAAAATGTGGTTTCGTGAAAGAAGCTCATTTAAAAGAAGCTGAACTTTATGAAGGCAAATTTCTCGATAAAGTAATTTATTCTTTACTCCAGAATTAACCCTTTTACTATTCCGCACAAAAAACATTTCTTGTTAAAATCATCTATTCCTGCAATAGTAAATGCGCTATTGCGTTATATTTGTGGCCGAAAACAGATTACGTCCGCGATCACAAAAAAATACCATGAAAAAATTATTCGCCTTTATTGTTCTTTTTTTAACCATACAATTACAAAGTCAAACCTTTATAAAATTTAACGGAGCTACTGCTTTAGTAGGTATTCCAAATGTTGGTATCGAAACCAGTATTGGCGAAAAAACTACCTTTAGTTTTGATGTTATGGCTTCTTTCTGGAAATCGTTTAACGGAAATAGTCCAATGGAATTTTACACTTTTACTCCAGAAGTTCGTTATCATTTTAAAGAAAAATATAACGGATTTTATGTTGGTGCTCACGCCGGTCCTGATTTTTATCAATTACAAAAATGGAATTACTGGGATACTAACAAGTACGAACACGGTTTTGGCTACCGTTTAGGAGTTACAGTAGGTTATAATATTAAATTGAACGATAAATTTTTACTGGATATTTTTGCCGGAGGTGGATGGCATCAGGGTTTTTACCACGGATATTATAATGACGGAACGCCAGGCAGATATGAAAAAGCCCAACACTGGAACAAAAGCGGAGAATGGCTTCCGTATCGCGGCGGTGTAATGCTTTCGTATAAACTGAACTAAAATCAGCTGAGTTTAGGAAGCGTTTTTACATATAATTCTTCCACTTTTTTTCGCGCCCAATCGGTTTTTCTTAAAAAAGTAAGGCTTGATTTTACACTCGGGTTTGACATAAAGCATTTTACAGGAATTAATTCTCCTAAAGTATCAAAACCATAATAATCAACCAAAGTTTCTACAATTTTTTGAAGTGTGATTCCGTGCAGCGGATCTTTAGATTTACTTTCCATTTTATATAATTTAAATAATACAAAAGACCGTCCTCAAAAAGAACGGTCTTTTTTGCAAAATTAACGAATTCACCTAATACAATTCGTTAAATGCTAAATTAGAATATGAATTTAAATCCAAAAGAAAGCGGTGAAGTTAAATTTGGATTACTTCCCGCCAAAACCGTGTTGTAAAACGGATCTACATTTGCAACATGCGCCAACCCAAAATTTGTAACCGTCGTTTTTTCTCCATTTTTAGGCTCAATGGTCGTAGAAGTAAAATTAGCCAAATCGTAAGAGAACTCTACCGAGAAGTTTTTCGTTACAAAATAATCAAAACCTCCTGATACTGATAATCCTACCTGATTAACTTTTAACTCGCTTTCTTTTTCTTTTCCTGTAATAACCGGCAAAGCTGCTTGTCCGAAGAAATACAATGAGCCTGCTACATTCCAATATTTTCTTGCCAAAGGCTGAATCACAAATAAATCTGTTTTTGCAGCTGTTCCAGCGTTAGAATCTGCTTTTATATTAATAAACCCAATTCCTGCTCCAACAGCAACTGAAGGCGTAACAAATGTACCAACAACTGGAAGTACAGATAAACTTGTGTTTTTCAAATCTGCAGTTTTTGTCTGCTGATAACCAAATTGCGAAGTCGCAAACCAAGCTCCTTTTAAACCTTGAGCCGAATCCTGAGCTTTTACAGATAAACCAATTAATGCAATACCAACTAATGTAAAAATCTTTTTCATTTTAAGTTTGTTTTATAATTACAGAACAAACTTATGAGTAAGGTTTTGTGCCAAAGCTGATTAAAATCATAGATTAAAAGAAATCTTTAATTATATTTGACAGTATGAATGTCTTGCAATTTTCTTACTTTTGCCACCATGTTAAAATCAGTCAATATACTTAATAAGAGAGCTCGTTTTGATTACGAGATAATCGACACTTATACTGCCGGAATTGTTTTGGCGGGAACCGAAATTAAATCGATACGTTTAGGAAAAGCGAATATTACAGAAAGCTTTTGCGAATTTAGCGGTTTGGAGCTTTTTGCTATCAATACTTATATAGAAGAATATTCTTTTGGAAATCAGTTTAATCATAAATCAAGAAGTGAACGTAAATTGCTTTTAAACAAAAAAGAATTAAAAACACTTCATAAAAGCGTTCAGGCAAAAGGTCTTACTATTGTTCCGCTTAAGTTATTTACAAACGAAAAAGGTCTTGCAAAACTGCAAATTGGTCTTTGTAAAGGAAAGAAAAACTACGACAAACGTGAATCCCTAAAAGAACAAGATACAAAACGCGACTTAGACAGGATTAAAAAAGCGTACAACTAATCTTTCATTTATTCTAGCTAAATCTATGTTTATCAAAATTTTATAGTTATTTTTATAGAAACAATATAACTGTAAAATATGAAAAAGTACTTAATTCTACTCCTTGTAATTCTGTCACTTTCAGGTTGTGGCAGTAACACCACTATTGTAAACAGTTGGAGAGATCCAAAAATAACGGTTGCTCAGGAACACTTTAAAAAAGTCTTAGTTGTTGCTTTAGTTAAAGATGAAGCTTCGAGGAGAATTACCGAAAATCGAATTGCATCAAGTAATCCGATTTTTAAAACTTCTTACCAATACTTAAACGAAACTACCAAAGAACTTACAAAGGAACAAAAGCTAAAAATTCTTCAGGACGAAAATTTTGACGGCGTTGTAACCATGCGTTTGGTAAGCACCGAAAAAGAAACTACTTATGTTCCCGGATCTTACACCGGAATGTATTACGGCGGTTTCGACGGTTTATATTCTGGAGTTTATGGTTATGGTTTCGGAAATTGGTACGGAATGTATTCTCCTGCTTATTATGATCCTGGTTATTATCAGGAAACAACCTATTATATGGTTGAAACCAATATTTTTTCTTTAAAAGAAAATAAACTAATCTGGACGGGAACTACAAAATCAGATTATGTTACAGACTTAGGCCAAACTGTAGATGCTATTATGCAGGCCGTAGTTAAAGAAATGAGAAAAGACGGTTCTTTACCTCCAAAATAAAAACAAAGAAAGCAATATTTGAATTATTGCTTTTTTTATAATTTAAAAAATGACTAAATTTGTCAAGACTTAAATTTTCATCAAAAATGAAATCACTTTTAAAAAATGCAAGAGAACAAAAGGGCTTAAAAACACGTGAACTAGCGCAGCTTGCCGGAATTGATCAGGCATTAATAAGCAAATTTGAATCGGGAACACGAAAACCTACCAAAGATCAAATTACAAAACTCGCCCAGCTTTTAGAAATCGATTACGAAACTTTAATGATTGCATGGCTTAAAGAAAAAATTCTTTATGAAATTGGTGATGATGATTTAGCATTAAAAGCTCTAAAAGTTGCAGAAGATGAAATCAAATACAATAAAACTGTATCTAACCTTAAGTTGTCAACTTCTTTAGAAAAAATTTTAAAAGAAATTGATCTTTTAAAAGAAAAATTAGACTCTTACAGGCAATTCGACAGTTTTAAGATCAAACAAGCATTAGAACTTGAGTATACTTTTGAAAGCAATAGAATTGAAGGAAATACAATGACACTTCGTGAAACTGATATGGTTATTAATGAAGGTTTGACCATTTCCGGAAAAAGTATGCGAGAACATCTTGAGGCAATAAATCATCAGGAAGCCATTGGTTTTATTAAAGATTTAATGAGCAAAAATAATTCATTAAACGAACGTGATCTCTTATCTATTCATAATTTAATTCTTAGAGGAATAATTCCTGAAGATGCCGGACGTTACAGAAAAGTTCAGGTTATGATACAAGGCAGCAGCCACATGCCGCCGCAGCCTTTGTTGGTTCAACAAGAAATGGAGGAATATTTTATTTGGTATGAAATCAACAAAAACAAACTTCATCCGGTTATTTTAGCTGCTGAAATGCATGAAAGATTGGCTACAATTCATCCTTTTATTGATGGAAACGGAAGGACTTCAAGATTAATCATGAATTTAATTTTGATGCAAAAAGGATATTTAATAGCCAATATTAAAGGTGATTATGAAAACAGAATGCGTTATTATCAATCTCTGGAAACTGCTCAGACCAAAAAGGATAAAGAAGATTTTTTACTTTTTATAGCTCAAACACAAAAAGAAAGTTTAGAAAGATATATCGCAATTCTTACTCAATAAAGAAAGCCCAGCTAAAACTGGGCTTTTTCATTAATTTTTATCTTCTAATAAAGGAACAAATCTAAACTCTCCAAACTCATGTTTTTCAAATTGAGTTTCGTTCTTTCTAATTAATAAAGTCATAATCTGAACATCCTCTCCAAGCGGGATTACCAGCCTTCCTCCTATTTTTAACTGCGCCATTAACGGCTGTGGAATAAATGGCGCGCCTGCCGTTACAATAATACTATCAAACGGAGCATAATGCGGCAACCCTTTATAACCATCACCAAAAGAAACATGTTTTGGGCGAATATTTAACTTCGGAAATAAAATTGAAGTCTGTTTAAACAATTCGTTTTGTCTTTCGATAGTGTACACTTTTGCTCCTAAAGCAAATAAAACTGCCGTTTGGTAACCTGAACCAGTTCCTATTTCCAGAATCTTGTGATCTTTTTTTACTTCCAGCAACTGAGATTGAAACGCCACAGTGTACGGCTGCGAAATAGTCTGCCCTGCACCAATAGGAAAAGCCTTATCCTGATAGGCAAAATCTTCAAAACTTGAATTCAAAAAAAGGTGTCTTGGGATTTTTTTAATCGCATCCAGAACCGTTCTATCAGTAATTCCTTTTTGTTCTAAAGTGCTTACTAATTGATTACGAAGTCCTTGATGTTTGGCAGTGTCTTTCAAAATGGGTAGGTTTTATTCTCGCAAAAGTAAAGAAACTAAAAAGGAAATCAAATATTGATTTTTAATTATTAAATTAATAAAGTTAAGAGTCAAAAGTCAAAAGCTACACTGACAATTTACAATTCACAATTCACAACTCACAATTAGTTAAATTCATTTTCACGTTCGACAAATAAATTATATTTTTGTTTAAAATACATTCTCATGTTAAAAGTAGGAGTTTTAGGTGCTGGTCATCTTGGTAAAATACATTTACGCTTATTACAACAATCTGACAAATACGAATTAGTTGGATTTTACGACGAAAATCAAGAAAATGCCGAAAGAATCTCAAAAGAATTTGGCTATAAAAATTTCAGCACAATTGCAAAACTTATACACGCTGTCGATGTAATCGACATTGTAACTCCGACACTTTCTCACTATAAATGTGCAAAAGTGGCAATTAAATCAGGAAAACATATTTTTATTGAAAAGCCAATTGCCAATACCGTTGAAGAAGCCGAAGAAATTATCGCTTTAGCAAAAGAATACAACGTAAAAGGACAAGTTGGTCATGTTGAGCGTTTTAATCCAGCTTTTATTGCTACAAAAAACATGATCGAAAATCCGATGTTTATAGAAACACATCGTTTGGCAGAATTTAATCCGCGTGGTACAGACGTTCCTGTAGTTCTGGATTTAATGATTCATGACATTGATGCTATTTTAAGTGTTGTAAAATCAAAAGTAAAAAATATTAATGCAAGCGGTGTTTCGGTTATTAGTGAAACTCCGGATATTGCCAATGCCCGAATCGAATTCGAAAATGGCTGCGTTGCTAATTTAACTGCCAGTAGAATTTCTTTAAAGAATATGCGTAAATCACGTTTCTTTCAAAAAGACGCTTACATTTCAGTTGACTTTTTAGAGAAAAAATGCGAAGTAGTTCGTATGAAAGATGCACCGGAAGTCCCGGGAGATTTTGATATGATCCTGCAAAATGCAGAAGGTGTAAAAAAACAAATCTATTTTACAAATCCTGATGTAGAACAAAACAACGCAATTCTTGACGAATTAGAATCTTTTGCAAATGCAATCAATACAGATACAACTCCGGTTGTAACACTTGAACAAGCCACTGATGCATTGCGTGTTGCCTATCAAATTATTGATTGTTTCGATAAATAATATAAAAATATAACTCATTATTTTTAAGGTTTAAAGCTGGCAGAAAAGCCACTTTAAACCTTAACTTTTAAAATTTAAATACCAAAAACAAAATGAAAACTATAGCTGTAATTGGTGCAGGAACAATGGGTAACGGGATTGCTCATACATTTGCACAAAGCGGATTTACTGTAAAATTAATCGACGTTTCTGAAAAATCACTAGATAAAGGAATGGCAACTATTGCGGCCAATTTAGATCGTATGCTTTCAAAAGGAACAATTACGCAGGAAGATATTGCTAAAACAATCACTAATATTATTACCTATACTGATATAAAAGATGGCGTTGTTGGTGCTGACTTAGTTGTAGAAGCTGCAACTGAAAACGTAGAATTAAAACTAAACATTTTCAAGCAGTTAAACGAAGCTTGTTCTCACAATACCATTTTAGCAACCAATACTTCATCAATTTCGATTACACAAATTGGTTCTGTTGTTGCACATCCTGAACGCGTTATCGGAATGCACTTTATGAATCCGGTGCCAATTATGAAATTGGTTGAAATCATTCGCGGTTACAATACCAGCGATGAAGTCACAAAAATCATCATGGACTTATCTCTAAAACTAGGTAAAGTTCCTGTTGAAGTAAACGATTATCCTGGTTTCGTAGCAAATAGAATTTTAATGCCAATGCTAAACGAAGCGATCGAAACGTTATATAATAAAGTTGCCGGAGTTTATGAAATTGATACCGTAATGAAATTAGGAATGGGACACCCAATGGGACCACTTCAATTAGCTGATTTTATTGGTCTTGATGTTTGTCTTGCCATTTTAAACGTAATGTACGAAGGTTTCAAAAACCCAAAATATGCTCCTTGCCCATTATTAGTAAATATGGTTAGAGCCGGAAAACTGGGGGTAAAATCTGGTGAAGGTTTTTACGATTACAGCGAAAGTAAAAAAGCAGAGAAAATTTCGAAGCAGTTTATCTAGAAAATAATTATGAGGAATCTGTTTTTAATTGTGGTGCATTTTACAACAATCATTTGTATATCTCAAAACACAAATCCAGATTCTGATAAACAATTTACAATTCATGAAATTGACAGCATCTCTGACAAAAATGGCAGATATATAATTTCTGAAGGAAAAATTGGAGCGACTCTCGAAATTAAAGAAAAGAGACAAAAAACAAAAATTCTAAACGGAAGCGGAGGTTTCTCATACAATCTTTATCAGTATCATTTTAATGAAGAGAAATACAATGCATTATCACAAATAGAACAGAGAAAATATAATTTTGATAAATACACTAATTTAATAAAAGGAAAATATCATCAGGCAATTCACTATGAAAATGCGTATTCTGAAAATATTTATGGTGAGTTTTATTATTTTAAAACATTGCTTTTTTATGTAAAAATTAGAATTATTAAATCAGAAAATAATAAAGAAGATATTTCAGAAACATTCAGCTTGAGTCTTGCAGGATTAGACGATCCAAAAGAAATAAAAAGTTCTTTCATTAATGTAAAAAACTGGGTGAACGAAAAAAATAATGAAATATTAAAGATTTACAATCGAAAATGAGTGCAATAAAGCAAAATCTGATTCAAATAAAATCAACACTTCCTGAAAATGTAACACTAGTTGCCGTTTCAAAAACAAAACCTGTTTCAGATTTGATACAGGCTTATGAAGCCGGCCAACGCATTTTTGGAGAAAACAAAATTCAGGAAATGACTGAAAAATGGGAACAAATGCCAAAAGACATTCAATGGCATATGATTGGTCATGTTCAGTCGAATAAAGTCAAATTTATGGCACCGTTTGTGAGTTTGATTCATGGAGTTGACAGTTTGAAATTATTACAGGAAATCAACAAGCAGGCTTCAAAAAATAACAGAACAATAGATTGTCTTCTTCAAATATATATTGCCGAAGAAGAATCTAAATTTGGTTTAGACGAAAACGAACTAAATGAACTTTTAACTTCTGTGGAGTTTAAAGAGTTAAAAAATATTCGTATCTTAGGTTTAATGGGAATGGCAACCTTTACAGAAGATCAAAATCAAATAAAAAAAGAATTTACCCATTTAAAATCAATTTTTGATTCATTAAAAAATATTGATGGATATGGTAAAGACGCACTGCAGTGCGTCTCTACAATTTCTATGGGAATGTCCGGAGATTATCAACTTGCAATAGAATGCGGCAGCACAATGGTTCGCATTGGAAGCAGCATTTTTGGAGGAAGATAATTTTCAAAAGCCACTATTGTAAGACGCACTGCGGTGTGCCTCTATAAAAAACTGAATACTAAAAACTGAGACTGAACACTTAATTTGTACGCAATACTTGACATAGAAACTACTGGAGGACAGTTTAATGAAGAAGGAATTACTGAAATTGCCATCTATAAATTTGATGGACATGAAGTAATAGACCAGTTCATAAGCCTTGTCAATCCAGAAATTCCGATTCAGCCTTTCGTAGTAAAACTGACCGGAATCAACAATGCTATGTTACGTTCTGCTCCAAAGTTTTATGAAGTTGCCAAACGCATAATCGAAATAACTACCGACTGCGTTATTGTCGCTCACAACGCCTCTTTTGACTACCGAATTTTACGAACAGAATTCAGACGTTTAGGCTACGATTTTGAAGCCAGAACACTTTGTACAGTAGAATTAGCAAAAAAACTAATTCCAGAACAGCCATCGTACAGTTTAGGAAAACTAGTGCGTGCACTCGGAATTCCAATGGCCGACAGACATCGCGCCAGCGGAGACGCAATGGCAACCACAAAGCTTTTCAAAATGCTTCTTGAAAAAGATGTCGAAAAAACAATCGTAAAAGACTTTATAAAACTTGAAATCGAAAAAGGAATTGCGCCAAAATTCCTTGATCTTTTAAGTCAAATGCCAACAAAAACCGGCGTTTATTATATTTATAACGAAAGCGGAACTCTAATATACATTGGCAAAAGCCAAAATATCAAAAAGAGGATCAATCAGCATTTTACAGGAATCACAACAAAAAGTAAAAAAATACAAGCCGAAGTTTTTACCATAACGTATGATGAAACCGGAAGCGAATTAATCGCACTTTTAAAAGAAAGTCAGGAAGTAAAAATAAACCGTCCGAGATACAATCGTTCGCAAAAAAAATCATTTTTCCCATTTGCCTTATATGCTGAAAAAGATTCAAATGGTTATATAAACTTAAAACTGGAAAAAGCCGACGGACGTAAAAAAGAAATTACATCCTATGCTTCTTTGCAGGAAGGCAAAAATGCACTTTTTAAATTTACCACAAAATATCATTTATGCCAGAAATTGACCGGTTTATATCAAAGTAAAAAAGAGTGTTTTCAGTATAAAATAAAAGAATGTGACGGCGCCTGTATTGGCGAAGTAACTCCGGAAATATATAATTTAAGGGTACAGCAGTTTATTTCTGAAAACAGCTTCGAAAACAAAAGCATGATTTTAATCGACCGAGGCAGAAACGTAAACGAAAGAAGCGCTATTTTAATCGAAAACGGAACGTATCAAGGTTACGCCTATTATGATCTTAACTATCAGATTAACAATATAGATATCCTAAAAAATATCTTAATACCAATGCAGCACAACCGCGATGTAAAAAATATTATACAAAACTACATCCGCAAGAGTAAATCTCTTAAAATCCTTACTTTTTAACAAAACAAAACTTTCATTATCTTCGCAGATATGAAAAAGAGAAAATCAAAATACGAAACCTTTAGGGAAAAAGTCAAAATCATTCTATATGGTACCAATACCATTTTAGGACGAATGTTCGATTTAGTACTTTTAGGTTTGATTTTATTGAGCGTTTTATTAATAATGCTTGATACCGTTGAAGGAATTAGTCAAAAATATCATGAACAACTGCTTATTTGCGAATGGGTCATTACAGCCTTTTTTACAATTGAATATATTCTAAGAATTATCTCCATTCAAAAACCAGTTAAATACATTTTCAGCTTTTACGGAATCATCGATTTACTTGCTGTATTGCCCATGTATTTATCCATATTTTTTCCAGGTGCAGGTATTTTATCAATTGTCAGAGCACTACGTTTCTTCAGATTGTTCAAAATATTACATATCCCGCAAATTTCACATCAATCTGCACAACTTAAAGATGCTATAGAAGCCAGTAAAGAGAAAATTTTAGTTTTCATTTATTTTGTCCTTATCAGTACCGTAATTATCGGTTCGGTTATGTATTTAGTCGAAGGAAAAGAATCCGGATTTACCAGTATCCCAATGGGAATTTACTGGACAATCGTAACTTTAACAACAGTTGGTTACGGAGACATTTCACCTCAATCCCCTTTAGGACAGTTTATTGCGGCATTAGTAATGATTTTAGGTTACGGAATCATTGCTGTTCCAACCGGAATTGTAACAGCAGAATTTGCAAAAAACACTTTAAAAAACAACACAGTAAGCGGTAAAAAAACATGCAGAAAATGTCAGTCGCAAGTTCACTTTGACAACGCAAAATACTGCTACGAATGCGGAACCCAATTGCCAAATAATTAATTTATGGAGCTAATCCAGCTGTACATTGCAACTCCTCCTTATCTTTGTTGTTTTTTTAAGGCATAAAAGGAGCTTACGCTGGTCGCTCTTTTTACACCAAAAAAAATGAACAAATATAAGTCCGGGGTTTCCATTTCCATCTGGGCTAAAAAATATGAAATACCTAATAACCATTGTCGGACCAACAGCTATAGGCAAAACAGCCTTGAGTATTGCTTTGGCACATCATTTTAAATGCGAAATCGTTTCTTGCGACAGTCGTCAGTTTTTTAAAGAAATGACCATTGGAACAGCAGTTCCCAATAAAGATGAACTGAATTCAGCCCAGCATCATTTCATTCAAAACAAATCCATCTTCGAAAATTATACCGTTGGCGATTACGAAAAAGAAGCTTTAGCCAAAATTGAAGAACTATTTCAAACCAATGATTTTGTAATTCTTATTGGCGGATCAGGATTATACGTTGATGCAATTTTAAAAGGTTTTGATGAATTTCCTGAAATTAATCCGCAAGTTCGCTCAGAAGTAAATTCAAATTACGAAAAACTAGGAATTGAATATCTTCAGGAACAATTAAAAAACCTGGATCCAGAATATTATCAAAAAATAACTTTAGAAAATCCACAAACCTTGCAAAATCCACAGCGAATGATGCGTTTTGTAGAAGTTTGCATTGGAACACAAAAACCGTATTCTTCCTTTTTAAACCAAAAGAAAAACAATAGAAACTTCACTCCTATTTTAATAGGTTTAGATGCTGACAGAGAAATCATCTACAGCCGAATCAACCAGCGAGTTGACATTATGATGAAAGAAGGTTTACTTGAAGAAGCAAAAGCATTGTATCCTAATAAAGCGTTAAATGCACTTCAAACCGTCGGTTATAGAGAATTATTTAGTTATTTTGACGAAGAATTCACTTTACCATTTGCCATTGAAGAAATCAAGAAAAACACAAGAAGATTCTCCAAAAGGCAATTAACGTGGTTCAAGAGAAATGAAAACACAAAATGGTTTGATTATGCAGCAGATAGAAAAGAAATTATAGATTACATAGAAAATCTTCTAAAGTAAAATCAAAAATCTTTTTTCTATACTCTTTATTCTATTCTCTAATAGAAAAAATCTAAACTCAACAATCTAAAATCTAAAATTCAAAAATGCCAATATCTCCAAATTTCACATCAGTTTTAAGTAAAGACTGGGAAATCAATTTCACACAATGTACGCCAACTGGTTTTTTAAAATATACCGATTTGTGTAATATTTTACAATTAACCGCCGCAGCGCATTCAGAAATTGGGGGAATTAGTTTTTATGATATGCAGGAATTTCACCAAGCCTGGGTTTTAAGCCGAATGCGCGTTGAAGTTCACTCTTTACCAAAATGGCAGGATGTTGTAACCGTAAAAACATGGATCAACAGTCTGGAAAATTCACGCTCGGTCCGTGCGTTGGAAATGTATGTAAACGGAAAAAAAATCGTAGGCTGCGAAACGTATTGGGCAGTTTTCAATACACAATTACGCCGTCCGGAAGCTTTGGCTTTACCTTACGAACATTTTGAATTATTCCCTGAAAACAGAGCTACAGAAGAAGGTTTTTCTAAAATAAACATCAATCACGAAAAAGAAGCTGTTTTTGAAAAAATAGTTTATTTATCTGATTTAGACATTGTAAATCACGTAAATAACGTAAAATATTTAGAATGGTGTCTGGATCACGTTGACCCAAAAAGAATCATGAAACAAGAAGTTAAAAGCTTCGAAATGAATTTCATGAAAGAGCTTTCCCTAAAAGATAATGTTGTAATTCACGAAAGCGAAGATGATGATCATACAACAGCAACATTCAGCATTACAAAAGGTGAAAAAACTTGTTTTGCTTTGGAGCTGCATTGGAAATAAAATTGCCCACAGATTAAACGGATTAAACTGATAAACACAGATTTTTAATTTAAAATTCGTGGGAATTCATGAAATTCGTGACAAACAAAAAACGATGCAATCTTGCATCGTTTTTCTTTCAATCAAAATCATTTCGATTTCTTTTTAGAATCTTTTTTAGATTTCTTTTTCTTCTTTAGCAAATCCATCTTGCCTTCAATTCTTTTTTCTACATCGCTAATATTGCATTCGTATGCAAATTGTAAAGAATGAAGTTTAGCATTTTTTATCTCTTTTAATGCATTCTTAAATTCATGTTGTGCTTCCAAAAGAATTGCTTTTTTAACGTAAATATCAGATTTGTTAATCCCTTTTATGGTTAAAGCAAAATCAATTAACTTTTGTGCTTCTTCATAATCTTCATTCAAAATTAAAGTCTGTAAATAATACGGATAAACTTCAAGCGCATGAATATTAATCGATAAAGCTTCCTGAAAATAGGGTTTTGCCTCTTCATAATTCATTAATTGTTCAGCCTGAATTCTTCCGTATAAACACAAAACCATTGTGTTTTTTGCATCATAAGAAAAAGCATAATCTAAAGACTCAATCGTTTCTTCAAGCGAATACGGATAGTTATCCAAAGCCTGAAAAAGGTATTTATCAATTGTTTTCATGTCGTAAATCGTTTTTTAATTTCTGACGAGTTCCTTTGTAACTTTTCTCTACTTTATTCTTTTTAAAATCACTTCCAGTAAAAACTCTAACAGGATTTCCACGCTCGATATTCAGCTGATTTTCCCATTGTTTCCCCACGTGATTTTTAAGCTGAACCAATTTCTCGTCTTCTAGTTTTTTTAATAATCTTTCCGTAGCCAGTTTTTTGTTTTGATGCTGCGAGCGGCTGTCCATAGAAACAACCGCAATCCCTGTTGGAATATGCGTCGCCCGAATCGCCGAACTCACTTTGTTTACGTGCTGACCGCCTGCTCCCGAACTTCGCATTGCCTGATATTGAATATCATTTTCCGAAACTGATGTATTTTTTTGCTGTTCGATTTCAAAAATTCCAATAAACCAGTTCTTGCGTTTGTGCATTTTCCTAAACTGACTCTGACCAATCCATTGAATTGTTCCAATCCAAGATTTTACAAAGCTCTCAGCATTTTTTCCTTTTACAGAAATTGAAGCTGTTTCAACCGTTCCGTTTTCTTCTCCAACTTCCCGTTGCAGCAACACAACATCTAATTGCTGATCTTGTGCTTCTTCCAGCACTTTTTTAAGCACTTGGGCGACAACCCAAGTGCATTCTGCAGGTCCACGACCCGCTGTTATTTGAATTATTCTTTCCATTTTTCTAATATTTTAAGAAGCTTTTCTCTGTTTTTCGCTTCTTTTATAAATTTTGGAAGTCTTGAAATCATTGTTCCATTACCACTACCATTATTATTTCTTTCTCTTAAACCAGCTTTAATGTATCTTTCCAAATACGCTATATGTTCCTGATTGTAAGCCCAAAAAATTGATTTCCCAAAATCTTTTTGATACCAGATTTCTACATTAAAATTTGTATCATACATCTTAGAATTATCTCTATCAAATACAAAAGGAACCATGTCAATTCTTGGTTTATAATGTTTAACTTCACTACAAATCGGGCATTTTAACTTAATTTGTTTTGGTTCTTCATTTAGTAATTGCGATTGAAACTGTATCTTATCCTCATTATTACAGCAGTATGCATCTACATAAGCGAGATACTTTACAGCTACTTCTTTTTGAGAATAATAGCAATTTTTACATTCTAAAATTCTTTTATCAGAGTAATACCATTCAGATACAAAAGTTCTTCTAACAATTGCTTTTGAAGCACACTTTGGGCATTTTACATTGATAATATCTCCAAAGCTGCCCAACCATTTATTTTCATCTTGAAATCTTTCCATAATTTTACTTTTTTAACGATCCATTCTAACAATCTTCGGCGTAAAAGTTCCTAAGACTTCGACCAAATCGGTTTGGTTTGCCATTACTTTTGTAATGTCTTTGTATGCCATTGGAGCTTCATCAATATTTCCACCAATCAAGGTTACATCATTTGCTTTCAATACCTTTTTGATTTCACTTTGCGTAAAAGTGCTTTTGCATTTTGCTCTCGAAAATAAACGTCCGGCGCCATGCGAAGCAGAATTTAAACTCTCTGCATTTCCTTTCCCTTTCACAATGTAACCTGGAGCAGTCATTGAACCAGGAATAATTCCCAATTGCCCTTCTGCAGCAGGAGTTGCTCCTTTTCTGTGCACAATACATTCCTGACCGTTTACCATTTCTTTCCATGCAAAATTGTGATGGTTTTCAATTGTAACCACTACTCTTTTTCCTATTGCTTTAGCAATTCGTCTATGAATATCATCGTGACAGGCTTTTGCATATTCTCCAGCTAAATTCATTGCCAGCCAATATTCCTGACCATCGTGTGTATTCAAATCCAGCCAGGCCAAATGCTGTACATTTTTTGGCAACGGACATTGTTTTGTTGCCAAATAAGTATAATGCTTCGCAATATTTGCACCTAAACCACGAGAGCCGCTATGTGAAAGAACTGCGAAATATTCGCCTTTTTCAAGCTTCCATTCATTCTCCGGGTTTTCAATTTTAGCAATTCCGAATTCTACAAAATGGTTTCCTCCGCCTGAACTTCCTAATTGCTTATAAGCTTTTGGCAAAAGATTCTTTAGCAGCGGAATATCCTGAAATTCACTTTTATGAAAAACTTCATGATCTACTCTTGAAGCGTGTGTTTCATTCATCCCGAATTTTGTATTGTCTTTTAAAATTGATTCTAACTGATGTTCTTTTCCTTTGAAATGCGACGCTGGCAAATCAAAAATTGAAAGACTCATTCGGCATCCAATATCAACTCCAACTCCGTATGGAATCACAGCGTTATCTGTTGCTAAAACTCCGCCAATTGGCAATCCATATCCCGAATGCGCATCTGGCATTAAAGCTCCGGCTACTGAAATTGGCAGTTTCAACGAATCATACAATTGAAATTTTGCCTGCTGGTCAATTTCATTTTCACCAAAAATCGTAAAAGGAGCTCTTGTTGCTTTAAGCTGATGCATTCTTACCTGAACCGGTTTAATCAAACCTTCGGCAACTTTTCCCCAAGTTCCGTGGCCTTCAAATTTTTCAGGATTCAGCAGAACGTCTTTTGCCTCTATTAGAATAGATTCTTTTTTTTCTCTTTTTCTATATCTGTTTATCTGCCCTAAAGCAATATTTATTGAATTGTTCTTTGGAAAACCCAATTTAATCAGGTCTTTTCCAGTTAATTTATTTCCCATAAATTTTTTATAATTATGTTGATGCATAATCAAATCAGATTGAAACCAATCAAGGATTCAAGAATGAAATAAGCATGCGGATTTTTTATCCTTTCGGATAGTTTGTAAAATATTCTTCGGGAAAATTTTGAAGTGTCTAGAATAAAAAAAGCCCGAAACTAAATGTCTTCGGGCTTTTTTATATATCTAAAAATGTATTTCTAAGATTGAAATAAGCCACGAAGAAGTGCTGCACCAAATCCGTTTGGTGTGAAGCTTTGTGATGTCAATGTAAGTACAAACATTTTTCTTCGTTTTTAAAGGGTTATTATTTTTTTCGTCTGCAAATATTCAGAATTGTTTTTTGAATTTCCAAATTTATTTTTCAGAAAAGTCGTGTAAAAAATGTTTTTGGCTTTAAATTCTTTAACAAATAAGAAGTTATTATTCTAAAAATGAGAGCAATAAACGCTGTAAAAATAAAATTAAAAATTCTAGTATTTTATGTCTTTTTTGTCATTTCGACCGAAAGGAGAAATCGCACGCGTATATCGACAAAGATTCTTGATTCTCTTTGCGTAGACGCACTGCTGTGCGTCTCTATAATTTACGTTATCTATAAATCATGACAATTCATATTTTAATGTAGAGATGCACTGCAGTGCATCTAAACAAAGATTGGCGACTTTAATTTCCTTTCTAAACATAAAAAAAGCCCTGATTTCTCAGAGCTTTTGTATTGTTTTTAGGTGAATTCGTTATTCAGAAACTTTGCTTTTTACAACTAATCTGAAACCTTCTCCGTGAATGTTAAGAATCTCAACATCTTCATCAGATTTTAGGTATTTTCTAAGTTTAGCGATGTAAACGTCCATACTTCTTGAAGTAAAGTAGTTGTCATCTCTCCAGATTTTAGTCAAAGCTAATTCTCTAGGCATTAAATCATTTTCATGAAGAATTAACATTTTAAGCAATTCATTCTCTTTTGGAGACAATTTAATTGGCTCTTCATCCTGGAAAGTCAGGAATCTAAGTTTTGAGTTTAAATGGAATTTACCAATATTAAATTCAAATTGTACTTGTTCTGCTTTTGTATCAGCTGATTTTCTTTGAATAATCGCTTTGATTTTCATCAATAAAACTTCTGAGTCAAAAGGCTTGTTTAAATAATCGTCAGCACCAGCTTTGTATCCTTTTAACACATCTTCTTTCATAGATTTTGCCGTCAAGAAGATAATTGGCACTTCACTGTTTTTTTCTCTAATTTCTTTTGCTAAAGTATAACCATCTTTATAAGGCATCATTACATCGAGAATACATAAATCATACACATCCTTCTTGAATTTCTCGAAACCTTCCATACCGTTTTTAGCTAAAGTAACTTCAAAGTCATTTAACATTAGATAATCTTTAAGAACCGCCCCAAAATTTAGGTCATCTTCTACTAAAAGTATTCTTTTGTTAGTATTTTCCATATTTTAATTTATTAATGGTATTTTTATTATAAAGGTGCTACCTTTTCCTTTTTCGCTTTCAACATATACTTGACCATTATGGTCCTCTACAATTCTTTTTACGTATGCAAGACCTAAGCCGTGCCCTTTTACATTATGAAGGTCTCCAGTGTGCTCTCTATAAAACTTCTCGAACACTCGCTTTTGAGCTATCTTACTCATTCCCAATCCATGATCTCTTACTTTTATCAAAATCATGTCTTTTACATTTTCAGTAAAAATTTCGATTTCAGGAATATCAGGTGAATATTTTATGGCATTCTCTAAAATATTAACCAGAACGTTTGTAAAATGAACTTCATTAATCAAACAAGTCGTTCTTGCTGCATTATAATGTTTTACTACTGTACCTTTTCTATCTTCTAAAATCAAATTTACATGCTCAATTGCATCGTCAATTACATCTGTCACCACGGTTGGTTCTTTAGTAATATCAAGTTCTCGTTTTTCTAGTTTAGAAATACGCAAAACGTTCTCAACCTGCGCATGCATTCTTTTATTTTCATCCCTTATCATTTGAAGATATCTATAAACTTTGTCTTTATCTTCGATAATTTTAGGGTTTCTAATCGCATCAAGTGCTAAATTTATTGTCGCAATTGGAGTTTTAAACTCGTGCGTCATATTATTTATAAAATCTGTTTTGATTTCAGAAATATGTTTCTGACGCAATAATTGATTCAAGGCACTCGTGTATGCAACTATTATAATTAATGTAAAAACTATTGATAAAATAGTAATACTTAATAATTCAGATAATAAAAATTTCTTTTTATGAGGAAATGTAACTGACAATTCATATCTGCTATTTCCTTCGTTATCAGTATATATCGGAATATTATAAGTTGCTTCTTTATCGTAGTGAAATCCATCCGATTTAATTTTGGTTGGAACACCGCTACTATAAATTCCAAATTCAAATTTGGTTTTAACTCCGTACTCTTGTAATTCTTTCTTTAAAAGCTTAGAAAGTTTATCTTTAGTAATTCTACCTTCAATTGGAGTTAAGGACGCAATATCTTTATACTGAATTTGCTGCTGAACTTTATTTAAAATATCTAAACTTCCTGATTTTTCAATTGTAAGGTCCGGTATTATACTTTGACCTAAATTGTTATTATCAATTCCGTTATTGTTATTATATACTTCGGTTACTCTTTTAGAGCTGAAATTCTTAAATCGCTCACTACTGAATTTTTTATTAAAAAACGATCCGCTTATATCGTAATCTTCAGAAGTCAGCGTATTAGAATAAACAATTGTTTTATTTGTTTTTGCATTTCTCTGCACATAAAACACTTGAAGTAAGTCCTCTTTTTTAGGAATTTTACCGGTACTGTCTTTTATGCGGTTGTATTTATCGTAAAAACTGTATTCTTCTTGCTGTTCAAGCTTGTCAGCTACATTTCCGATAACTTGGGTAACGTGGTATTTAAATTGCTCTTCGTTATTTTTAAATGAAGAGTTAAACCAAAATACCTGCACTAGAATTATCCCTATTAAGGACAAACTCATCAGTAAAACAAGTATTCTAAAAAATAATTTATTCATCGAAACAAAATTAATATTTTAACAATATACTAAATAATACATTAACCAAATATTAACATTTAAGACTGTTTTTGTTTTATTTTCAAAATTTTAAGAATTTCAACTACTTCTTCTTTAGCAATTTTAAGATTACCGTTATTAATAACAAAATTGCTCAAAGAAATTCGTTTTTTATCATCCCACTGCATTTTCATTCTGCTTAAAACGTGTTCGCGTGTTGTATTATCACGCTTCATCACTCTTTCAATTCTTAATTCTTCTGGAGCAGTAACGGTAACTATATAATCAAATTCTTTGTATTTTCCGCTTTCAAATAAAATGGCCGCTTCGTAAACTACAAAAGGTTCGTTTTTATTTTGAGAGAGCCAAAATTGAAAATCCTTTTTTACTGCAGGATGTACAATCGAATTTAAAACTGTTAATTTATCTGCATCATTAAAAACAATATCAGCTAATTTTGCCCGGTTTAAAACATTATTTTCAAAGAGCGATTCTCCAAAAGCATTTTTTATTGCAGCAATAATTTCTGCTGACTGCATTATCTTTTTAGCTTCATCATCTGCGATGTAAACAGGAATTCCCATTTCCTTAAAAAAAGCAGTGATTGTTGTTTTGCCGCTTCCTATTCCGCCGGTCAAGCCGATAATTTTTGTCATATTATATTTTAAAAAACATACGAGGAAAAGCTTCTTGTGGTTTCTTCTTTAATAAAATCACTTTTACAAAAGATTCCAAAAATCCAGTTCCGTAACCGTAAAATTGTTTCCAAACAGCAATAACCGATAAATACCCAATTTTGATACTTTTATTTTGAATACTTGCTGTAAGAAAAATAATAACGAAATATACAAAATATAATTGTAATAAAATATCAATATTGAAAATTAATAGTAAAAAAGCTATCAATAAACCTACAATAAATACGGTTGGAAAGAAGAAAGTAAGCTTATTATGTTCTGGATACCAACTGTTTAATATTGGTCTTGCTATACCGAATTTTTTTACCTGAATGGAGAATTTTTCCCAGTCAATCCTACGTTTGTGGTACACAAAAGCCTCAGAAAAGAGTCTGGTTTCAAATCCTAAGTTCCATAAACGGATCGATAAGTCTGGATCTTCGCCGGGATGAATGTTTCCAAAGCCTTTTGAAGCTTCAAAAGCTTTCTTTGAAATTCCCATATTAAAACTTCTTGGCTGGAATTTATTAATTTTTTCAGAACCGCCGCGAATTCCACCTGTAGTTAGAAAAGAAGTCATTGCAAAATTGATTGCTTTTTGAATACTCGAAAAACTTTTCAAAGCTTTATCCGGCCCGCCAAAACAGTCCACATATTTTTCATCTAAAGCTTTACGAACTTCAGTTAAATAATTAGGTGGAATAATACAATCAGAATCAAAAATGATAAAATAATCCCCTCTCGCCTTCTGCATTCCAAAATTTCTGGAGTCGCCGGGACCAGAATTTGGTTTAAAATAATATGAGATATTCAATTTTCCTTCATAGTTCATTACAACATCTTTACAAGGAATCGATGATCCGTCTTCAACTAGAACAATTTCAAAAGGTTCGTTGTAATCAGATTTTGTAAGACTTTCTAAAAGTTCATCAACTTCGTCCGGACGATTATACACGGGTATAATTAAAGAAAAAATCATAGCGGGAATGCGGTTTTAAGTGGAATATTTTAAAAATTTAAAATTTCAGCAAAGATAGGTTATATTCATAAAAAAACCACCAACTTTTGGTTGATGGTTTTTACTGTAAGATTTATGTTTTTATTTGATACTGTCAATATTAACTACTTCATTAGCTTCTGCTTTGTAGTCAACTCCGTCAAATTCAAATCCAAATAAGTTTAAGAAATCATTTCTGTAACCTGCTAAGTCTCCAATAGCCGGTAACGTTTCTGTTGTAGCTTCTTTCCAAAGTTCAGCCACTTTTGCCTGAACATCGTCACGCATTTCCCAGTCGTCAATTCTAATTCTTCCCTTTTCATCAACAGGAACTTCAGAACCGTTGTATAATCTATCCTGGAATAAACGCTGAATCTGCTCGATACATCCTTCGTGAATACCTTCTTCTTTCATGATTTTATATAAAAGAGAAATATACAATGGAATAACCGGAATTGCAGAACTTGCTTGTGTAACTAATGCTTTGTTTACAGAAACATAAGCTTTTCCACCAATAGATTTTAAGTTATCTGTAATAGTGAATGCAGTAGCTTCTAAATGGTCTTTTGCACGACCAATTGTTCCTTTACGGTAAACAGCTTCTGTTAATGCTGGCCCAATATAAGAATAAGCTACTGTTGCAGCACCTTCTGCCAATAAATTTTCATTTTTTAAAGCATCGATCCACATTGCCCAGTCTTCACCACCCATTACAGCTACTGTGTTTTCAATATCTTCCTCGTTTGCAGGAGCGATTGAAACCTCAGTTACATTTCCTGTATGAAAATCAACTGTTTTGTTTGTAAAAGTTTGTCCAATTGGTTTTAAAACTGAACGGTGTAAAACTCCTGTATTAGGGTTTGTACGCACTGGAGAAGCTAAACTGTAAATTACAAGATCTACTTGTCCTAAATCAGCTTTTATTAAATCTAAAGTTTCTCTTTTTATTTCGTTTGAAAAAGCATCTCCGTTGATACTTTTTGCATATAGACCTGCTTTATGAGCTTCTGCTTCAAAAGCTGCAGAGTTATACCATCCTGGTGAAGCCGTTTTTCCTTCAACCGGTGGTTTTTCGAAAAATACTCCAATTGTAGCAGCATCAGATCCGAAAGCACTTGTGATTCTTGAAGCTAATCCGAAACCTGTTGAAGCACCAATAACTAATACTTTTTTTGCTCCGGCAATTGCACCTTTTGATTTGATATATTCAATTTGATTTTTAACGTTTTGCTCAGCTCCCTTTGGGTGGGCAGTCAAACAAATAAATCCTCTCATTCTAGGTTCTATAATCATACTCTTTTTATTTACTCATAAATTAATCATTATCAAGATAAATGACAACTTATGCCTGTTTTGTTTAATTATTTTTCGATGACAAATATAAAGTATTTCTTTAGTTCAACAAGGCTTTGGCGTGATTTAAAGCCGAATCTGAAACGACTGCTCCTGATAACATTTGAGCAATTTCTATAACTCTTTCGTCCTGAGACAGTAACTTTAATTCTGACTGCGTATGATCGCCTACTGTTGCTTTAGAAACTTTGAAGTGCGAATCTCCTTTTGCCGCAATCTGCGGTAAATGTGTAATCGCAAAAATCTGCATTTTGGCACTCATTTCTTTCATAATCTCTCCCATTCTAATGGCAATTTCTCCCGAAACTCCGGTGTCAATTTCATCAAAAATTAAGGTTGGCAGTTTCGAATATTGTGCTAAAATTGCTTTAACTGCCAGCATAATACGTGACATTTCCCCACCTGAAGCTACTTTTTTCAATAAGCCAAAATCGGTTCCTTTATTAGCAGAAAACAAAAACTGTAATTCATCTTTTCCGTTTTGGAAATAGGTTTCAGATGGTAAAAGTTCCATATTAAAACGAACATTTGGCATTCCTAATGTTTCTAAAATCGATATTAACTGATTTGATAATACCGGAATAGCATTTATTCTATTTTGATGAATTGTTGCTGCAAAAGCATCTAATTCTGTTGCTTTTTCTTCGATTGATTTAGATAACGTTTCGATTTCTTCTTCGATATTATCTAATTCTAAAAGTGTATTTCCTAAATCTGCCTGAATTTGAAGTAATTCGTCTACAGAATTAACATGGTGTTTCTTTTGCAGATTAAAAATTAACTGCAGTTTTTGACTCACTAATTCTAATTGTTCCGGATCGTTTAATAATTTTTCAGAAGCGTTTTGCAATTCTTTTGAAACATCATCAAATTCAATTGAAATACTAGTGATTCGTTCAAAAAAGTTTTGATATTCTGCTGAAAACGGCGCAATTTTTTGCAGTGCATTTTTAATTTCATTCAGATTATGAAAAACTCCAAACTGCTCTTCGTTTGCAATTACAAGCGATTTATCAATTGATTCTTTGATAATTTCGACGTTATTCAGTTTTTCAAAATCAGCTTCTAATTCTGCCTGTTCTCCAGATTTTAATTTAGCCGAAACCAATTCATTCAATAAAAAAGTATTGTATTCCTGCTCTTTTCCTGAATCGCTTTGTTTTTTTAGTAAAGCATTTAATTTTGATTTCTCTGATTTATACAGTTTTAACAAATTTTGATAGGTTAGAATTGTATCAAAATTATCAGCAATAGCATCAATTATTTTAAATTGAACTGTTTCATCAGACAATTCCTGAGTTTGCTGCTGCGAATGTATGTCTATTAAAAAAAGACTCAAATCCTGTAATTCCTGAAGATTTACCGGACTGTCGTTTATAAAAGCTCTTGATTTTCCCGAAGGCAAAATTTCACGTCTAATTATGGTTTCATCTTCATAATCGAGATCATTTTCTGCAAAAAAATCTTTCAAGTTGTATTTAGAAATTTCAAAATGTGCTTCAATAACACATTTTTCTTCTTTGTTTTTTAATGAAGTTAAATCTGCTCTTTTTCCTAAAACGAGTCCAATCGCTCCTAATATAATCGATTTTCCTGCTCCTGTTTCACCAGTAATTATAGAAAAACCTTTTGAAAAATCAATAGAAAGCTTTTCAATCAGAGCATAATTTTTAATCGATAGTGAAGTTATCATAAAGGGAAATTATAAAAATAAAGTGCTACGAAGAAAGGAAAAAAAATTAAGTTTTTAAAACTTAATTTGCGACCATTTTGAATTATTTAAAGGCGAAACTCTATTCAAAATATCTGTTAAGTCCGTAACAGGAATACTTGGGCCTCCTGAAAAAATAGAAACTATCTCATCTGATTTTGCATCAAAAAATACGCGGGTTAAAAATGCATTTGGTCTAACTGAATTTACTTTTCCAATAAGTAATAAAGAAGATTTTACTTTTTCTTTTGCTCCTTTTAAATCATTGCTCATGGTATCTAAACCTGTATGATATAAAAACGTTGTCTGACGTAAATCAGTATACATTGGAGAAAGCATATCTGTTATTAAATAATAACGATTTTGAAGCCCGTCTGTTTGGCTCCATCCTCTAAATCCGCCTTGCTGTGCAACACTTGCAATGTTTTGAGCTGTTTCAAAATATTGATTTCCAGCGCCGCTTTGAAACGTATCAGCATCCATACCCAAAATTATGTAACTGTAAAAAGATACTACAGATACTAAATTTGATTCGAAAACAGTTGGATTAAACAATAATGGCTCGTATTCTGTGTATCTAAAATTAAAGTCTTTGTCGTTAAAATTTAGAACTGGCGAAGAATAAGTCGAATTGTAAATTAATCTTGAAGACTGCACTTGAATAGTTCCTGTAAACTGGTCAGAACTATAGGAGGACAATGTAATATACATTGAGCAATTAATTCTTTCATGCTGTTTTAAAGCAGATCCAGATCCTGTCCAGTCTGTTTTGTTTACAAATTCAGATAAAGAGGTCTGCAGTGTTTTAAAAACCTGCTGATTTGGTGTAGGAAGCCTTTCAGTATTAATAGTTACTGTACAATTTAGCTGCTGCGCCTGAGTAAAGCCAAAAATAAAAAATACGAAAAGTGTAACTATTTTGTTCATACAAATAAAATTTTATTAGTAGCAAAAATAGAACAACTATTCTTACTTTTTATAAAATATTTTAAATCTTTATGATTTTGAAAAATGCGAAATCACTTTGTTTAAAATATCGACTGCTACAAATTCTTTCGATTTTAATTCCATTGGCTCGATATTAAAGTTTTTATCAATAAATGTTACTTTATTGGTTTCTTTTTTAAAACCGGCACCTTCATCCTGCAAAGAATTTAGAACTATCAAATCTAAGTTTTTTTTCTGGATTTTCAGCTTAGCATTTTCAATTTCATTTTCTGTTTCAAGAGCAAAACCTATTAAAAATTGATTCTTTTTAATAGCCCCTAAAGAGGATAAAATGTCTTTTGTTTTCTCTAATTCAATCGAAAACTCACTTGCATTTTTCTTAATCTTTTGCAATGCAACCTCTTTTGGTTTGTAATCTGCTACAGCCGCTGCTGCAATTGCTGCATCAGAATCATTAAAATGTTTGTGGCAGGCATCGTACATTTCCTGCGCCGACATTATATTTATAACTTCAATCGAAGGATTTTTAGCTTTATAATGTGTTGGTCCTGAAACTAAAACAACCTGTGCTCCAAGATTAGCTGCTGCATTTGCAATATCAAATCCCATTTTTCCAGAAGAATGATTTCCTATAAAACGTACGGGATCTATTGCTTCGTATGTTGGACCTGCAGTTATTAGTATTTTTTTTCCTTTAAGGGGTAATTTGCTTTCTAAATCTGCTTCAAGAAAAGCTATAATGTTTTCAGGTTCAGCCATTCGGCCTTCTCCAGATAAACCACTTGCTAATTCTCCTTTTTCAGCGGGAATAATTATATTCCCGAATTGCTTTAAGGCATTGAAACTAGAAATTGTAGAGGGATGCTTGTACATGTCCAAGTCCATTGCGGGAGCAAAATAAACTGGACATTTAGCCGATAAGTATATAGCAATTAGAAGATTATCACAATTACCTGTTGCCATTTTTGACATTGTATTTGCTGTTGCAGGAGCAATCAGCATCAAATCTGCCCAAAGGCCTAATTCAACGTGATTATTCCATACAGCATCTTCATTGTCATCGTTAAAGAAACTGGAATGTACAGGATTTTTTGATAAGGTAGATAATGTAAGCGGGGTTACAAAATCCTTAGAAGCAGGTGTCATTATCACTTGGACATGTGCACCTGCTTTTATAAAAAGTCGTACTAATGAGGCTGTTTTATACGCTGCAATTCCACCGGAAACTCCCAGTAAAATCTTTTTTCCGTTTAAAACTGACATTATACTATATTATTTGTTTGAACCTCTGTGGTAAGTTTTTCCGTCTAACCATTCCTGAACAGCTAAAGCGTGTGGTTTTGGTAATTTTTCGTAAAATTTAGAAACTTCAATTTGTTCTTTATTTTCAAAAACTTCTTCAAGACTGTCATTGTAAGTTGCAAACTCTTCTAATTTCTCAGTTAATTCTTTTTTAATTTCAGAATTAATTTGGTTTGCTCTTTTAGCCATAATGGTAATTGCTTCATACACATTTCCTGTTGGCTCTTCAATAACTGTTTTATTGTAAGTTATTGTGTTAACAGGAGCATTCGTCTTTTTTAAATCCATGACTTATTTTTATTTAGTATATTTTTGTAAATCCGTTTCAACTCTGGCATTCATTTCGTCTGCCTCTTTTTTATATTTTGTATCGCTTTTATACTTGATTAAGTTTGCGTAAGCTGTTTTTGCAATATTTAAACGTTCTTCCATTTTTGAAGGAACACTGTTTATTGCTAACTTATATGCTGAATCATATTTGTAAAACAAAGCGTCTTCTTTAAAAGGAGTCCCTGGAAAATCAGCTATAAAATTATCAAAAGCTACAAGAGCTGATTTATAATCTGAAATTGTATTGTATCCTTTAGCATTTTCGTATGCTTTTTTCTCTAATTTCCCATTCAAAACCTGCACTGTTTTATTTGCCTCAGGTATGTATTCTGAATTTGGATAATTATCAATAAATGCTTGTAATTTCTCTAAAGCTTTTACGGTATCTGCCTGATCTAAACTGTAAACCGGAGATAATTTTGAATAACTGTAAGCTCCTAAATAAGCACATTCCTGTACTTTTTCGCTTCGCGGATATCCTGAAACAAAACTTTCAAACTGGTATCCTGCCAGATAATATTGTTTTGTTTTGTAATAAGACTGTGAAAACATATAAAAAAGTTTTTCAGCCTGAGGTTTACCTCTATATGTTGGCGCTAATTGTTCAAAAAGACGAATGGCTTTATTATACTTGCCTGATTCGTACATTTTTGTCGCCACTTCGAACTTTGCTGCAACATCTTCATTTTTTAATGCCTTTTGGTAATCACTACAAGAACAAAAAAGGGCTACAACAATTAATAGAGATACTATTTTTTTCATTTATTTACTTTTATTATGATTTTCTTAGACATTATGCCAAAGTAAAAATCACACCGAAGCTTTCGGGTGCAAATTTAGTCATTAATTTAGCGACTGCAAAATAATTTTTTAGTATCTTATAATACTAACACTTTAACAATTATTTAATGCTATTTTTTACAAACTCATTTAATCTTGCTGCTAAAGCGTCATCTACAGAAACCAGAGGTAAACGCACCACATTTTCAGCAATACCAAGGGCTTGAAAGACTTGTTTTATTCCGGCAGGATTTCCTTGTTCGAAAATCATATCAATACAATCTGCTAAAAAATATTGTGTTTTAAACGCTTCAACGGCTTTTTTATTCAGTCCTAAGCGAATCATTTCTGAAAATTCTTTTGGAAAACCTTGTCCAATTACTGAAATTACACCTGCACCGCCCGCTAAAACGATAGGTAAAGCAATCATATCATCTCCGGAAATTACCAGAAAATCTTTTGGAGTATCTTTTATAAGTTTTAATGCCTGAGCCATGTCTCCTGCCGCTTCTTTTATAGCTACGATATTTTTAAAATCATTTGCTAAACGAACAACTGTCGACGGAAGCATATTACTTGATGTTCTTGCCGGAACGTTATATAATATTACAGGAAGCGGAGATGCTTCTGCAATTGCTTTAAAGTGCTGATAAATTCCTTCCTGAGTTGGTTTATTATAATATGGTGAAACTGAAAGTATGGCTTCGAAAGCAGAAAAATCTCTTGTTTTTAATTCTTCAACAATCTGCATGGTGTTATTTCCTCCAACTCCAAGAACTAATGGCAGTCTTCCTTTATTAACATCAATTACGGTGCTGATAACTAACTCTTTTTCTTCTTGTGTTAAGGTAGCATTTTCTGCTGTAGTTCCCATAACGACAAGATATTCAACTCCTCCGTCAATCGAAAAGTTAACGACACGCTGCAACGCTTCGATATCTACTGAAAAGTCTTTTTTAAATGGGGTTACAAGCGCAACACCAGTTCCTATTAATGATTGCATATTTTGATTTATAATTTTATTTTATACTTTTTAAATACTTAAACAATTCTGTAATGAAAAGTTTATACTGTTCCATTGTAGTACTAATCATCCATCGATTTAATTTTTCATCGACCGAAGAAAATCCTACTTTAAATTTTGCTTTTGACTTACTTGTGATCATCATTAAAATGGGAGTTTCCTCTTCATAATAACTAATCAAAAGATCAAATTCTGTATCGATAAATTCATTTAAAAAAACTTCTGTAATCTGCCCTCTCCAATCGATATGTTTTTTACCGAAAGTTGGTCTTGAGTACTCTTTTTTCTTGTCGAATTTACGTCTGTACGCAGCAATTTTTATGTTTTCCGGAGAAATTCCATTCAACTCAAGTTCTTTTATTAACTCTTTCGAATGTCTAAAATTACTCTCATCAACCAGCAAACCAATGGTTTGTATATTGCTTGTAAAAACCTCGTTTTTGATAGTATTCAGGTTATTTTTTAATGATTTTTTTACAAAAAATTCTCTTATATAATCTAAAAACATAGTACTTTTACGAATTACAAAATTAATTATTTAAGCCGCATTTAAAATGGTAAAACTAAAAAAGTATAACCGATTTTTAAAACTTTTTGTTATATTCTTAACACTAACTACAATAATTTCTTGCAGTCCTAAGAATTATAATTTAACGAAGATAGAAGGAAAACAGATTCCAGTCGCAGAAAATAGTGCACAAACTCCAGAAATTGAGAAATTTATTAAACCTTATCGCGATCATATTAATAAGGATTTAGACAGCGTTTTGGCATATTGTCCAGAAACTCTTGATAAAAGTACTGGAAAATGGCAGACTTCTATTGGAAATTTATTGGCCGATGTCTGCTTAGAAAGAGGCAATAAAGTTTTTCAAACGCGTGAAAATAAAAGTATCGATATATGTTTTTTAAATCATGGCGGTATCAGGGCAATTTTACCTAAAGGAAATGTTACGACGAGATCTGCTTTTGAAATTATGCCTTTTGAAAATAATATGGTTGTTCTGGCTTTAAAAGGTGAACAAATTTTAGAAATTACATCTTATATAATAAGAGAGAAAAAACCGCATCCTTTGTCTGGTATGACTTTTACTATTGCAAAAGATAATACGGCAAAAAATATCCTGGTTCAGGGAAAACCGCTTGACGTTAATAAAACGTATTATGTTGCTACAAATGATTATTTGGCAAATGGCGGCGACAATATGAGTTTCTTTGCAAAAAACATTCAGAAATATGATTTGAATTATAAACTTCGAAATGTTTTAATTGATTATTTCAAGGAAGTTGATACGATTCCGGTTCCTAGAGATATTCGTATTACAGAAGAGTAAAAAAAGTTTGCCACGAATTGCACGAATTTACACGAATTATTTTTTTGATAGTTTAAAATTCGTGGCCAAAAAAATCACCAAAATATAAAGTTCCCCGCAAAAAATATATAAAATGAAAAGAAGAGAATTTATCGAAAAAACAGCTGCAAGTACTGCCTTATTAAGTTTGGGATTGTCATTGAGCAGTTTTGGAAATAACGATATAAAACACTTAACTGTTCTGCATACAAACGATGTTCATAGTCATATAGATCCGTTTCCGGCTGATGATCCGCGTAACCCAAATAAGGGTGGCGTTTCTCGTCGTGCGGCACTTATTGAAACGATTCGCAGGGAAAATCCAAATGTTCTTTTGTTAGATGCGGGTGATATTTTTCAGGGAACTCCGTATTTTAATTATTATGGAGGTGAATTGGAATTTAAGCTGATGAGTATGATGAAATATGATGCGTCAACTATTGGAAATCATGATTTCGACAACGGTCTTGATGGTTTATACGCTCAAATGCCACATGCTACTTTTGAATTTATAAATTCTAATTACGATTTTAAAAATACCGTAATGAATGGTTTGGTGAAACCGTATAAAATTTTCAATAAAAACGGAATCAAAGTGGGTGTTTTTGGTGTAGGTATTGAACTTCAGGGTTTGGTTGACAAACAATTATATAAGGAAACAGTTTATAATAATCCTGTTGAAATTGCTCAGGATATGACACGTTTATTAAAACAGGAAGAAAAATGCGATTTGGTAATTTGTCTTTCGCATCTTGGATATAAATATAAAGATGAGCCTTCGAAAATTTCTGATTTAAAATTTGCAGAACTTACGCAGGATATTGATTTAATTATTGGCGGACATACGCATACTTTTCTTGATAAACCTACTGTTGTAAAAAACAAAGACGGAAAAGAGGTATTGGTTAATCAGGTTGGCTGTTACGGAATCAATTTAGGCCGTATCGATTTTTATTTTGATAAGGATAAAGCGCACAGCAATCAAGCGAAATCAATTATTGTATAAGGCTCTTTTATGCATTTTTATTTTTTCGAGGAAATATTCTACCATAAAGTAGTAGGCTAAAATTTGTGTTATATCACGAATTAAAACTAAAACTACAGAGTGTGAAAAGTATTCGTTGAAGATGTAGAATATATCTGAAAATATATAACTTACTGCCATTAATGACATTAATAGGGTTATGAATGTACCTTTTGTAATATAACTTACAAAAGAGAAATAACTTATATAACTGAGAATTATTCCGTAGATGATATAGATATAATCAAACTTTTTAGTGTTGTCAAATTTCATACTGAGTACTGAAATAAGCAGATAAACGATAAAAATTATTACTAAGGATATTGGCAAAATATCCTTTTTTTGTAGTTTAATTTTTTCGTGTTCTACTATAAAAAGCTTCATGATTAGGGCGTAGACAACAAGAAAACTTATTACGGCGCCAATCTCTGAAACCTCAACATCCATAAGGTCAAAAACCTGACCTATAAAGCAGAATAGAAAAATAAAGCTTTCTGTTTTTTTGATTTTGAATTCACTGCTTATTAAAAAATAAATAAAAATGGCAGGCAGCACTATTGCCTTTGCATAAATTGCAAGGAAATCTTGTTCTGTCCAATCAAAAATAATTGTAAACAGTAACGCCAGGAAGAATAAAATTAACGATGGTTTATTAGCCTTCATTCAGTTTAGTTATAAAATCATCTTCAGATAGTATCGGAATATTCAATTTATTTGCTTTTTCTAATTTAGCCGGTCCCATATTATCTCCCGCCACGACAAAGTCGGTTTTTGCAGAAATTGAACTTCCTACTTTTCCACCGTTATCTTCAATTGTCTTTTTTAAATCGTCTCTCGAAAATTGGCTGAAAACTCCTGAAACAACAAAAGTTTTTCCAATAAATTTCTCGGTAGCATTTGGGTTTATTCTTTCTACGGTTTCAAATTGAACTCCATAACTTTTAAGACGTTCAATTATGATTTTATTTTCTTCGTTTTCAAAAAATTCTATTACGCTTTTGGCTATTCTTTCTCCAATTTCATCTACCAAAATTAAATCCATTAAAGATGCCTGACTTAAAGCGTCGATATTTTTATAATGTTTGGCCAGCTTTTTGGCTACGGTTTCTCCAACAAAACGAATTCCGAGTGCAAACAATACGCTTTCAAATGGAATTTCTTTTGATTTTTCTACTCCTTTTACCAAATTTTCAGCTGATTTTTGCGCCATTCTTTCTAAATGAAGAATGTCTTCAACTTTTAATTCATATAAATCGGCGTAATTGTGCACTAAATTATTTTTGAAGAGCAGCGCCACAGTTTCTCCGCCCAATCCTTCAATATCCATTGCTTTTCTCGAAATATAATGCTGTACTCTTCCGATAATCTGCGGAGGGCAACCGTAAAAATTCGGACAGTAATGGTTTGCTTCTCCGGCATTTCGAACCAATTCGGTTTGACATTCCGGACAATGTGTGATGTAATGTGTTATTTCTGAATTTTCTGGACGTTTGTCTAAATCTACAGCGATAATTTTTGGGATAATCTCTCCTCCTTTTTCAACAAAAACGGTATCATTTATTCTAATATCCAGTTTTTCAATTTGGTCTGCATTATGAAGAGAAGCTCTTTTTACAATGGTTCCGGCCAATTGAACTGGCTCCAAATTTGCCACGGGAGTAATCGCTCCTGTGCGCCCAACTTGGTACGATATTGATTTTAATTTGGTTGAAACCTGCTCTGATTTGAATTTGTATGCGATCGCCCAGCGTGGTGATTTTGCTGTATATCCTAATTCTTCCTGAGAATGTATGCTGTTTACTTTGATTACAACACCGTCTGTTTCATAAGGTAATTGATGACGATGTATGTCCCAATAGTCAATAAAATCAAAAACTTCCTGCATGTTATTGACTAACTTGGCTTCGTTTGGCACTTTGAATCCCCATTTTCTGGCCGATTCTAATCCTTCGTATTGGGTTTTAAACGGAAGGTTATTTCCTGTTACAAAATACAATAAACATTCCAGCGGACGTTTTGCAACTTCTGCGCTGTCTTGTAATTTTAAACTTCCTGATGCTGTATTCCTTGGGTTTGAATAGGGAGTTTCTCCTATTTCGATCAATTCCTGATTCATTTTTTCGAATCCTGCATGAGGAAGAATAATTTCTCCTCGAATGTCAAATTTTTCAGGGTAATCTCCTTTTAATTTGATTGGAATTGATTTGATTGTTTTGATGTTATTGGTCACCTCATCTCCCTGAAAACCGTCACCGCGCGTTAACGCCTGAACTAGTTTTCCGTTTTCGTAAGAGATACTGATTGAAGCTCCATCGTATTTTAATTCGCAGGTATATTGCAAATCTATATTTCCTAATACACGCTGAATTCTGTTTTCCCAATCGATTAAATCTTCTTTCGAATAGGAATTATCAAGGGAATACATTCTGTATTGGTGTGCAATGGTTTTGAAGTTTTTTGTTACGGCCCCACCTACTCTTTGGGTTGGCGAATCTTCATCAAAAAATTCCGGATGTTTATTTTCTAAATCCTGAAGTTCTTTTAGTTTAATATCAAAATCGTAATCAGAAATTGTGGCGTTATCCAACACATAGTAGTTGTAATTGTGCTGATTAAGTTCGTCTCTTAATGTTTGAATGGTTTCCTGAATACTCATAAACTGGTAAAATAATGCTGATTTTGATTTGAAAATAAATGAATATCAAAATTAGGATTATTTTTGTTCAAATAACATTAAACACAAAAGTTTTATAAAATCAAAAATCAGGCAGCAAAAATTTGCGGCCTGATTTTCTCCTTGTCCATTATTCTTAAAAAAGAATTTTAAAAAACCAACTTCCAAATGGTTTCCACGTTCTATACTTTAAAATCTAATTATCAATAAATTAGACCTAAAATATAGTACTATTTTTGAATAATGATGAAATCGGAGCGTCTGTTTAACAAATGTTCTTCTTCAGTACATTTCACTCCATTTTTGCATTTATTGATTAAACGACTTTCGCCGTAACCAATGGCACTTTCGATTCTTGAAGCGTCAATTCCCTGCGAGATAATATAGTCTCTTGTTGATTTTGCTCTGTTATCTGAAAGTTTTAAGTTATAGGCATCTTTTCCTCTGGAATCTGTATGTGATTCAATTTTAATTCTGATGTTTGGAAATTTTTGCATGATGAAAACTACTTTCGTCAACTCTTCGACTGCCAAAGGTGTAATGTCGTATTTGTCGTAGTCAAAATAAATTGGTTTAACATCTACTTTTTCAACACCTTTCTTTTTTACCACTAAATCGTCATAATTGCTAAGTTCGAAATTGATATTTGGAATTTCACCTTCATTTTCTTTTGTAGTTGTTACCGTTTTTTCGTCACTGCTGTAATTTGGTTTGGCAGCAATCATATTAACCACTTTATCACAAGGAACGACAATAGCATATTTTCCTTCGTAGTTTGTTTTGGTTTCTCCTAAAACTTCTTTAAATGAATTGTAAGCCATAACGGTAACATCTGATAATGGAAGTTTAGATTTTCTGTCAACGGCAATTCCCGAAATACTTTGGTTACAAACCGGTTTTCCTTTTACAAAAGAATAAATATCATCGTCTCCTTTTCCTCCTGCTCTGTTGGATGAAACATATCCGTAACTGTCTGACTTATCTACGATATAAGCAAAATCGTCTTTGTTACTGTTTATTGGAGCACCAAGGTTTCTTGGTGTTGTAAAAGTTCCATCTGATAAAAATTTACTTTCGTAAACATCTAAATCTCCTAAACCATAATGCCCATCTGAAGAAAAATAAAGCATTCCGTTTCTGTAATAAGGGAAAAGGTCGTTACCAATTGTATTGATTTTTGGTCCCAGATTGAGTGGTGTACTCATTGTTCCGTCATCTGAAATTTTCACTACATACAAATCGGTTTCACCAAATCCGCCCGGCATATCTGATGCGAAGAAAAGCCATTTTCCATCATCGCTTAAAGAAGGATGCCCAACTGAATAATCATCGCTGCTAAAGAATACGTTTTGTGGATTTTCTAATTTATTATCTACAACATCACCTCTAACAATTTGAAAATTATTGACTTTATCGCCATCAACAACTAATTTGTTTTTCTTTAAAATGTTAGTGGTATAATAAATCGTTTTCCCTGCTGCATCAAATGTGGCCGTTGCTTCGTGATATTTACTCATCACGTTTGGAATGAATAAACTTTCGTTGAAGAGGCTTCCATCTGCAGGATTTCTTTCGGAAACATATAAATTCAGGAATGGCTGATTGTTCCAGGTATATAGTTTTTCACTAAACTTGGTGGTATCTCTTGCCGATGTAAAAACAATTTTTTCCTGATAAAAAGTGGTTCCAAAATCAGATTTACTGGTATTGATATCCAGATTTTTAATTTGATACAGCGGTTTTGCTTTCGCTAAACTATCGAGCTGCTTTTTTTGTGCAACATAACGGTTTATTTCCTTTTGATCTCCTTTTTTATCCAGATATTCTTTAGTTACTCTATCTGCTTCATCATAATCCATGACCGCTTTCATGGTTTGAATGTAGCGTAGATAGTAAATATCTGTTAGGTTATTGCCCTGAGCTTCGTATAGTTTTCTATACCATTTTAGGGCATTTCGTGCATCAGAAATAAAATAATACGAGTCTGCGGCATTTTTTAATGTTTGTGTCGACGGACTTTTAATATTCTGTAATATTTCTTCGTAAGCCTTTGATGCATCTGTATAGGAATAATTTCTAAACAAAGCATCTGCTTTCTTTAAATTAGTCTTTTGAGCAAAACTAAACGTAATGCTCAAGACTAAACTTAGGATATATAATTTTTTCATATGTTTTGTTTTTAGAAGAATCGAGGAGATTTAATTTTGCTTTGTCCTTTGTTGAATGAATAACGCAGGATGAACTCATGTGTTCCATCGTTGTATTTATTCAATTGACTGGTGGTGTAATCAAAAGCATAACCTAGATAAAAACTAGGAGTTATTTGAAAACCTGCCAGAATACTTACAGAATCGTCTGTTCTGTATGATCCTCCTATAACAAATTTCTCAGCAATCATAAAATTCGCCGATACATCAGCAGTTAACGGTGCTCCGCTTACTGCTTTTACTAAAAATGCTGGTTTGAACTTTAAATTTGGGTTCAAATCAAAAACATATCCTCCCATTAAATAATAATGTAAACGATCGTAATCTATCGATTCCTGTACATCATCATAATAGTTGTTTGAAATAAAACTTGGAATAGAGAATCCTAAATACCATTTTTCTGTGTAATAGTAAATTCCGGCTCCTACTGCTAGTTTCATTTGATTGTCTATATTTTGGTTTAGGAGAACATCATTGTTATCGTAATATCTTCCTTTTGACCAATCTATATTTAGCATTCTCATACCTGCTTTTAGTCCAAATGCTAATCTTTTTTCGTACCCAAGAGGTAATGAATAAGAGAAGTTTCCGTCAAGGTATAATTCATTTGAAGGACCAATTTTGTCGTTAACAACACTCAATCCTAAACCGATCTTTTCGTTTGAAAGCGGTCCGTGAATGGAAAACGATTGTGTTTCTGGTGCCCCTGAAATTCCTACCCATTGTGAACGGTGTAAAAGTGTGGCTTCGAGAGTGCCGGTAGATCCGGCATAAGCCGGATTTACCGCCATTGTATTATACATATACTGCGTATATTGAGGATCTTGTTGTGCACTGACGCAAACTGTAATAAAAGAACATATTAAAATGAAATACGTTTCTAATGGTTTTATATATAGTTTCATAACGATACTTATTTAGTTTAATTAATTAGATGATTAATAGAATGTTATCTCATTATTGATAACCATCCTTTTTTAACCGTTCCATCTCCAATGGTAATCACATAAAAATAAGTACCTGTTGGCAGCATATCTCCTCTATTAACTACTCCGGATACATTTGCAGTTCCGTCCCAATCGTTCTCATAGTGTGCTTTGCTGTACACTAATGCACCGTATCTATTAAAAACTTTTAACTCATTGTTAGGGAATGTTTCGATACAATCAATTCTAAACAAGTCATTAGCTCCGTCATTATTTGGAGTAAACTCATTGTAAACTGTTAAACAAATTGGCTCAACCGAAGCTGAAGCTGAATTGTTTGTTGCATCAACATCTAAAGGTGTTGAGTTTTCGATTGTAGCAACGGTTAAATAGTTTCCGCTTGAAAGCACTTCTGCAACGATGGTTAAGGTTACACTTTGTCCCGCAGGCAGTGCTGGAATTGTCCAAAGTCCTGTTGCCGGATTATAAGTTCCTGTTGATGTATTAGAGCTAACTAAATTATATCCTGTTGGTAATAAATTACTAACTAGTGTATTGATGAAACTTCCTTCACCAACATTGTTTACCGTAATTGTAAATGTTACGTTATCACCAAAATTAGGTGTTGGATTATCAACCACATTTGTAATTGTTAAATCAGAACATGTTGCTACTGTTACGTTTAAGAATTTAGTTGTGGTTTCATCACAAGTATTTGTGTAAGTAACCTCAACTCTTCCCGGTCCAATATCTGACCATGAGATTGTTGCAGATCCGTCTGCAGTTCCTCCGCCAGAAGTAATTGTTCCGTTTGTAACTGACCAAACATAATTTGATTTTCCATTTGCAATTGAATACGTTACTCCTTGGAAAACACATGGTGTGTCGTCTGTAGTTGTAAGCTGTACTAAAGCATCATTTTCAAAGGCAATTGTAATACCCAGCCTTGTAGCGCTTTCACATCCGTTAGTTGTGTTACTAAGTGCGGCAGCATAATACGTACCAACTGTTAGTAATGTTCCTGCCGGAAGTGGTGTTCCGCCTGTAGCATTGGCGTAGAATACAACGTTTGGTTCGTTAACTAAAATGTTGGCTAATGTTGGCAGTTTAGATAAACAGAACGTTTGTGTTGTATTTGGCGTTGTAATGATACCCGGAATATTTACATTTACCGCAACTGCTAATCTCGCTGGATTTTCACAATTTATAGTACTTGACACAGCTCCATAATATGTTCCTGTTACTAAAGCTGTTGTGGCTGGAAGTGCTGTTCCGCCTGTAGCAGAAGTATACCAAATCACATTTGCTTCGTTTACCTGAATATTGGCAACGGTTGGTGCATTGATTGAACAGAAATCCTGTGTTGCATCTGTTGTAGTTGGCGTTGGACTCGGATCTGTTACTGTAACTGTAACTTGTAAACGAGTTGAGCTTTCACAACCTGTTGCCGGATCTACAATATTACCATAGTAAACTCCAGATGTTAAGGTTGTAGTTGCTGGAATTGCTGTTCCGCCTGTTGCTGTACTAAACCAAGTTACATTGCTTTCGTTTACCTGAATGCTTGCAATTGTTGGTGAAGCTGTTGAACAGAAGCTTTGCGCAGCATTTGTTGTTGTTGGATTAATTGTATTTCCAACTGTAACTGCAACTAATAACCTCACGCTGCTTTCGCATCCTGTTACCGGATCCTGAATTGCTCCGTAATAATTACCTGTTGCCAAAGCTGTTGTTGCTGGAATTGCTGTTCCGCCTGTGGCAGCTGTATACCAAACTACATTTATTTCATTTACCTGAATGTTAGCAACTGTTGGTGCATTTCCAGAACAGAAAGTCTGTGTAGCATCTGTAGTTGTTGGTGTAGCAGGATCTGTTACAGTAACTGCAATTGCTAATCTTACTGCACTTTGACAATTTGTTGCCGGATCTAAAATGGCTGCATAATAAGTTCCATTTGTCAAAGCAGTTGTAGCTGGAATTGCTGTTCCACCTGTTGCTGTACTGTACCAAACAATGTTTGATTCATTTACCTGAATATTAGCAAAAGTCGGTGCATTAACTAAACAGAAATCTTGTGTTGTATCTGTTGTAGTTGGTGTTCCCGGATCACTCACGTTTACTGCAATTGCTAATCTAACATTGCTTTCGCAGTTTGTTGTTGGATTTAGAATTGAAGCGTAATATGTTCCTGTTACTAAAGCTGTTGTTGTTGGAACTGCTGTTCCACCTGTCGCAGATGTATACCAAACTATTGTGCCTACAGCTGGTGTGTTTACTTGAATGTCAGCAACGGTTGGCGCATCAACTAAACAGAAGTCTTGTGTAGCATCTGCTGTGGTTGGTGTTCCTGGATCGGTTACGCTTACGGCAATCGCTAATCTAACATTGCTTTCGCAGTTTGTTGTCGGATCTAGAATTGAAGCATAGTATGTTCCTGTTGCTAAAGCTGTTGTTGCAGGAACTGCTGTTCCGCCTGTGGCAGCTGTGTACCAAACTATTGTTCCAACAGCTGGTGTGTTTACTTGGATATCAGCAACAGTTGGCGCATCAACTAAACAGAAATCTTGTGTTGCATCTGTAGTAGTTGGTGTTCCAGGATCGGTTACACTTACTGCAACTGCCAATCTAACATTGCTTTCGCAGTTTGTTGTTGGATCTAAAATGGCTGCATAATAAGTTCCATTTGTTAAAGCAGTTGTTGCAGGAATTGCTGTTCCACCTGTGGCTGTACTGTACCAAACTATATTAGTTTGATTAACCTGAATATTTGCAAAAGTTGGTGCATTAACTAAACAGAAGTCTTGTGTTGCATCTGTAGTTGTTGGTGTTCCAGGATCTGTTACACTTACTGCAATTGCTAATCTAACATTACTTTCACAGTTTGTTGTTGGATTTAAAATTGAAGCGTAGTATGTTCCTGTTACCAATGCTGTTGTAGTTGGAATCGCTGTTCCGCCTGTAGCAGCTGTATACCAAACTATTGTTCCTATCGCTGGTGTATTTACCTGAATGTCGGCAACAGTTGGCGCATTAACTAAACAGAAGTCTTGTGTGACATCTGTAGTTGTTGGTGTTCCCGGATCTGTTACACTTACTGCAACTGCTAATCTAACGTTGCTTTCACAATTAGTTGTTGGATTTAGAATCGAAGCGTAATATGTTCCTGTTGCTAAAGCTGTTGTTGCTGGAACTGCTGTTCCGCCTGTCGCAGCTGTATACCAAACTATGGTTCCAACAGCTGGTGTGTTTATCTGAATATCGGCAATTGTTGGTGCATCTATTAAACAGAAGTCTTGTGTTCCATCTGTCGTTGTTGGTGTTCCAGGATCGGTTACACTTACTGCAATGGCTAATCTAACATTGCTTTCGCAGTTTGTTGTTGGATTTAGAATTGAAGCGTAGTATGTTCCTGTTACTAAAGCTGTTGTTGCTGGAACCGCTGTTCCGCCTGTCGCAGCTGTATACCAAACTATTGTGCCTACAGCTGGTGTGTTTACCTGAATGTTGGCAACTGTTGGCGCATCAACTAAACAAAAATCTTGTGTTGCATCTGTAGTTGTTGGTGTTCCCGGATCGGTCACGCTTACTGCAACAGCTAATCTTACCGCACTCTCACAATTTGTTGTTCCGTTAAAAATTGATGCATAATAAGTACCTGTAGTCAAAGCTGTCGTAGAAGCGATTGGGGTTCCGCCTGTCGCAGCTGCATACCAAACTATGGTTCCTACGGCTGGCGTGTTTACCTGAATATTAGCAACGGTTGGTGCATCAACTAAACAGAAATCTTGTGTAGCATCTGTTGTAGTTGGAGTTCCAGGATCGGTTACACTTACGGCAATCACCAATCTAACATTGCTTTCGCAGTTTGTTGTTGGATTTAAAATTGAAGCGTAGTACGTTCCTGTTACCAATGCTGTTGTAGTTGGAATCGCTGTTCCGCCTGTGGCAGCTGTATACCAAACTATTGTGCCTACTGCTGGTGTGTTTACTTGGATATCAGCAACTGTCGGTGCATCAACTAAACAGAAATCTTGTGTAGCATCTGTAGTTGTTGGTGTTCCCGGATCGGTCACGCTTACTGCAACAGCTAATCTTACCGCACTCTCACAATTTGTTGTTGAATTTAGAATTGAAGCGTAGTAGTTTCCTGTTACCAATGCTGTTGTAGTTGGAATCGCTGTTCCGCCTGTAGCAGCTGTATACCAAACTATCGTTCCCACAGCTGGTGTATTCACCTGAATGTCAGCAACTGTTGGCGCATCAACTAAACAGAAATCTTGTGTGGCATCTGTTGTAGCTGGTGTTCCCGGATCGGTTACACTTACTGCAATGGCTAACCTAACATTA